>DHOG01000076.1:16510-56595 GCA_002410715.1 Ruminococcaceae bacterium UBA5396 | reverse complement strand
GTGCAACAGAGATATACCGCCGCATTGATTTGCGGTAAGGGTGGAAAGGCGAGGTAAGAGCTCACCGGCACATAGGAGACTATGTGGCCCTGTAAACCCTATCCGGTGCAACGTCGACAGAAGCAATACATTTGCCCGATGTGCTTCGACAGGCGGCTTGAGCTGTATGGCAACATGCAGTCGAGATAGATGGCTGTTCATGACACATTGTCAAGACAGAACTCGGCTTACAGGCTCGCTCATTTTATGTAAAACAAAAGGCACTTCCGCACCTCGGAGGTGCCTTTATTCATTTATTAGCTAACAAAAGAAAGGTCTGACCCTGCTATGAACGAATCGCTGAAGAAAGTCATTCCAAACTCGGTTATAACAGCGCTTGAAAAGCGGGGGTTAAAACCGGAGGCTTTTCTTGATGCAGTAAGCGCAGATATGGACAAAAATGGTGAGCTGCGCAGCCTTTATCTTATACTGACTGATAAAAGATTTATTCTTGTCGTTTCAGATCAGTCCGGTGAAATGATATTCTCGGGCGCTTCGCCTGCCAGTCATCGTCCGGTAGAAGGAGTCGGTGAGTTATATCAATATGAGTTAAGCAGAATTGCGAACCCTAAAATTTTAGATCAGGTGGTCGGCGGACTGTTTATGGCGGATATTGATGGCATTGAAACATGGATATGCCGTTTTTCGGGCGCAAAGATGAAGGAAATGCGCAATTTTTGTATGACTTTCAGTTGTCGGTTAACAGGCGAGGAACCGCCGGAAAAAAAGCGGAACGATGTGGAATACTGCCCAAAATGCGGAATGCCTTATCCTGAAAAAGGACGGTCTGTATGTCCGAAATGTATGGTGAAGCGTGCAATCTTCCTTCGTATTTTATCCTATTTCAAACCGTTTTGGCTTCGTATTTGTGGTTTGTTCCTATGTATGATTGTATCCGGTATTCTAAGCTCGCTGAGTCCTTATCTTACTGGCACCATATTATATGATAAGATTTTGTCCAAAAACCAAGAATTCACTGAAACACTTGGAATACCGGGCAACTTTGTACTGGCACTGTTGATGCTGGTGCTTTCAGCTGCGCTGATTTTAATTATCAAGCAGATTGTCGGAGTGATTCAGGGGCGGATAAACGCATATTTGGTACCCGAAGTGGTTACTAAAATTAAAGGAAATGTTTTTGAAGCATTGCAGAAGCTTTCAATCGGGTTTTTCACAAGACGCCAGACAGGAAGCCTGATGCAAAGGGTGAACAGCGATGCCAATGAGGTCATGGGCTTTTTTATAGACGGACTTCCCTATCTTCTTTACAATGTGTTTACCTTCCTGTTTGCCGCAATTATTATGTTTAGTATGGATTGGCGGCTTGCACTTATATCATTCTTTATGCTGCCGCCGCTGTTTTTTATCAGTTACAGGCTTATGCCTCGTATTTGGCATGCACACGGAAGGCGCTCACGCACAGTACGCACCCTTTATTCCTTGCTAAATGACGGGATTGGCGGTGCTCGTGTCGTTAAAGCATTTGGTCAGGAAGAATATGAAAATACACGTTTTCAAAAGGTAAATGATCGTGTCAGAAACGCCGAAATGCGGGTAGTCCGATACGGGAACCAATTTGAAATTATGTATAGTTTGGCGAGGGAAATCCCGTCTTTGCTTGTCGCAAGCATCGGCGCATTATTCATTATTCAGGCGCCTGGTGTTTTTACATATGGTAAGCTGATCACTTTTTTAAACTTTCTTGGTTTAATGCAAGGCCCAATGCAGTTTTTTTCAAATATATTCAGGTGGTGGGCAAGCAGCATGAATGCTGCTCAGCGTGTATTTGAAATTATTGACGCCAGGCCGGACGTAATGGAAAAAGAAGCGCCTGTATATGTAGATTTAAAAGGTGACATAACGCTAAATCATGTCAGTTTTGGATATGAACCCAACAAGTGCGTTTTGAACGATGTGAGTTTTTCGGTGAAATCCGGTGAGATGCTGGGGATTGTCGGAAAATCAGGTGCAGGTAAATCTACACTGGTTAACTTAATTTCCCGTCTTTATGATGCGGACAGCGGCGAAATTTTGCTGGACGGCATCAATATTAAGAATCTTGCATTTTCATCCTTGCGCGGCGCGGTTGCGATGGTAAGCCAGGAGACTTATATTTTCATGGGCACCATTGCCGAAAATATTGCTTATGCAAGACCTGACGCCGGCCATGCTGAAATTGTTCGAGCGGCTCAGGCTGCCAGCGCACATAATTTCATTTGCCGCCTCCCCGACGGATATGACACCATAATCGGCTCGGGGGGGCGAGAACTTTCGGGTGGAGAAAGGCAACGAATTTCTATTGCTAGGGCCATACTGGCAGATCCTCGTATACTTGTGCTTGACGAGGCAACCGCTTCTGTTGATACCGAGACAGAACGCGCAATACAGGAATCCCTCGAAAAGCTGATAAAAGGGAGAACAACCATATCCATTGCACATCGACTTTCAACCCTGCGTAATGCCGATCATCTGATTGTACTTGACAAAGGGGAACTGGTTGAAAGCGGAACCCATGCCGAGCTGGTGGCAAAACAAGGGGAATATTATAAACTGTTGCAGCTTCAGTCCAAGGCGCTTGCCATGCGCGGCATTGGGGACTGAGCTTAAAGCGGAAAGGGCTGATGGTATGCTGAAAGAAAAAATGAAAGTGGAAGACCAAGTGCTCGAAAAACAAAAACAGGTTGTTGATGATATAACGAGCGTACACCGCATTACAAAAGAAAATTCTGTTTTTAGCCGTACCGACGGGGGATTTGTAAGTCTTCAATATACGGAAGAAGACGGTGAAATAAAAGTCTATAATCGCATCACTGTACACCGCTGCTTTCCTCATTCTGATCCGACGCACTACATTTCAATTCGAGAGCCGGAGGGTGATGGCAGGGAAATCGGTTTAATAGATGATATGGATCAGCTTCCGGAAGATACATGTGCCATGTTGAATGAACAAATGGAATTAAGGTATTTTACGCCCAAAATTCTGAAGGTACGTCACATCCGCGAGGAATACGGATATTCATACTGGGATGTAGTAACTGATAGGGGAACCTGCCGTTTTACGGTTCGTATGGGCGGCGGCAGTGTCTATCCGATTGGTAAAGATCGTTATCTGATTAATGATTTGGACGGAAATCGTTTTGAGATTCCTGATCTATATAAGCTATCTGCAAGAGAAATCAAACAGCTAGATCTATTTATTTAATAAGAACGAACAAGGCAGGCGGTGGTTGGCTTGAATTTAAAATATACGCTTCCCGATCATGAACAGGAAAAAATCAAACCGCTTCTAAAAGGTGAAAAAATTGTTTATTGTCTTCCGTTTGACTTGGACAAAGATGGTCAGTGGATTAGCGATGGATGGGTTGCGGTTACCCGTAACAATCTTTTTATTCTCAAAAACGGCAGTATAATAAGGAATATTGATCTGTCCCAAACCGATGAGATCCTCTGTTCGCCGGAGGTAAACTGCGGTATTTTGATTTCAAATCATAGTTCCTATGACGAGATACTGTGTAGATTTAGCATGCGATTCATGGTTCAATATTCATATACTGCCCGTGGAGCTTCCTTATTTTGCCGTGGTCAGGACAAGGAAATTGTAAGTCCTGAGCGGGAGCGGTATTGTCCTGCGTGCGGGCAGGTTCTGCCCGGAACAAATCAATGTCCGCGCTGCGCCGGAATGGGCCGTACGTTCCAGAGGTTCTGGAGTCTATGCGGAGCTTACGCACTTCCATTTTTGTCAATAACGCTGTTTATGGCGGCTATATCTGCGATTACCGTTGGTCAGCAGTTTATTCAGCGGCGGTTTATTGATGATGTTATGGTGCCTGCCAGCGGCACTTTGGGGCAAATTGGTGGTTTTTTTGCAACCATGCTTGCCCTTGTATTGCTGGTCCTTGCATTGTCTACCATCAACACGATATGGAGCAACAATCTTGGTACAAGAATCAGCCGTGACCTACGCGGGCGGGTCTATGCAAAAATCAATGAATTGTCGATGGAATTCATTAATTCCAGGCAGGCCGGAGAACTTATGAACCGTGTTGTTCATGATACGTCTCATATTCGTCAATTTATGGAAACCGCTTTTGCGCAAATGTTCACAAGGATTTTTATAATGATCGGTGCGTTCATTACCATGCTGTTTATGAATTGGCGGCTTGCGTTGCTCACGCTGGCGTTTGTACCGCTTGCTTTCATCCTTGTGCGGGCTTTCAGAAAACTGGAAAGACGCTTGTGGCGTCAGCAGTGGCGTTTTGATGATCGAGTGAACGGGCGGCTTCAGGATGTTATATCGGGTATACGCGTTGTTAAGTCCTTTGGACAGGAGCAGCGGGAGACCGAGCGTTTTAGGTCCTATATAGAACGACTTAAATATATTCAGCGCCGAAACGAAGTCCTTTGGGCCACATTATATCCTTTTGTAATGTTGATTATAACTTCTGGTACGTTTTTAATATATTTTTTTGGAGGTCGGGATGTATTAACCGGCAGCATGACACCGGGTGAGCTGATACAGTTTATTGCTTATGCCAATATGCTGTATATGCCGCTTCAGTTTATAAGCAGGCTGCCCCGTATGATTATGCGATTAAAAACTGCGTTGGAACGCATTTATGATGTTTTGGATGAAGAGCTGAAGATAGACCAAGCTTCGGATGCGATTGACAGGGATTTGGATGGAAATGTTGTTTTTGAGAACGTAACCTTCGGATATAAATCTTATGAGCCGGTGTTGGAACATATAAGCCTATCGGTAAAAAAAGGTGAGATGATCGGTCTGGTGGGTTCGTCGGGGACAGGAAAATCAACCATGATTAACCTTCTAATGCGTTTGTACGATGCAGATGACGGGCAGATAATGATCGACGGTATTCCGCTTAGCAATTTGACAAAAGCTTGTCTTCACCGCCAGATTGGGGTTGTATTACAGGAAACATTTCTTTTTTCAGGTACATTGTTCGACAATATACGCTATGCAAAGCCGGATGCAACCGCATTGGATGTGATTAAGGCTGCAAAGATTGCAAATGCACATGATTTTATTACAAAATTTCCGGATGGATATGATACCTATGTCGGGGAACGCGGCTCGACTCTATCGGGGGGAGAAAGGCAGCGCATTGCAATCGCCCGAGCAATTCTGCATAATCCGAGGCTCTTGATTCTTGATGAGGCAACCAGCAGTCTCGATACCGAGACTGAATACCAAATACAGGAAGCTTTGAACAGGCTGACGCAGGGCAGGACAACGTTCGCCATAGCCCACCGTCTTTCCACTTTACGTAAAGCCGACCGGATCGTAGTGTTGGATAAGCACAGTATTGCGGAGGTGGGTACACACAATGAGCTGATGCGCCAAAAAGGCATTTATTTTGGACTTGTAATGGCTCAGCTGGAAATGCATAAGGTGAAACACTAAAAAAGTGCCCTACATAATCAAAAGATGTCCGTCTTTTCACAAATCCCGGTTTTTTGCATAGGATGGAGCGATAAGGGAAATGCCGGGTGGGGAAGAGGTGGGCGTGTATTTCCCGTTTTTCTGTATCCGTTTTAGAATGCAGATACATATACCGGCTATATTTATATGCGGTTGCGAAGAAGGGATGGGAGAGATGGGCGAATACATTCTTTTGGTTATGGTGCTGTTGTTATCCTTGTACGGTTGTGTTGAACTGGTCAGAAGCATTACGTTACGCTTTCTTCAATCCGATCATTCAGTGCCGACGATACTGGTTTTGCCAATATCGGGAAGCTGCAGAAATGTGGAGTACATTGTACGTGCTGCTGTTTCTCGCAGCCGCTGGACCTCGGACAGTCCCGGACAGGTGCTTTTGCTGGATAATGGCATGGATGAGCAGACACGTGTTTTGGCTGAAAAAATCAGCCAAGATTTTGAAAATGTCCTTTTAACCACACCGCGGGAGTGCGAAAAAGTGTTCGTATCCGGTTTACAATAACGGCAGGGTTGAGGTATAATAGATAAGGATTAAAAACTACTATACGATTGAATATCATAATTGCTTGCCGGTGCATTTAGATAATGATGATAAAAACTAGCCGAACTCTATTAGAAATGGGGTGTGCGGTATGGAAGAAAAGAGTGAGACGCTAAATGGAAGCGTTGAACGGATTGTTTACCGCAATGATGCCAGCAACTGGACGGTTTTAGAGCTGGAATCAGATAATGAGCTTCACAAAGTGGTCGGAGTGTTGCCAATGATTGGTGCCGGAGAGGTTTTGAGTTTGTCAGGCTCATGGGTGGATCACCCCAACTTTGGCATCCAGTTTCGCGCCGAATATTGTGAAAGGCATCTTCCTGTAGGGGGAGATGCCATTTTGCGTTATCTTTCATCCGGAGTTATTAAGGGAGTCAGGCAGGCAACCGCTGTTCGGATTGTGGAAAAGTTTGGAGACAAAACACTGGAAATACTGGAGAAGGAACCCCACAGGTTGGCGGAGGTTCGCGGAATTTCTCCGTCACGCGCAGCTAGGATTGCGGACGAATACGCGAGACAGTTTGGGCTGCGCGAGGTGATGATGCAGTTCTCGGAGTACGGGTTAACGCCGAATGAATCATTCCGCTGCTGGAAAAAATGGGGCGGAGCAACCATAGACCGCATTCGCGCCAATCCTTATCTTCTGTGCAGCAGCGGACTTTATATCGGATTTGAAAGGGCAGACCGTATCTGTATGAAAATGGGACGCCCGGCGGATGATCCGGGTCGCTTGGAAGCGGGAATTATATATGTTCTGCGGCATAATCTCAGCAACGGTCATACATGTCTGCCCGCAGATAAACTTGTTAATGTTACGGTTTCAATGCTAGGGGTAGAGCACCAGCAGGTCACCGATACACTGGAAGGACTTGTTTCAAGATTTTCAGTTAAGGAAGAATATTTCAACAATCGTAGGTTTATTTTTTTAAATCATGTACACAGAGCCGAAAAGTATACCGCCTCAAGAATCAGTATGATGCTTCAGTTTCCCCCGCCGTCTGTCGCCGATACCGAATCAAGGATTATCAAAATCGAAAAAAGCCGCGGAATATCATATGCCGAACAGCAGCGTTTGGCAATTACGCAGGCCATGAAAAAGGGTGTATTAATTCTAACAGGCGGCCCCGGTACGGGGAAAACCACTACGCTTGAAGCCATTATTACGCTGTTGGAGGATATGGGGCAGACAGTTGCCATCGCCGCGCCTACCGGAAGAGCCGCCAAGCGCATTTCCGAGCTAACCGGTAAGGAAGCCAAAACTCTTCACCGACTTCTCGAAGTTAAATGGGACGACGAGGACATCCCAATTTTTGATCGCAACGAAAAAAATCCGCTTGAAGCGGATGCTGTAGTGGTGGACGAGCTGTCCATGGTGGACTCGCTGCTGTTTGACAGCCTGCTTCGCGCATTAAAAACAGGGTGCCGTTTGATTATGGTGGGAGACTCGGATCAGCTTCCTGCAGTGGGCCCCGGCAGCGTGTTACATGACCTGATTTCATCGGGTGAGCTGCCTACCGTACAGCTCACCGAGGTTTTTCGTCAGGCAATGCAAAGCAATATTGTCAGTAATGCGCACCGCATTGTATCCGGTCAGATGCCGGTTTTAAACTACCGAAAGGGGGATTTCTTCTTCCTGCTGAAGCAAAGTGCCCAGGATACTATGCAAACGGTTCTTGATTTGTGCAGCACCAGACTACCCGCCAATTACGGGCTTACGATAGGCAACGGGATTCAGGTTCTTTGTCCCAGCAGAAAGGGTGAGCTGGGAACGAGGGAAATGAACAGACGTCTGCAGGAGTTGATTAATCCTGCTTCAGATCGCCGCCATGAGATGACGGTTGAAGGCGTTACCCTGCGGGCCGGGGATAAAGTTATGCACATCAGGAATAATTATGATATCGGGTGGACAAAGGATAGCGGTGAAATGGGGCAGGGGGTATTTAACGGAGATATCGGGATGCTGGAATCGGTGAATTCAAGAGAAAACACACTCAGTGTCCGCTATGAAGATCGTGTCGCCGTGTATTCAAGCCACGAGGCACAGGAACTTGAGCTTGCCTACGCCGTAACGGTTCATAAAAGTCAGGGAAGCGAATTTGACGCGGTAATACTGCCGCTTTACAACAATATACCCATGCTTTGTTATAGGAATCTGCTTTATACTGCCGTTACAAGAGCCAAGTCGCTGCTAATTATTGTGGGCAGCAGTAAAACATTAGCCAATATGGTGGAAAACAACCGAAAAACCCGGCGTTATACCGGACTGTGTTATTTCTTGCAGGATTCCGGTGAATTGGATTTCTGATTGGGTTCCGGCGGCATCTTCTCTACGAGTTTCTCTGCAATTGCCATGAGAGATTTGTGCGTGTTCAAAGATGGATCTTTTAGCACATGCTCCAATAATATCGTCAGCACCCTGCCGATGGCTTTTCCTTGAAAACCAAGCACAGCAATATCGCTACCGTCAACAGACAGCATGCTGCGGTTCCATGGCTCACCTGCTGTCTGTTTCAGCATTTCTTCAATTCCGTCGGTATTCTCCTCCAAAAGAACCGCCCGAAGAGACAATGCTTCTCTCCATATTTTTGGAGGGATATTGCAAAAGGTTTGTTTCAGTGAAATAAGGTCTGCGGGGACAGGCGTGGAGATCGCTCTTATCAGGCAATTTACTTTGTAGATTGCTGCATTATCCATACGTAGCGCTTTCAGCAGCCCTGTTACATTGGTAACCGAAACATTATTAAGACTGAGCCATAAAAGAGCAGTCAAACGCAAAATCGGCTTTGTGGGTATCTTTCTAAGCAGAAAAGGCCGTGAAATGTGTGTAATTCCAAACCGGGAAAGTCCACCACTTGTAACTGTTTCGCTGATCAGTTCGGGACGTACCCCGGTTAGCAGTTTAATGAGTTCGGTATTTATGCGTTCCGCACTGATACGGGAGAGCGAGGGGGAAAGGAAGCGGACGGCTTCAAGGGTTGCGGTATCAATATTAAAATCAAGAACTGAGGCAAACCTGAGACACCGCAGGATTCTCAAAGCATCTTCAGAAAATCGTGTATACGGATCCCCGACTGTTTTTACAGTTTGATGAATCAGATCAGACTGGCCATCGTAAGGGTCGCAGAGCTTTCTAACCGGATGCCACGCCATTGCATTAATTGTAAAGTCTCTCCTCGAAAGATCGGTTTCAATGTCATTGGCTGGGACAACGATGTCGGGATGACGGTTGTCACTGTATACCGACTCAGTCCTGAAAACCGTCACCTCTACAGGGATGGAGGGCGTTAAAACCGTTACCGTTCCGTATGCCGCACCGGTGTTAACGCAGCGGGAAAACAGCTTTGTTACATCGGATGGGGGGCATGAAGATGCTACGTCATAATCCTTGGGGTTTCTTTCCAGCAGGCTGTCACGAACACATCCGCCCACTACCCAGGCTTCATAGCCGGCGGATTCCAATGTTTCAATTACATCCAATACGTCTTTTGGAATGAACATTAGCCCGTCCTCCGTTTTTAAGTTGGTTGTATTATTAAGTTTATATTAAACAGCGGATGCTTGCAAGCATCCGCTGTTTAACTGTCTTATTTAATTGCATTAACCAATTCTTGTGTATCTCTGGCAATTACAATTTCCTCATTTGTAGGAATTACGAAGCCTCTTACAGTTGAATCCGGTGTGGTTATTTCAACTTCCTGACCGCGGATGCTGTTTTTCTCCAAATCAACCTTTACACCGCGATAACCCAGCGAATTTAGTATTTCTTCACGCAATTTAGACTGATTTTCACCGATACCCGCCGTGAAGATAAGGGCATCTATGCCGCCTAAGGCGGCAATATATCCACCGATATATTTTATGATATCATAAGTGCGCATATCCCAGGCAAGCTTGGCGCGCTCATGGCCGTCTTGAATAGCCTGCGCAATATCACGATCATCACTGGAAACTCCGGATATTCCAAGCATACCCGATTTTTTATTTAGCAGTTCATCTATTTCGTGCGGGGTCATGCCTTCTTTGTCCATAATAAAAGATACCACAGACGGGTCTATCGAGCCAGAACGTGTCCCCATCATAAAACCGTCAAGTGGGGTAAGTCCCATGGTTGTATCAATGACCTTGCCATCTTTTAGTGCCGCAATAGAAGAGCCGTTACCCAAATGACAAGATATGACACGTGTGTCCTTACCGTCGGGTTTGCCAAGCAGCTCGAAGCAACGGGCTGATACATAACGGTGCGATGTGCCATGAAAGCCATATCTGCGAACAGCATATTTCTCATAGTACTCATAAGGCACACCAAACATATATGCTTTGGGCGGCATTGTCTGGTGAAATGCAGTATCAAAAACAGCGATCTGCGGAATATCACTGCCGAAAGCGGAGGTTGCCGCATTAATGCCCTGTACATGTGCCGGATTATGCAAGGGGGCTAATGACGAAAAATCTTCTATATCGTTTAATACCTGTTTTGTAATCAAAACGGAATGGTCATATTTCGAACCACCCTGAACCACACGATGTCCGATAGCAGAAACCTCAGATAAGCTGTCAATTACCTTACCCTCGCCCGATATCAAAGCGTTCTTTACCTGAGTAAAAGCTTCGGTGTGATTAGGCATTTCTACTTCCTTGCTCACAACCCTTTCATCGTTTGTTTTGTGGGTAAACTTGCCATCAATCCCGATTCTCTCACAGTTACCTTTGGCAAGCACGACCTCACCGTTCATATCAATCAACTGATACTTCAGTGATGAACTCCCTGCATTAATTACCAGAATCTTCATAACCAACTCTCCATTTCATACAATAAGACGGCAATTATTGAAATATGCCGACAATATACAATCAATCAATCTATAATAGTACATATATTTTATATTTACAAGGTTATTAAAGTAAAAACTTCTATGTAAATGGAAAAGCTGTAGCGGTTTTTGGGTGTTGCAGAATAATTAAAAATGCATTTGGATTTTATTCAGCCATTTTCAGTTGCCGCAACAATAATATTATAATCATGCCTAATAACCAGTTTCATACGAATGTGGAATATACTTTTCTTTTGGTGTTATTATTGGCGCAAATATGCATAATATTAGAAAGTCGCTAATTAGAATATAAGGAGCATTTTAAGTTATGGAGAATCGAAAGCCAAAGGATCAAAACCAGCAAAAGCCGATTGAGAATCATGATACCGCCGCATGGGCAAACATTGAAACCCAACAGGATGTTTCAAAAGTGAATATACCAAACGAAATACAGGTCAGAAACGCAAAAGAATATGTTGACAGCAATGAAAAATAAGACTAATTGCATGGAACGCGGACGGAGTTTAAAAATCCCGTCCGCGTTCCATATTTACAGCACATTATATTCTGCAAGCTTTTTATACCGTTCATAACGTCCGGCCGCATTCTGGGCGGCCAGTTCATACAAGTCGGGTGCCAATTCAGGAAATACATTCAAAAGCTGAGAATATCGAACCTCGCTGTTTAAAAACTCCTTGTAATCCGATTTTGGCTCCCTGGAATCGAGCTGAAAGGGATTCTTGTCTTCTGTTTTCAGTCTGGGATCATATCTGTAAAGGTGCCAGTATCCTGCTTCAACCGCTTTTTTCTCCTGCTGAAGGCTTGTCCCCATTCCGGTCTTGATTCCGTGATTGATACATGGGGCATAAGCAATAATCAGCGAAGGCCCGTTATACCGTTCTGCCTCTGTGATTGCCTTGATGGTCTGATTCATATTTGCCCCCATAGCAATTTGTGCTACGTAAACATTTCCATAGCACATCGCCATAAGCCCCAGATCCTTCTTCCTCTGCTTTTTACCTGAAGCGGCCAGCTTTGCGACAGATGCGGTCGGCGTTGATTTGGAACATTGTCCGCCTGTATTGGAATACACCTCTGTATCCATCACAAAAATATTAATATCTTCTCCGGTTGAAAGCACATGATCCAATCCGCCGTAATCAATATCATATGCCCATCCGTCGCCGCCGATTGACCATATCGATTTTTTTACAAGAAAGTCCTTGTTATCCAACAGGAATTTTAGATCATTATTCTTTGAAGTATCTATGCCTTTAAGGATTTCAATAAGCTCTCTTGATGTCTGCCTGGATCCTTCACCGTCATAAACCGTTTCCAGCCAACGCTGTAAAGTGTTTTTTAAATTACCATTTACATCGGATTCAATCAGTCTAATGGCGGTCTTTATCAGTTCTTCACGAATCTGTTTTACTCCCAGATGCATACCCAAACCGAATTCTGCGGCGTCTTCAAACAACGGATTAATCCATGCAGGTCCTTTTCCATTAGCATCTGTCGTATATGCGATAGACGGCGCAGATGCACCCCAGATGGATGAACAGCCGGTAGCATTGGAGATCATCATCCTGTCCCCGAAAAGCTGTGTCAGCAGTTTGATATATTGGGGTTCTCCGCACCCCGGGCAGGCCCCGTTAAATTCCAGATAAGGACGAACAAGTTGGCTACCCTTTATGGTATATTTATTCATTAGATTGTCCTTGGCAGTAACAGTCATTGCATATTCCCAATTGTCCGATTCCATCTCAATTTCTATCTCAGCCGGCTTCATAATTAAGGCTTTGCCTTTTGCAGGGCAAATATCGGCACAATTTCCGCAGCCGGTGCAGTCAAGGGGTGAGACCTGTATTCTAAACTGAAGGTTTTCAAGTCCCTTGCCAATTGCATTTTTAGTTTTGAACGTATCAGGTTTGCTTTGATTCTCCTGTTCATTTAATAAGAATGGACGAATTGTAGAATGCGGGCAGATATAGGAACATTGTGTGCACTGAATGCATTTGTTTATCTGCCATTCGGGAATCATTGGAGCAATGCCGCGCTTTTCATATGCGGTCGTACCCGGCGGGAATGTTCCGTCCTCCATACCTGCAAATGCGCTGACAGGAAGCTCATCGCCGGCGTGTCTTGCCATGGGTATCTGAATGTTCCGAACAAAATCTGGATAGTCCTTTACAGCTTGATCCCCATCTTTCGCTTCTTTCCAGGATTCGGGAACCTTAACCTTTACAAGGGCATCCGCGGCTCTGTCCACCGCATCCTGATTCATCCGTACAATATCCTGACCCTTCCTCCCATACATCTTTTGAATAGAATTTTTGAGATAAACAACCGCCTCTTCAAACGGAATCACTCTGGCAAGCCTGAAGAAGACCGACTGCATCACCATATTAATTCGGTTGCCCAGCCCTACTTCCGAAGCAATTTTCATAGCATCAATGATATAAAAAGACACATTGTTGTTCGCAATATCTCGTTTAATGGAAGCCGGCAGCTTGTCCTCTAACTCATCCGGACTCCAGGGGCATGTCAGTACAAAGGTTCCGCCTTTTTTTATGCCTTTCAGTAAATCATATTGATGAATAAAGGAAGTATTATGACAGGCGATATAATCCGCGCTGTAAACAAGGTAGGGTGAGCGCAGCGGCTTCGGACCAAATCGGAGGTGTGATATAGTGGTACCTCCCGATTTTTTGCTATCGTACGAAAAATAGCCCTGCACATATAGCTGGGTATGATCTCCGATAATCTTGATTGCTGTCTTATTGGAACCGACTGTTCCGTCGGAACCCAGCCCCCAGATTTTACAGCTGATTGTGCCGTCGGGTGTGGTATCGATATCCTCCTCTTCGGAAAGCGAGGTATGGGTAACGTCATCCATAATCCCGATCGTAAATCTATCCTTTGGAACATCCTGTTTCAAATTGTTGAAAACCGCTAATATCTGCGACGGGCGTGTATCCTTAGAAGAAAGGCCATATCTGCCGCCGACAATCGATATATCTCTGTTGTTTTTCAAGGCAGACACAACATCCAGATAAAGAGGCTCTCCGGTTGCCCCATTTTCCTTGGTTCTGTCCAGTACAGCAATCCGTTTTACGCTTTTTGGGATTGCATCTATGAATTTATTGACGGCAAAAGGCCTGTAAAGATGCACCCTGATGGCACCAATTTTTTCACCCTTAGAGGTTAGGAAATCAATTGTTTCATCTACCGTATCGCAGACCGAACCCATTGCGATAATGATCCTGTCCGCGTCTTCCGCGCCGTAATAATCATATAGTTTATATTCTCTTCCGGTCAGCATTTCAAATTCTTTCAGATGGTTTTCAACAATATCCGGCAGCACATTATAGAACGTGTTGGCTCCTTCACGCTGCTGAAAATAGATATCCGGGTTTTGGGTTGTACCCCTAATTACAGGATGTTCGGGGTTTAGCGCCCTGTCTCTGAATTCCTTGACAGCCTGCATATCTACAAGTCCTTTTAAGTCCTGCATATCTACTGTATCAATTTTCTGATATTCGTGTGAGGTACGGAATCCGTCAAAAAAATGTATAAACGGTATTCTTGACTTGATAGAAGACAGGTGGGCGATAATCCCGAAATCCAGAACCTCCTGAACGTTTGATGATGCGAGCAGAGCAACTCCGGTCTGGCGGCACGCCATTACATCCTGATGATCCCCGAATATCGACAGCGCATGCGTGGCTATCGATCTTGCGGTAACATGAAGCACGCCGGGCAGAAGCTCGCCCGCCATCTTATATAAACTGGGAATCATAAGCAATAAGCCTTGGGAAGCGGTATAGGTTGAAGCAAGCGTACCTGCCTGTAATGCACCGCGCATGGTCGCTGCCGCCCCTGCCTCCGACTGCATCTCAACCACACGAACCGTCTGCCCAAAAATATTTTTTCTTCCGTGTGCCGACCATTCATCAACACCCTCAGCAATTGGTGTTGACGGAGTGATCGGATAAATTGAGGCGACTTCGGTAAAAGCGTATGCGGCGATCGCCGCAGCTTTATTGCCGTCCAGCGTCTCTCTTTTGGGGGATATATCTAGACTGTTCATATGCTGTCTCCTAGTATAATAATGTCATAGCCAATAAGACTGGCTATGCAGGTTTAAACGCTTGATGGTTTCTGTAGACACCAGACTGATTGTAAGGTAAACTTCCATGGATAGGGCAAACAATGTCTGTCTCCTTGGGAAGCCGATTTTATCGGCCCATACCTACGATTAAGTCAATTAGTCCATTCAGTGAAGATTTATGATTAGGCTGGTTGGGAGCCGTCAAGCGGCTATACCTGCATCACATGCTAGGCTGTGTATTCACGAAAATGGAATGGATGCCTATCAGAAAGGATTCTTCAAAATGCTATACGATTTTTATCTTTCGGTTGGTATTGACGTTGGCGCGGATTTTAGTTTCATGTCCATCGCCTTGCCGAACCAAACCTTTGTGGGTAAGCCATTCAAGATTACCCATGCGAACCCTGCTTCTCTCGAAAAAGCTGTTTTGACAATAAAAGAAGCAGAAGAGTCGAATTCCTTGAAAGCTCGAATCTTTCTGGAATCCACGGGTATTTATCATTACCCACTCTTCTGCTATCTTCGTGATAAGGGGTTTATTGTCTCAATCATTAACCCAATCATCACAAAGTCTAGCACGAACATCAACATTCGTAAAGTACATAATGATAAATTTGATTCAAAAAAGCTTGCCTTGATTGCTTTGAAGCCGGACTTAAAGGTTTCTGTCATCCCGTCTGACCTTGTGCTTGATCTGCGTAATCTGACGCGCGAATACTACAATCTCATGGATTGCCGCTCCGCTTATGTCAACAAACTGCAAGGAGAACTTCGGGTCGCATTCCCTCAGTATATCGGCATTTTTTCAAAGCTCACCGTCGAAACCTCTCTTGCCTTATTGGAGAAATACGCTATTCCAGCCGCTTTCCTGGCGGCCAAGAAGAGCGCCGTAATCAAGGTGATTTCATCCACTGCTCGTTTTGGGATGGCCTATGCAGAGAGACAATACCAATTAATCATATCCGCTGCCAGGGCTGCTACCAGTTTTGGTCATGCACTTCCCAGCAACGACAAACTTATCAAGCTTTACGTTTCGTTCATTAAGAAATACGATCAGGAAGTTGACGGGATACTCGCAGCCATGCATGAATTAGTGGATGCCCATCCTGATGAATCTTTTGTTAAGCAGATTCATTTGATTGAAACTATAAGGGGTGCCGGCTTTCTTTCGGCTGTTACAGTGATGTGCGAGATTGGTGACTTCTCCGTATTCAAATCTCCCAAACAACTTTTTGCTTACTTCGGTCTTGACCCCGCCGTTAAGCAATCCGGAAAATTCATTGGTACCGATGTTAAGATATCCAAGCGTGGCTCTCCTCTCGCTCGGCGGGTGATTCACACAATGGCTCTTGTCAGCATCGGTCTTACCCGTAAAGGGGTTGCTAACAATCCTGTTCTAAGGGATTATTACCTCTCAAAGTGCCAATCCAAGCCCAAGATGGTTGCTTTGGGGGCCGTCATGCACAAAGTCTGCAACATCGTTTTCGCCATCCTCCGTGATGAAAAGCCATTTGCAGTTATCTCCCCATCCCAGCATAAACTCAACTATTTGCAAAGCCGCTGCCTTGCTGCCTAACGATAATTAGCTCTCGTCTAGCTTTTTGTTCTTCAAAGGGCTTGTTTGCTATGCTCTTTTACCGCATTGTTTTTCCTAATCTTTTTTGCTAAACACCTTGACAATTCTTAGCTGGACTTAATGGTTTATACATTCAATCCCTTTTATTATTTTTAGATATTAAGAATTTATACCATTCTGAAGAGTGAACCGAAATAAAAAGAATAATTGTTACCCCAAAACAAATAATAGAGAAATGTAAAAATTCTGTTCGAATAAGGGAACCGGTATGCTTACATTATTGAAGAACCTAATTTGTTACAGTCCCGAATTTTTAGGTAAAAAGGATATCCTGCTATGTAACGAAAAAATATATAAAATACAGCCGACAATAGAAATGGCTGATGTTTATGAAAATATATATGACCTGGATGGATTACTTGCTTTTCCGAGTCTGATTGACCAGCATCTCCATATAATCGGGGGCGGTGGCGAGGACGGCTTTGCAAGTCGGATTAACGAAATTGGAGCTGAGGAAATAACGGCAGCCGGTGTTTCAACGGTTGTCGGCATTCTGGGCGCTGACAGCTGCACCAAAAGCCTTGAAGCACTGTATGCCAAGGCAAAAGCTTTAGAGATACAGGGGCTTACTGCTTATATTTATGCGGGAAGCTATTCTTTTCCACCAATTACAATTACCAAGGACGTTATTCATGATCTGGTTTATGTAGACAAAGTGATTGGGGTAAAAACCGCTCTATCCGATCACAGATCCACTCACCCAAATATATATGACCTGCTGAAACTGGCATCGGATACCCATTTGGGTGGTATGCTGTCAGGGAAGGCAGGGGTTGTTCATATTCATATAGGCGACGGGAAAAGAGGATTGAAACCGTTACTGGATCTCATTAGAGAGTCGGATTTGGATTTGCAGATGTTTGTACCCACCCATGTAAACCGCAGTGCAAAATTATTCAGCCAGGCAAAGGAATACTGCAAATCAGGTGGGAGTATTGACCTGACTTCAGGTGAAACGGCAGGTATTTCCGTACCTGCCGCAATTCATGAACTGATGATTGAGAGAATCAGTATCAACAATGTCACTGTCAGCTCAGACGCAAACGGAAGCATCCCAAGTGGGGGCACCGGCTGCATAAATTCGTTATATAAGGATATCATTGATTGTATCAATCAACAGCGCATACCTATTGAAATTGCCTTTAGTCTTGTTACCAAAAATGTTGCAGAAGGATTAAAGCTTTATCCAAGCAAGGGCACGCTCTCTCAAGGAAGCGATGCTGATATTCTAATAACCGACCAAGCTTACAATATAAAAATGCTGTTTTGCAGAGGAAAGCTGCTGCATCAGCGAGGTTAATTAAATTATGGTGGTGTATTTGTGAAAAAGAACAAAGGATACTTGATTATAATTGGCGGAGCTGAGGATAAAAAAGGGGAACGTGTAATATTAAAACAAGTACCTGAAATGCTGTCTAAGGGAGATATTTTAACAATATTGACTACCGCAACAGAACAGCCGGAGGAGACAGGAAACAATTATTATGAGGTCTTCAGACGTCTGGGCGTAGAGGACATTCAAATATTAGACATTAATACCCGGGATGATGCCGATGATCCGGATATTTGCGAATATATAAAAAAATCAAAATGTCTTTTCATGACAGGCGGCGATCAGCTTAGGATTACGAGTATTTTGGGCGGTACACGTGCCTATAGCGAAATCAAGGAATTGTACCAATCCGGCGGCATTATAATGGGAACAAGCGCGGGCGCTTCTGTTATGAGTTCCACAATGGTGGTTCAGGGGAATGATAATGAGCCTGCAAGGAAATGCACATTAAAGATGGCACCGGGATTAGGGCTATTTGAAGGCGTTATCATCGATCAGCACTTTGACCAGAGGGGTAGATTCGGGAGACTGCTCTGCGGTGTTGCTGAAAATCCCGATGTTTTGGGAATTGGAATCGATGAGGATACCGCCGTCAAGTTATATCCCGATTTGCATTTTGAAATCATCGGCTCAAACTCTGTTACCATCATTGACGGCAAGACAATCCAAAGCTCGAATGTATCGGAGCTAAACCCGAATGAAATACTGGCAATTATGGGCGTGACGGTTCATGCCTTGCCGCAGGGGTATGGGTTTTATCTTGAAAGCAGAAAGGTTATGCGTTTAAAAAATGAAAAATGATCAGATTAAAATACTGGACTTTGTAACGTATATAGGCAGAAGTATTTACAGCGCCAGACCTGTAATGAAAATGGTTGTTGATATCGGCAAATACAAGGACATACCGACAAAAGATATCAAAGGATTTAATGAAAGACTTTTGAATGCCTTTCCGGGTTTAAAAAAAAATTACTGCGGTCTGGGCTACGAGGGCGGTTTTTTGGAAAAGCTGAACAGCGGTACCTACATCGCACACGTTCTGGAACACACCATTCTCGAAATGCAATCCATGCTGGGATATGACGTCCGATATGGTAAAACCAGAGTTATGGAAAAGCCGACAGAGTATTATCTTGTATATGAATACGAAAATGAGGTCTGCGGACTTGAGTGCAGTAAAACAGCGGTATTCATATTGAATTATTTTATCAAAGATAAAGACATTGCGATCAATGAATTTCTTGAGTATCTTAAAAAGGTGTCCATCAATGCAGAGCTTGGTCCCAGCACCTCTGCAGTCGTGAACGAAGCCAAACGAAGAGGCATACCCGTTACAAGAATCGGGAATGAAAGTCTTGTTAGACTCGGCTATGGCAAACACAGCAGAATCATTGAATCAACGCTGACCGATTCAACATCCTGCATATCCGCCGATATATCGTCAAATAAGCAGCTTACAAAATCAATTTTAAGCGAGCATCATATTCCCGTGCCTTATGGAAAGGTTGTATACTCCGAAATATCAGCGGTTATCGCCGCAAATCAATTGGGCATGCCGGTGGTTTTGAAACCGTTTGACGGAAATCAGGGGAAAGGCGTTTATCTGAATCTAAACTGCGAATCTGATATTAAGCATGCCTTTAAAGAAGCCAGCAAATACAGCAATGGAATTATTGTGGAAAAGTATATCACCGGAAGGGACTACCGTATTCTTGTTGTAGGGGATAAGGTAAGCGCTGTGGCTGAGCGGCTTCCGGCTATGGTAATCGGAGACGGGCACCATACAGTCAAAGAACTCGTCGAGATGGTAAACATGAGTGAAAATCGTGGGGAGAATCATGAAAAACCTCTCACAAAAATCAAGCTGGACAGCGTATCGCAAGATATTCTTGGGGAAAGCGGTTTAACCGTTGACTCGATTCCCGATGAAGGTCAGACTGTGAAGCTGAGAACAAACGGCAATTTAAGCACCGGCGGAACAGCAATTGACTGTACCGATATCATTCATCCCGAAAACGCAGAGCTTGCCGTACTTGCGGCAAACGCAATCGGCATTGATATTGCCGGTATCGACATCATAACGGACGATATTTCTAAATCAATTATAGAAACCGGCGGGGCAATCGTGGAAGTGAACACTGCTCCGGGTATTCGTATGCACATTTATCCCAGTGAAGGCAAACCACGTGATGTAGCGGTTGATATTGTGGATCATCTTTTTCCAAATAAAGAATCGTATCACTTCCCAATTGTTTCGGTTACAGGGACGAATGGAAAAACCACTACGATTCGTTTGATCAGCCATGTTCTGTCTCTTGCAGGTAAATCGGTAGGGATGACCAGCACAACCGGCACATATATCGCAGATAAGTGTATCTGTAAGGGTGACAATTCTGGGCCGAGAAGCGCAAGAACCCTGCTGTCCAATAAAATGATTGACGTTGCCGTTCTGGAAACCGCGCGCGGGGGTATTCTGCGGGAAGGGCTTGGTTATAACCTTGCAGATGTTGGTATCATTATGAACATTGCGGAGGATCATCTTGGTTTGGACGGAATTGAGACACTTGAGGATCTTGCTTTTGTAAAATCGGTGGTGACCGAAGCGGTAAAAAAAGAAGGGTATGCTGTATTAAATGCGGATGACGGTATGACGCCTTATTTAATGAACCGAACCAAGGCTGACATCATTCTTTTTTCAAAAAAAGAAATACAGCAAGATGATTTCAGGAATTATATCCACGTATTTACACAGGATGATTGGATTAAAGTGCGGGACCGAGATAAGGTAATCAATATTGTTCAGATTCCCGATATCCCGATTACTCTAGGAGGGCAGATTGAATGCAATATAGAAAATTCTTTGGCTGCAACCGCAGCCCTTTATGCTTTAAGAATCCCGTTTTATATGATTGCAGAGGGACTGAAATCCTTTGAAATGAATTCCGGAAGATTTAACCTTTATTATATAAAAAATTTCCGTGTCATGCTGGACTACGGGCACAATCTTGCTGGTTATGAACAGGTAGTTAAGGCATGTAAGAATATTGGGTATGCAAGACTGGTGGGCGTAATCGGGATGCCGGGCGACAGAAAAGATGACTCTATCAAATCCGTGGGGGAATTTTGTTCTAGGGTATTCGATCAGATTTATATTAAGGAAGACGCCAATAAAAGAAACCGCCGTGATTTTGAAGTGGCGCGCTTATTTTATGATGAGATTATTAAAAACGGATTTGACCAACAAAAAATTCAAATTATACAAAAAGAGTTGGACGCTCTAAAGGAAGCAATTAATAATGCAAAAAATAATGATTTAATTGTGGTTTTCTATGAAGATTTAGAGCCTTTGCAGCAGTTGTTGAAAGAACAGGAAGTGAAGGATGAACTTGTATCTGTTACATCATGAGTATAAAGCCCTTACCCCCATCTGATTTTCGGCTGATTTTAATAGATGAATTGGTTCAACTATCAGTAATTGTAAAGGAAATTAATTGTTGTGATACAGCCCTTTTCAAATTAAAGAATATTTGCTATAATGAAAAGAACAAACATTTGTCCGTAGGGTTTACAGGGGGCTGAATCATATGGGTAGCGGTGGATTGCACCAAGGGCATCGTGAACGTATAAAGAAGAGGTTTCTTAGGGATGGATTACAGGGATTTGAGCCCCATCAGATTCTTGAAATGCTGCTTTTTTTCGGTATTCCCCGTAAGGACACAAATGAAATTGCACATGAATTGCTGGACACCTTTGGAAGCCTGTCCGGCGTTTTGAAGGCTTCGTATGATGATTTGCTAAATGTCAAAGGGATGACCCCGGGTTCGGCGACGCTGGTTCGTTTTAGCGGTCAGCTGATTCGCGAATACTATAATAGCGAGCTTTCAAAGGATATGATTCTTGACAGTACAGAAAAAATGGGGCAGTATGTGCTGCCAAAATTCTTTGGTGAGTATAACGAAAAGGTTCTATTAGTCTGCCTGGATAATAAATGCAAGGTGCTTCATTCCTCGTTTGTGTCCGAAGGCAGTATGAATGCTACCGAAATTCACGTTCGAAGAATATTGGAGCAGGCAATCAGAAATCACGCCACCGCGGTTGTTCTGGCACATAATCATCCGAGCGGGTTTGCTCTTCCAAGCCTTGAGGATCAGCAAAGCACAAAGGCAATCACAAATGCTTTATATGTTGCCGGTATACAGCTTGTGGATCATCTGATTGTTGCCGAGGATGATTTTGTATCCATGAGGAGCACGCCTGCGCTTGCTTCACTGTTTAAGCCAACCAACCGCTAATACATATGTGATCAATCTACGGAGGATTTCGATGGATTGTTTTTGTCTTAAATCAGAATATAAGCCGACGGGTGACCAGCCCGCGGCCATTGAAGCATTATCCAATGGAATTTTGCAGGGGATGCGGGAACAGTCATTGCTTGGGGTAACCGGTTCGGGTAAAACCTTTACCATGGCGAATGTCATTGCGAATATAAACCGCCCGACACTTGTTCTGGCGCACAATAAAACACTGGCAGCACAGCTTTGCAGTGAATTCCGTGAATTTTTCCCCGATAATGCTGTCGAATATTTTGTTAGCTATTATGATTATTATCAGCCGGAAGCTTATTTACCCTCGACCGATACCTATATTGAAAAGGATTCGGCAATTAATGAAGAAATAGATAAGCTACGACATTCCGCAACATCGGCGCTTGCCGAGAGGCGGGATGTTATTATCGTTGCGAGCGTATCTTGTATTTACAGCTTGGGTAGTCCAATAGATTATCGCAGTCAGGTTATCTCTCTACGTCCCGGTATGAAGAAAAAACGAGATGATCTGTTGGCGAAGCTGGTTGAAATTCAGTATGAGCGCAATGATATTAATTTTGTACGCAATAAATTTAGAGTTCGTGGTGATGTTGTCGAGATTTTCCCTGCGTATTCGGGCGAAACGGTAATCAGAATCGAGTTTTTTGGTGATGAAATCGACAGAATCAGTGAAATTAATCCCCTAACGGGCGAGCTTAAAGGCGTAGTAAACCATGTTGCAATATATCCGGCATCCCATTATATTGTTCCGCCTGAAAAAATGGAGGAGGCCATTGCCAACATTGAAAAAGAGTTAGATGAAAGGGTGGAGTTTTTTAAGCAGGAAGGAAAGCTGCTGGAGGCACAGCGGATTCTTCAACGCACCCGCTACGATATAGAGATGCTCCAGGAGATTGGAATTTGCAAAGGTATTGAAAACTACTCACGGGTTTTATCTGGCCGGGAGCCCGGCAGCATACCCTATACGTTGCTGGATCACTTTCCGGATGATTTTCTTCTCATGGTGGATGAATCACATGTTATGTTGCCGCAGGTACGCGGAATGTTCGGCGGAGATTTTGCAAGGAAGAAGAGTCTGATTGATTACGGATTTCGCTTGCCCAGTGCATACGATAACCGTCCACTTAATTTTGAGGAATTTTATAACCACATCAATCAAGTAGTTTTTGTAAGCGCAACCCCCGGCCAATTTGAGCGCCAGCACAGCGCGCAGATTGTTGAACAGGTGATTCGCCCGACAGGGCTAATTGATCCCGAGATTATTGTGAAACCGGTTGAGGGACAGATTGATGACCTTATGGCCGAAATACGTGAACGTTCTGAGCGTAACGAGCGTGTTTTGGTCACAACCCTTACCAAAAAAATGGCGGAGGATCTGACAAAATATTTTGATGACAACGGCATCAAGGTCAGATATATGCATCATGATATTGATACCATGGAGCGAATGGAAATTATCCGTGACCTACGGTTGGGGGAGTTCGATGTTTTGGTGGGCATAAATCTGTTGCGTGAAGGACTTGATTTGCCTGAGGTTTCACTTGTCGCCATTCTGGATGCGGATAAAGAAGGCTTTTTGCGCTCCGAAACATCCCTGATACAGACCATCGGACGCGCGGCGCGTAATGTTCAGGGATTGGTTATCATGTACGCCGACAGTGTCACGCCTTCTATGGAGCGTGCTATAAACGAAACAAACCGACGCCGCGAAATCCAGATGCAGTATAATCAAAAACACGGTATAACACCGCGGAGTATAAACAAAGACGTTCGAGAAATTATAGAAATTACATCACACGGAAAGTCTGCAGACAAATCTTCAAAGAAGTTGTCTAGAGCTGAGCGCATGAAGCTGATAGAGGAGCTGACAAGGGAAATGAAAAACGCTGCTCTTCTTCTTGAATTTGAGCATGCAGCCTATCTGCGTGACCGGATCAAAAAGCTACAGGGCTGAAAATAATCGTAATCGGTTTATATTATTATCGCATAGAACCCGGAAAGGATATTTTTAATGCAGAATTCAAAGCTCATAATCAAGGGAGCACGAGAGCATAATCTTAAAAATATAAATATTGAAATACCGAGGGATAAGCTTGTTGTATTTACCGGATTGTCAGGCTCGGGAAAATCTTCGCTTGCTTTTGACACAATTTACGCTGAGGGACAGCGCAGATATGTTGAAAGTCTATCATCCTATGCTCGTATGTTTTTAGGGCAAATGGACAAGCCTGATGTTGATACAATTGAAGGCTTGTCTCCTGCAATTTCAATTGACCAGAAAACAACATCAAAAAATCCAAGATCAACCGTCGGTACGGTAACCGAAATTTTTGACTATATGCGTCTTCTTTTTGCAAGAATCGGTATTCCTCATTGTCCAATATGCAGACGAGAGATCAGACAACAAACAGTCGATCAGATTGTGGATAAAATTCTAGAGCTTCCACAGGATACGCGTATACAGATTCTTGCACCGATGGTCAGAGGGCGTAAGGGAGAGCATGTTAAAGAATTTGAATCAGCGCGCAAATCAGGCTTTGTGCGGGTAAGGGTGGACGGAATCATTTACGATCTTTCCGAAACCATCAAGATTGAAAAAAACAAAAAGCATACCATTGAAATTGTTATTGACCGTTTGGTGATATCCCCTGATATACGAAGTCGTCTGGCTGATTCGATTGAAACCGCAACCTCTCTCTCGGGCGGTCTTTTGACGGTTGACGTGGTGGATGGGGAAGAGATGACCTTTTCACAAAATTACGCATGTCCCGAACACGGCATTAGTATTGAAGAGCTTACTCCCCGTATGTTTTCGTTTAATAATCCTTATGGAGCATGCCCGAAATGTACCGGTCTGGGGATATTTATGTCCATTGATCCGGATATTGTAATAGCCAATAAAAACCTGTCGATTCGTGAAGGCGGGATACGTGCAAGCGGATGGAGCTATATTGATTCGGGTACAATTTCACAGATGTATTATGAAGCACTTGCCAAACATTATGACTTTTCCCTTGATACGCCGATTAATAAACTTCCCAAAGACATTTTAGACATAATTCTTTACGGCAGTAAGGGCGAAAGGATTAAAATGACTCGGAAAAGCGAATATGGATCCGGCACTTATATGAACGAATTCGAGGGCGTTATTAACAACCTCCAGCGTAGATATAATGAGACCTCCAGCGAATGGATGCGTGAGGAGCTGGAATCTTATATGAGCCAGGTTCCTTGTCCCGAGTGCGGCGGCATGAGGCTTAAGTCTGAAAGCCTGGCTGTTACGATCAATGGCATCAATATTTCGGAAATGTCGCAGATGTCTGTCAGTGATGCCCTGGAGTTTATTAATAATGTAAAATTAAGTAAACGTGAACGCATCATAGCCGACCGTATTTTGAAGGAAATTACGGAACGCTTGGGATTCCTTCACAGTGTGGGTCTGGATTATCTTACGCTTTCACGTTCAGCCGGCACTTTATCTGGAGGCGAAAGCCAGCGCATTCGCCTGGCTACCCAAATCGGTTCTTATCTTATGGGCGTATTGTATATCCTGGACGAGCCAAGTATCGGCCTGCATCAGCGCGATAATGCCAAGCTTTTAAACACACTTCAGCGGTTGCGAGATTTAGGGAATACGCTGATCGTTGTTGAGCATGATGAAGACACCATGCGCTGTGCCGACTGGATTGTGGATATCGGTCCCGGTGCGGGGGTGCACGGCGGTGAGATTGTATATTCAGGCCCTGTTGAGAAGCTCTACAGCTGCGAAAACTCCGAAACGGGACAGTATTTAAGCGGGCGAAAGGCAATTCCCGTTCCCAAAAAACGCCGTAAGGGAAATGGCAAGCTGCTTACTGTTCGCGGGGCTTGCGAAAACAATCTCAAGAATATAGACGCATCCTTTAAGCTGGGCGCTTTTAACTGTGTAACCGGTGTTTCGGGATCCGGTAAATCATCCCTTGTAAATGAAATTCTATATAAGCATCTGGCATCCGAGCTAAACCGTGCCCATACCAGAGCGGGGGCACATTTGAGGATGGAAGGTCTGGAGGCGCTTGACAAGGTAATTAGTATCGATCAATCCCCAATCGGTCGTACACCGCGCTCCAACCCTGCTACTTACACAGGCGTATTTAATGATATACGTGAGTTGTTTTCATCTACAAACGATGCAAAAATGCGTGGCTATCTTGCAGGACGCTTCTCATTCAATGTAAAAGGCGGGCGATGTGAGGCCTGTCAGGGCGATGGAATTATTAAGGTTGAGATGCACTTTTTGCCTGACATTTATGTTCCATGCGAGGTTTGCATGGGGCAAAGGTATAATCGTGAGACACTTGAAGTCAAATATAAAGAGAAAAATATACATGAAGTACTGGAGATGACGGTAGATGAAGCAACCCAGTTTTTCGAAAGTATTCCCAAAATTCATCGTAAGCTTCAAACCTTGGTTGATGTAGGACTTGGATATGTTAAGGTTGGTCAGCCTGCCACCACCCTCTCGGGCGGTGAAGCACAACGAGTTAAGCTTGCTACTGAATTGGCCCGCCGGGCAACAGGGCGTACCATCTATATTCTGGATGAGCCTACCACCGGATTGCATACAGCTGATGTTCACCAACTGATAAATGTTTTGCAAAAACTTGTTGAAGGCGGAAATACGGTGATCGTAATTGAGCATAATCTCGATGTGATTAAAACTGCCGATTATATATTGGATTTAGGTCCGGAGGGCGGAGATAAAGGCGGCTACATTGTTGCTTCCGGTACCCCCGAAAAGGTTGCTGCATGCAGCGAATCATATACCGGCCAGTACCTAAAGCAGGTTTTGGGAAAAAATAAGGGATAAAAATCAGGTGTTTCTTAATCTAGAGCCGCCATTGAGATGGCTCCGATTGAAGAATTTACAATTCTTTAATATAATTAAAAGGTTATTCCTGTATGATGGAATTGTAAAGGACGAAATGGGATTCTTAATGGGATTGTACCAATTTTATATTGGTCACGGGAAAGGCATGGCCTGATTTATGTTTGGATACGTACGATTGTACAAGCCAGACCTTAGAATGGCAGAATATGAGCACTATCAGGGGATATACTGTTCTCTGTGCAAGCAATTGGGAAGGAGCTACGGATTACTTTCAAGGTTCACCCTGAGTTATGATTTCACATTTCTGGCTGTATTTCGTATGGCACTTTCAGATGAATGCGAGGGTTTTAAAAAGGGTCGTTGTTTGTTCAACCCACTGAAGAAACGAACCTGCTGCTGTAATAATGAACATATACAGTATGCAGCAGATGTTGCTTCAATTTTAATGTATTTTAAAATTAAAGATAATATTGCCGATAGGTCCTTTTTCTCATCATTGCCTGCGCGGCTACTATTGCCATTTGCAGGCCACGCAAGGAAGAAGGCTGCAAACAAGCTTCCCGAACTGGATACATTGGTGAAAGACTGTATGCAGCAGCAGTCCAAGCTGGAATCAGAAAAAAACGGTTCGATTGACGCCGCGGCAGATCCTTCAGCAATGATTCTGTCAGCCATTGCCAGTGATAGCGCAAATGATGAAAACGAGCGTCGAATTCTTGAAAGATTTGGATATTGTCTCGGACGCTGGATATATTTGATCGATGCTGTAGATGATCTTATAGAGGACTGGTCTGATGGCAACTATAATCCTTTTATTTATTCTAAAGGAATTAGTCAGGATAATCCGCCGGATGAAAATATGCTTCAGTCGCTGCTGCCGACATTGAACGCTTGTTTGGCGGAATGTATTGCTGCATTTAATCTCCTCACAACACAACGTTTTGACGGGATAATTAGAAATGTACTTGAGCAAGGAATGCCATCTGTACAGCAGCAGGTGCTTGCAAAAAAGGGGAGTAAACATGAGCGTAAATGATCCATATAAGGTCCTTGGAATCTCACCGGATGCAACCGATGAAGAAGTAAAAGCTGCGTACCGAGAGCTTGCGAGAAAATATCATCCCGATAATTACTCCAATAATCCTCTGTCCGATCTTGCGCAGGAGAAGATGCAGGAGATCAACGAAGCTTATGACACCATCGTACAAATTCGCCGTCGGGGCGGGGGTTCATCTCAGGGAGCCGGAGGCTCTCATTCAACGGGTAGTTCCCGTTATTACGACATTCGCAGCATGATCAACTCCGGCAGAGTTCTTGATGCCGAGATGCTGTTGGATGGTATTCCTACTTCTTCGAGGGATGCCGAATGGTATTTCCTGAAAGGCAGTGTTTTATTCAAAAAGGGATGGCTGGAAGATGCCTATAATCACTTTCAGACCGCATCGCGTATGGAGCCTACGAATATGGAATATCGCACTGCGGTAAACCAGATTAACATGCAAAGGCAAACTGGGGGATATCGTGCTGCCGGCGGACGTGCATATAATGGCGGATGCAGCGGATGCGACATGTGCACCGGCCTTATATGTGCTGACTGTTGCTGCGAATGTATGGGCGGCGATTTGATAAGCTGTTGCTGATGGCGATGGTTCCATTCATATGAATATCCGATCGGGAGGAGTTTGTTTTGAGGCAAACCGGAAAAGTCGCACTCGGCGGTGTGCTTGGGGCGCTCTCCTTGACATTTATGCTGCTGACGTTTTTTCCATTCGGAACCTACGCACTTCCCGCAATCTCAGGTGCTGTACTGATTCCGTTTGTAATCGAAATTAATGCAAGTAGCGGATGGCTGGTTTATGCTGCGGTTGCGATATTATCTCTATTTATATCACCCGATATGGAAGCAAAGTTGCTCTTTATCAGCTTTTTTGGATACTACCCAATCCTCAAGTCGCTGCTGGAACGCCTTAAAAAACGTTGGCTTGAATGGCTTTTGAAAATTACTGTATTTAATGTAGCAATCATCACTTCATATTTTTTGCTGTTGTTTGTATTCGGCCTTGATGCTGATGAAATAGTACAATCAGGCAAATATTTTGTTTATGGAATTATTGCTGCAGGTAATTTTGTATTCATTATATATGATATGGCTCTGACCAATGTCATATCCTTGTATTTGCGTACATTGCATCCCCGCGTTGCAAAGATGTTTAAATTGAAAACTCGTTAAAATTGAAATAACCCTCAATCACAGATTATTCCGTGGTTGGGGGTTTGTTTATGTAGCCATTTCCAATCTCAATTAGAAGAGCTGTCACCATTGTTACTTGGGATGGGTAATATTATCGTGAGCACAAACTTTAAGACGAACAAATCGATTCGTACCGCTGTTTTTATCAAACATGATCTGCCCTTCGCATATCGGGCAGTTTGATTTTAATTTGTTGCCTGCCGGACGAATTGCCAGTTGAAGTCCTTTCCGGCTCGCGATACAGGCCCTCTGGTGTCCTGTAACAATCTCGGCATGTCCGCACTCACAAGGGGTTATTGAAAGAGGTTTCATCCGTTCGCGGTTACACATAGCGCGATACAGTCTCGGACAAAAAAGCAACTCGTTCGCGGATGTTCTGGATGATGTCGATATAAAATAATCGGTAACAATATCAAGAGAGCATTTTCCTGTCCTCATATAATAGCATGTGGATGGGCTGAGGGTGACTACTGCTTCTATCCTGCTTTTAACACAACTCATAAATGCGTTTCAAATCCTTTAATTTTGTTCTTATAGGTTTTATATTGGAATCACTCGAATCGGCTTTCGGCGATTGACACATTCAATTATGCACTGTTTTGTGCCGTGAGAGCTGCCATCCCAAAATGCAATCACTTCATCGGCATAATCAACAATTTCGATATTGCGTTTTAGGGGGGCGTTGCGCCCATACTTTTTATAGTTGGGCAGAAACCGACGGATTGGCAGAGAAAGTGAGTCGGCGATTTCCTCTGCCGCCCGGTCAGTACCTATTGCTCCTCCGCTCACGATTTCTGTTACATTTTCGGGAATATAACGTAAAATCACAACGCTGATGTTAGAGGGGGCACGGCGAGTCCCGATGATAGCCAGTTTCATTGCTATCACCTAGTAAATACGATGCTGATCAAGATACTGGAGAAGGACTGCATAGGTTTGCGAATCAAAATGCAGGCCATCGCCTGAATCATATTCTGATAAAAGGCAGTTGTTTCCGTCTTTTAATACACCGGATGTGTCAAGGTATTTGCATCCTTTATCTTTAGCAAGATTCTTAAGCGTCACATTATAGGAATCAATCTTATCATTTGTAATTTTATACTGAGATTTATACTCATATGAATTTGATACCGGCAAAATTGACTGAATTATAATAATGCTGTTGGGAGAGGCTGCCTTTAATTCGTCAATCAGCAAGGAATATTGGTTGAAAAATGTGTCATGACTCATGAAGGTTGACGATATTCCGTTGATACCGTATGAAACGACCATCCTTTTGGGCTTGGTTACAGCTATGGCCTGTGCAACAGTGAGTAGTCTGCCGGTTCCTAGATTAACAAAGGCTTCGGAACGCGCTGACTGATGGTTTTGCCCATTTAATGCATAAACATTTTCCGCTTTGACATAATTGTATGTTTTCAGTCCGACTGTTCTAGAATCGCCGATGAAAATCGTATCTTCAATATAATCTTTAAATGATTCATTCCACGGTGAATTATCCGCCCCAACATGGTTATTCCAACTGCCATGAGCAGGATTCTGGGGCGTACCGGTAACACAGGGATTATTGCCAAAGTAATCCGATATAAGGTCTATGTTGAGTGCAAAAAGAGCAGTAAAAAATGCCAAGCTCACAATTAGCGAGGTGGTAAAAGCAGTCAATACCGGTCTCCTTTTTTTCTTTACCTGCATTTTCAAAATAAACACTACCTTAATTTTTAACTTGCATTGTTTTATTATCATAAAATTTAGAGCAAACCAGAAAAAGTGCGATGCAGCTCAGCAACAGGAGGGCGTTTAGCCCGAACAGCGGTTTTTCAATTCACAAAACGGGTGGTAACCTACTTTGTGGTATATTATATCATACACATAATTTTACTTCAATTAGTAATTTTACAATCATATTTGATTGAATCTGTATAATAATTTTCTTATATTACGTCAATAATATCAGTACTTTATATTTATGAGGTACTGGTATGAAACTGATTTGCCATCTATTAAATGGCTATCCCACATTAACTGAGAGTGCAATGACTGCAGAATATTATGCTGCTGGCGGATGCAAGATTTTACAAATCGGACTACCTGCAAGAAAGGCTTATACAGGGAATAATTCTCTTTCAGATAATATGGCATTGGCACTGGTTGAATGTGATAACTATGATCATTATCTGGATAATATAACCGAAATCAGTCGCTATATGCCGCATATTAGAATCATGATATCTGCTGACGAGAGTACCGTTAAGGAAATAGGTATTCAAAAATTCATTCGATTTTGCCGTGAGAATAATATATCCGATGTTACGCTAACAGTCATTGAAAACCACGAGATAATCAGATTACTCATTGAAAATGGATTGAAGGTTTCGGGTGAGGTAAGCGATGCTATGTCACCGGATGAAATTGAGTCCATTCAAAATACCAACGGGTTTATTTTGCTAAAAACAAATAAGCCGGAACACGAAACGCTTATTCATTGTATTAAAACGTTAAAAAAAATTTCCGGTAATCGTGAGATATTCTGTGGTGATATAACAACGCTCAGTGATTACTCCATAGTGGCTGAAGCAGGGGCAGACGGCGCTTTTTTATTACTTGATATAGATAGTAAAGACTCTGACAGCTTGATAGATACAGTTTCTTCTTTTAAGGATTTTGGCTGAATGCATTGGTTGAATTGGTTGACATATAAAGGTGGGGGTATTAATATTGAAAATATTGTATAAAAAAAGGAAGGATAAATTTATATGATTCACGAGACAATTGACATAAGGATTAACTATTCTGCTGCAGGTCTGGAGGGGAGTGCAAATCCGAAACTGCATACATACATTATTGGCCACTCGCCTGAGATGGACTATCATAAAAAACGCCCGGCGGTGGTTATCTGCCCCGGCGGCGGATATGGGATGACATCGGACCGAGAAGCCGAACCCATCGCTCTTCGTTTCAATTCATTAGGGTTTCAATGCTTTGTATTGAGATATTCAGTAAAGCAGGTATGTTTTCCGGGTGCATTGCTAGAGCTTTCAAAGGCTGTTGCAATCGTCCGTCAGAATGCCGCTGAATGGGATATTGATGCCGATAGAATTATTGTTTGCGGTTTTTCCGCAGGCGGACATCTCGCAGCCAGTTTGGGTATGTTTTGGAACAGGGATTTTGTTAATAAACCGTTAGACTTTTATAATAGTGAGAATAAACCGAACGGTTTGATTCTGTCCTATCCGGTAATAACCTCAGGTGAGTTTGCGCACCGAGATTCATTTAAAAATCTGCTGAAAGACAAATACGAGCAGAATCTTTCGCTTGTTTCGCTTGAGAACCAAGTGTCGGCCGATACTCCGCCTTGCTTTATATGGCATACTTTTGATGATAAATGCGTTCCGGTTGAAAACTCGCTGCTGCTCGCAAATGCGTTAAAAAAAAGTAACATTTCTTTTGAAATGCACATTTTACCTTCCGGCCCTCACGGACTATCATTGGCAACCCAAGAGACCGGTGTTACGGTTGAAAGCTGCAAACAATGGCCGGATATGGCTGCACGATGGATACGTGAAACGATTGTTTAACACGACATATTGAAATCGAGCCGAAAAGAAGTAATAGTTAAAAAAGTAATAATCTGTTTATATTGCGGTTACAATTAAATGCTATACTCCTAACAAGTCTTGAAAGGAGTTTATTGTTTTATGCTACGTCTTGAAAATATAAAGAAAAGTTATACAACAGGTGAATTTACGCAAGTCGCACTTAATGATGTGAGTTTAAATTTCAGAAAGAATGAGTTTGTGGCGATACTCGGACAAAGTGGATCAGGGAAAACCACATTTTTAAATGTGATCGGCGGTCTTGACAAATATGATTCGGGCGATTTGATCATAAACGGAAAATCAACAAAACAGTTTCAATCCAGTGAATGGGACGCATATCGAAACAATAGTATCGGGTTTATTTTTCAGAGTTATAATCTAATCGGCCACTTGAGTATTGTAGATAATGTTGAGATAGGAATGACATTAAGCGGTGTTTCCTCCTCGGTTAAACACAAAAAAGCTGTAGAAGTGTTGGAGAGAGTAGGTTTAAAGGATCATCTTCATAAAAAACCAAATCAGCTTTCAGGCGGGCAGATGCAGCGAGTTGCAATTGCCCGCGCTTTGGCGAATAATCCTGATATTATTTTGGCCGATGAACCGACCGGCGCACTTGACACACAAACCAGCCAGCAGATTATGGATTTGATCAAAGAAATTGCGAAGGATAAGCTGGTGATTATGGTTACACATAATCCGAATATTGCCGAAAAGTATGCCGACCGTATCGTAAGGTTTTCAGATGGAAGGGTAATAGAAGACAGTAACCCGTATTCGGAAATTACCGCTACATCGGATTACAGGCTTAAAAAAACGAGCATGAGTTTTTTAACCGCGCTGAAGCTATCAGGCAAAAATATTAAGACAAAGAAATGGAGAACCGCACTGACATCCTTCGCATCCAGTATCGGGATTATTGGAATTGCTTTGATTCTTTCTTTATCGAATGGTTTTGATCAGCAGATCAATCAGTATGAGACCGAGACATTAGCCAATTTCCCAATATCGGTCAACCAGCGGGCAATGAGTATTGATATGGTGCAAAGAAGGTCTGAAAAAAATAAATTTGAATCATATCCAGATACTAAGAAGATATACCCATATGATCCCGCTGAGAATACAGTAATGCATACAAATGTGATTACTGAAGCTTATATAGAATATATCGGCAAGATTGATAAAAGCCTGATAGACGGAATATCCTATACTCGGTCTATTAATATGAATTTACTGAAAATGAATGAAGGAAAAGCAGTCCCTATCTTTGCATCCGAAATCGGCTTTACGTCATTTCCCGGCGATACATCCCCCGATGTTTCCGGTTATCTGAAACAATATTACGATTTGCTGTATGGCGAATTTCCAAAAGACAAGACCGAGCTGATTCTTGTATTGGATGAATATAACCGTGTCCATACTTCATTATCCAAAGCCCTTGGAATAGACGGTGATAAGGAATTCGATTTTGATAAAGTGCTCGGACTTGAGATGAAATTGATTCTTAACAATGACTATTATAAAGAAAACGGTGATTATTACACAGCGAATGCAAAAAAAGCTGGTCTGAACGCGCTCTACAACAGCGACAATGCAGTCACGCTGAAAATTGTCGGCATAATACGCGCAAAAGAGAATAATTCAATTTCTACTCTTTCACAGGGAATATTATATTCGGATAAACTAGCAGAGTTTTTCATTGAAGATGCAAAGAGATCTGGGATCGTCCTCGCACAACAAGAAGCGGATTATAACGTAATGACAGGCGCATCATTTAGGGATTCAAAAGATATTCAAAGCGGCGGTATGGGCAGAAGCAATCAGGCACAGACAAAAGAACAAGTGCTTTCTGCTCTCGGCGCTTCTTCGATTCCCTCGTCGGTTTCTGTGTATCCCATTAATTTTGAGGCAAAAGAGAAGATAACAGCCTATCTGGATCAATGGAATGAAGGGCTGAAGGATGAAGAAAGAATTGAATATACCGATATGGCGGAAATTGTTACCACTTTATCGGGAAGCATCATGGACGCCATAACAATCGTCTTGGTTGCCTTTGCGGCTATATCGCTTGTGGTTTCTCTGATTATGATATCAATTATAACGTATATTTCCGTGCTGGAACGTACAAGAGAAATCGGCGTCCTGAGAGCACTGGGCGCCAGAAAGAAAGATATAACACGGGTATTCAATGCGGAAACGTTTATCATCGGTTCTTTTTCGGGGCTGCTTGGCATCGGTATTGCCTATCTGCTGACGATTCCTGTCAATATGGTTTTGTATCAATTGACAGAGCTGCGAAATGTAGCCCAGTTAAATCCTGTCCATGCACTGGTTCTTATATTTATAAGCGTCGTTTTAACCATGCTCGGCGGCTTGATTCCCTCAAAAATGGCATCCAAAAAGGATCCTGTTATTGCGCTTCACAGCGAGTAATAGAAGGTATACTTTTATGATAAATATCGTATATGAAGATAATGATTTGCTTGTGTGTATAAAACCTGCCGGTGTGCCCTCTCAACCCGACTTAAATCGCGAAGTGGATATGACAACAATTTTACAGAATTATTTGAATGATAAAAAAGATGGTTCTGAAATCGGTCTAGTTCACAGGCTGGACAGGAATGTAGGCGGCGTTATGGTGTTTTCCAAGAACAAAAAGACCACGGGAAAATTATCCGATACAATCAGAAACCGTAAATTTGCAAAAGAATACCTAACAGTAGTTCATAATTGCCCTGGCGAAAGTACCGGGGTTTTTAAGGATTTGCTGTTTAAGGACACCTCAAAGAATAAGACTTATGTCGTGAAAAGACTTAGAAAAGGTGTAAAACAAGCATCTTTGGAATACCAAGTATTAGGCACTCAAAATTCACCCTCCGGTGTAATATCACTCGTAAAGGTGGGTCTGCATACGGGGAGAACACATCAGATAAGAGTCCAGTTTGCATCAAGGAAACTGCCTCTTGTAGGTGATGGGAAGTATGGAAGCCGCGACAATCGTTGGGATATTGCATTGTGGTCATATAGGCTGTCATTCAAACACCCTGCAAATGGTGAGGAAATAGACATAATGCAGAATCCTCCCAATATGTATCCTTGGAATCTATTAGAACTAGATTTGGATGGAGATGGTCAATGAATCGAGTAAAAGCTATGTATGTCCAAAAATTATATTGCGTTATGAACAAAAGAGGAAATCTTATTGATGGGTATGTCGGTTATTGATCCCACGTTATTAATGATATAGCAGCCGTTATAGTAGTTTTTGTTGATTCGGTTTGGATCCGGATAACAAGGAGAAGCGGCATCTCCCGGAGCCGGCCCTATTTGGGTTATCAGTCTGACGAAGCATTTATTTACAGTAAATATGACACCTGTAAACCCATATCCGGATTCCCCTCCGCTCTGTGTAAAAATTGTTACCGTTTCTCCTATGTATCGGGATAAATTTTCAATAAAGTTATCATTATATGTTTCTTTTTTCATGGTTGTACCACCTTTTTGGAAAGTTTTTCAGACGTTGTACTCCTATTCATATATATGTAAAGAGTTAAACCATGTCGCATAAAATCCATAATGAACCCCCCGGCAATAAGCCGGAGGATTCACTGTGGATAAGTTATACAGCGTTGTGGACAAAGGAGGCAATTCTGTCAATCGGGATATCGGTAACAGAACCTACGCTGTTGTATCCATTGCCGTAGAAGTCGTCGTCGTAGCTATCGTAATTGTTGCGGTTGTTGCCGTATCCTCCGCCGTAGCAGTTTCCACGCTTTCTATTACAGGCGTTTCCTAATGCACAGCCGGGTGCGGGACCGATTGCAGTGATTAAGCGTACAAAGCACGGGTTAACGAACAAGATGACTCCGGTGAAACCTGATCCTGATTGGCCGCCGCTTGTCGTAAAGATGGTTACGGTTTCTCCTACATAACGACTAAGATGCTCTACAAAGTTATCATTGAATACGTCGCCGTTCATGGGATTTCCTCCTTATACAAATTTGATGACAAGCATCTAGTACAATATATGTAAGTTCTTGCAACCTGTCCTTTTTTAAATTAGACATTCAATATTTCTGTGTAGATGTGTAAGAAATTCGTGATAATTTGTTTCGTAATACAAAATAACCATCCGCATAATTGGCGGATGGTTATTTTGTGGGCTTATGTAAAAATTAATAAAACCGTCTCCTGCGGCGGAATAATTCTGATAACAGCAAAATCCCGATTACATCCCTCAATAAACCTCTTCTCCTATATCCCCTTCCATAGAATCCGTTAATGACATTTATAACTTCGGGATCAGTGCTTGCATTTTTATCATAGGCATTCGCATATTCGGCAATATCCGGATACATGCGGCATACATCATTGTATATACCTTCGGTCATTTGGTCCAGCATTTCCTGATTCGGCATATTGTTTCCATAGGAATCCATCTGGTCACAACACATCATTACAAACGGCTGCAGTTTGTAGAAAATTTCAGGATATACAACATTGTTTGCCATAAGATCGTTTAATTCCTGCTGACTATACTGTGTATTTAATTGATTATTCCAGTTGTTGTTTGCACTGTTATTTCCAATTTCATTTTGCACCTGTAATTCCTCCGATTATTCATTTAGGCATCCTGCATAAGTGCTAGCATGCACTATTACAATATACGATAAAAAACTCAATTGGTTACAGGGAATGGTTCTCACATTCAGATTGGTGTGGGAAACGGCTTCCAGACAAGAGCTGTTGTATGTGATGCCAAAGCAAAATAAACCTTTGCAATCTTTTTGAAATCAGGTCGGCTGACCGTATTCATGAAATATGCGGATTGCTGGGCATCTCTTTTACGGTTACTATTGAGTACCTGGATAATCGTATCCGCCTTTGCGATTCCAATTCCATGTCCGTAATACCGTTCATCCAGCAATATAATTACATTTTCCCCCTGCAATTCCGGTGTCTCGGGATTAACATCGGGGTTGTCAAAATAACCACGATCACCCGGCAAAAAATCTGCTTGTCTGCGCGGGATACCCGTTTCTTTCAGCAACGGTTCAATTATTTGCCAATTCATTAAGTAGATAGTAGGAAATTGTTTATCAAATTTATTCTTAGTAAATACGGATAGCAATGCTTTATAATATACGATTAACATAGCGGTTGCACATTCTGTGGCATATTTATGCCCGTTTTGATAGATATCCTGTATGGCGTCAGCCGCACTAACCCCGCCTTTGAGATTAAAGCCACCGTTGGCCGTTCTATCCCAATACAAGGGATTACATTTCGATTTGTGAAAGATTGCAAAAGAAAAGGCGCTGGAGTTGAGATTGATTGCGGCATTTACGATTTCTTTGCGTAAACCCAGCTCAAACTTCAGTTCCTCCAAAGAATCATATTGATAGGATTCTTGGCTTTCCGCCATTTTTTGTAGTGAAATGGCTTCAACGCTGTTTTCTTTATATTCATGTATAATGCTGAATATATCAAATGGGGTACCGTTAAGTATAATCATGCCCAATCACCCCTGTTCTCTTTTGCAGCTTTTATTTGTTCAGATAAAGGCTGATGAATCAGTTCTTCCCATTGACCGATATCCCTGTTATGTATTTTATACGAATAATCAGCTAACAGCATTTGGTCTTCTTGGCTTAAAGTTTTAAAGGCTTGGAGGCAATCGCGTTCATCATCTGATGGTTCCGCAGATGTCTTTGTGTAAGTGGATAGGCCTTTAAAGATATATTTTCTTTCATAGTCAACAAGATAAAATACAGGCGTGCTTGAATACTGCATATTTTCGCCGGTAGAATATAAAAACGGACTGTTTTCTTCCAGCCACTCGATATATTTATTATATAAAGTTTGGTAAAAACTCGAGTTGTTTTCTCGGTTAATAACCTCAATATTCAGCAGCCTGCATGCAAGCTCAACATCTTCTTTATTTGCAGATTTAAGTCTTTCAGCAATCATCTTTAGAGTTAGTGGATGATTTGCACGAAATGCGGACCACACCAGATCGTGAATATAGCGTCCGGTTCGATTTCTTTCGAAAATCATCTCCACTACAATCGGCAAAATGCTTTTTTCCAAGTATGTATTGATTAACACCGAGACAGTAATATCTAAGATATATTCATACTGTTCGTTTAATTCGTACTCATCTGAACCGGTTTCAAGAATCCATTTTAGTATTTTGTGTTCTGAATCATCGTTATTTGAGAAATTCGATCTATTTGGGCTCAGCGTTCGTTGAATCATATCATATACGTTACGATTATGATTGTTAAGATTGGGATAAAGGGTTGCAGCTTTTATATCATGAAATAATAGGAATAGGCAGGGAAATGTAATATGCTCCTCATTTATTAATGCGACCGCTTTATCCTTGCTGTCTTTTAATATCTTGTTAAACACCTCTCTGCAATTTTTGTTTCCCTGTTTTTTTCTTATATTTTCTAAATAACCTATTGCATTGTTGTTCATTCCCATAATTGCGGCCCTCCTTTTGGATTGTTAGTACATCATATGGATTTATGATATTGATATGAACAACAAAATAAGCAGAGCTAGCTTTTCTACTTTTGAGGTGAAAGCTAGCTCTGCTACAAATTTAATATTTCCAGACTATTCTATGAGTATGACAGAAACAGGACAGCTTTCTTGCGCTTCTACAGCCTGTTCTTCGACTTCCACTGGTACGTCTTCATTATATACCTCTGCAAAACCATCATCCGCCATTCTAAATACCTCGGGACAAATTGTGGGGCAGAGTCCACATGCAATGCAGCCCTCCCGATCCAGTGATGCTTTCATAATATTAATTCCTTTCCCTAGAATGGTTTTCCCGCATCTACTCCGATGCAAGCCGCTTTTCGCCTTTGATTTCCTGTATCGGCTTAATATTTTGCGTGACCTCAAGAACGCCGAGGTATTCGCCACTTTCGCTTCTTACTGCAAAATAGCGTATCAATACAAATTTATCGCCCATATTAATCCAAAAGTCTTCATGGTCTTTGGTTCCGCTCTTGAAATCTTCAACTATTTTTTCGACTACGTGGACACTTGCAGGGGGGTGGCAATTGGCAACATTACGGCCTATGACAGCCTTTGTTCTTGG
>DHOG01000076.1:6142-16311 GCA_002410715.1 Ruminococcaceae bacterium UBA5396 | reverse complement strand
GAAAAATACTTTACAATGTCATCCTTATCAACAAAGGTAATATCAAACGGCATTGTGTTAAGCATGCGGATAACTTCATCGAATCTCAGCACACCGGTCGGCATTGTAATGACTCCCGACTCTTTCTTCTCGCTCTCAACGGCTCCTGCTTCATCGGGCGTAGGGTTCCAAACCGGTACATCCTCGATTATATACCCAAGCTCACGACTTTCATCTGCGATCTTTTTCCATTCATCTTGAGTAAGCGTATCCAAAAGCATCGGAAGCATGATGTTTTCTTCTTTAAAAATCATTTCTTTAATTTTTATGGATAATTTATCAAGCCTATAAATAAAATCTTGGGTCACCTCGGTTTTATCCGATAGATAGGTTATCAAATCTTTTATTTCATCACGAATTTCATCGTCAACACCCCACATCACTTTAGGGGGCGCCGTAATACCGTATTTCTCCATATAAGGAAACAAGAGATTCTCTTTTATCAAATAATGTTTATCAATTTGATACAATTTATTCAGCGTATGCTTTACCGATGTGGATGTAAGATTGTTGGTGTTCCCGGATACAATTTCATTAATCTCGGTATCTATAAAGTGCTCAATAAATTGATTCTCTCTTTTTAGAACATTTGCAGGATGCCCGGGAATCAGGCTTTTATCGGCAGTTTGATGAATTTCTTCAATCGATCCTTTAAATACCGCTGCATGAACATCACAAAGACGTTGTACTTCGGAAATTGGAAGACCTTCAGCAATAAGAGCTTGCTCCGCCTCTGTAATCTCTGTTACCGATACATTAGAAAATGCTTCCTCAAATTTTTGCTTCACTTCATCTACAGTCTTACCCTGATGAAGCTCGGAGATCACCTGCTTGATAACTTCCTGACGGTATTCACGATTATTAATCTGCTCACTCATATGCCTTCCTCCTTAATTGTATATCCGTGCTCAATGAATGTCTGCTTTATCAGCTCCATATTGATTTTCTTAACAGCAGCACCCTTTGGTATTGTCATGAATCTCCCGGCTGTTTGGATCATTCCCGGTTTGGTTATGTCAGGAAATCCCGCCTTAGATAAGATGTTTTTTATTTCCGGATCAATGCTACACAATTCATAGACAGTTTTGGTAAAGTCAACTACCTTTGAGCCGAAACGTTTATCCATAAGCAAACCCTTTCAAGAAATAATTATATGATTATTTGCTGGTAAAAATACAAGGTAAGCAACGCCCGTCAAATATTCATTAAAAGCAGACCAAAACAAATTGGTTAACTGCTGAATTCAGACAGCAATTTTTGTTTTTCGTCCCAAAGCGGCTGAGAAAGATCAACATAGAAATTATGCGGATTTTCAAATCTCAGCACTTCTTCCCACATTGTATCAATCTGCTGTTCACAATAAGCGCGTATGGTTTCTATATCCGGTGATTCATATACGCGTTTTCCCTTGTTGAATAGCTGCACTTGCAGCTCCTTGGCTGTAAAGTTTTCGACTGTTTTACGTTTCCATATATGATCCGGATCAAAAATTGTATACGGTTTTGTATCATCGATTACCTCATTGCGGAGCGTCAGTACATCCGTAATTGCCTTGCCGCTCTCACGGTCATACAACCGCCAAACCTTTTTAAAACAAGGGTTGGTAATCTTGCTTACATTATCGCTCACCTTAATCTTGGGAATTATTTTGCCGTCAATTTCAACTGCGGATAGCTTATAAACACCGCCGAATACGGGGTCGCTTGCGGCTGTGATTAATCGTTCGCCGACTCCAAAGCTGTCAACCGCTGCCCCCTGGAGGATCATATCACGGATTATATATTCGTCAAGCGCGTTGGAAGCGGTTATTTTGCAATCCGAATATCCTGCTTCATCCAGCATTTTTCTGGCCTTTTTACTGAGATAGGTTATATCACCGGAATCAATTCGAACGCCTAAAGGCCGTGCGCCACGGGGAAGAAGTTCTTCATTAAAAGCACGAATTGCATTTGGGATACCTGATTTTAGGGTGTTATAGGTATCAACAAGCAAAGTGCAGGCATGAGGATATTCCCGTGCATATGCCTTAAAGGCTTCCAGCTCACTGTCAAAAAGCTGTACCCAACTATGGGCCATTGTACCGAGTGACGGAATGCCGTACTCTCGATCGGCAATGGTGCAGGCTGTTCCTTTGCAGCCACCGATATACGATGCCCTTGCACCGTATATCGCAGCGTCATAGCTATGGGCGCGTCTTGAACCGAATTCCATAATATCACGACCATGCGCTGCCCGAACCATACGATTTGCCTTGGTTGCAATCAGCGATTGGTGATTAATGGTCAATAAAACCATGGTCTCAATAAATGTCGCCTGAATGATTGGACCTCTTACAGTAATGATCGGCTCATATGGAAAAATAGGAGTTCCTTCCGGGATTGACCATACATCGCAGGTAAACCTGAAATCCCTCAAATAGTTCAAAAAACATTCACTAAACATATTTTTAGATCTTAAAAATTCTATATCAGAATCAGTGAATGAGAGATTTTCAAGATACTTAATCAGCTGCTCTACACCTGCCATAATCGCAAGACCGCCGTCATCGGGGATTTTGCGAAAAAACATATCAAAATAAGCGATTTGTTCTGCCCGCCCATATTGAAAAAAACCATTAGACATTGTCAGTTCATAAAAGTCGGTAAGCATAGTAAGGTTTTTCTGCCCGAAACCAGCGCCATTAGAACCATTCATAGATTAACACGTACCTTCCTGTTATCAATCACGTCTGCCGCAAAAGTACCTATCATATTCGTCTATACAATGCTGTATTACTCGAATCGCTTCATCCCTGCCAAGCGCTTTCTTTACTACTGTTTCCTTGCCCTCTAAGGATTTGTACACCGTAAAGAAATGCTGTATTTCGTTAAAAGTATGGGCAGGCAGCTCGGTTATATCTGTATAGCCGGATAGGGAAGGGTCCTGAAAGGGAACTGCAATTATTTTTTCGTCCATCCCTTTGTCATCAGACATTTTGATTACTCCGATGGGGTAGCACTGAACCAGAGTCATGGGATCAATCGACTCCTGACACATAACAAGAACGTCAAGCGGATCTCCGTCATCCGCATAGGTACGCGGAATAAACCCATAATTGGCGGGATAATGAGTGGCTGTGTATAATACTCTGTCAAGACGAAGGAATCCGGTTTCCTTATCCATCTCATATTTGTTTTTTCCACCCTTAGAAATTTCAATAACTGCTGTAAAATTTTCAGGATGGATATTATCTCTTGATATATCATGCCAAATATTCATAAAGCACCATCTTTCAATAATATGGTATTATCAAACTTTATTATATCCTCGTTTTACCATAGATTCAAGTACCGGTGTGCAGATCATGTGCATACACAAAAAGAGCCGCAAACGCGACTCTTAGGTGAAAGCAAAATTCAATATTCCAATCGAAATGATATTAGACGGCACGGGTGACTTTGCCCGAACGCAAGCAGCGGGTGCAGGCGTGTATCCGTCTGGGAGAACCTTTAATAACCGCCTTTACGCGGCGTACATTGGGTTTCCAGGCACGATTGGAACGTCTGTGGGAGTGGGATACCTGGATACCGAACGCAATGCTCTTTCCGCAGATGTCACATTTAGCCATAATGGTCTGCACCTCCTTTTTCGAATCAGCAAGAATTATAGTAACAGATATTGCATCTAAAATCAAGGTTTTTTCAGTTTTTTTAAATTCTTTTTATATTTTTCAGTTTACAGGGTATAAAGGTTTATATATTTATAACACGGGTGGTTTCTGATTCACCCTTTGAAGCTATGGCGCTCTTTTGATATTCGGTAGGTGTCATGCCTTTATGCTTTCTAAAAACGCGCGAAAAATATAAAGGATCTTGAAAGCCAACCGAACCAGCCACTTCCGATATCGTCAGCATTCCGTCTCTGAGCAGACTACATGCCTCATTCAGCCTGTATTTTTGCAGAAAATCGTTGGGTGAAATATTAAAATAAGCAATAAAAGCACGATAGAGCTGGCTTCTGCTGATACCAACATAAGTCGCAATATCGGAAACGCCGATTTCACTTGCATAGTTATACTGAATAAATCGCAATGCATGGGAGAGGTAATCCCTCAGACCAAATGATGAACGGTTCTGTTCGCGAGTTTGTATGAGACGGCTTAGAAAAAGATATAGATACCCTGTCATTTCCGCTTCTGCATCAGGTGTATTGCCTCTTCCTCTATAGATATTTAGCAGCAAAGGCTTTACTTGGCTGTCTTTTGGGAGACGAAGAATCGGGTTCTCCTTAGTGAAACCCGAAAGGTTAACAAGCCGCTGAGCTTCGGTCCCGTTAAAGCCAACCCAGTAATACTCCCATGGGTTACTGTAATCAGCGGAATAAGATGATATTTTTCCGGGGAATATCAAAAACAAGTCTCCGGATGTCAAGGAATAAGACTGTCCGTCCGAACGAAATAATCCTTTACCGGATGATATGTAATGAATGAGAAAATGATTGCGTGTTGCTGGCCCCCATGAATGATTACAACCGCATTTCTGATAGCCGGTATTGTAAACGGCAAGACCGAGATTCTCAAGGGTCGAACTTCGAAACGAGTGCTTATAGCTTTCCATAGAGCTCCTTCCTTTCAGATTTCAGGCATAATAATGTAACTATATTATAATCTGTTATGCAACAATTGTCCATATAAAAGATAGAATAACAAATTGATTTTCAACGATTATAAAGATACAATAGAATTGATTTATCTTTATAGCCCCGCCCTTTACATTCGGTTTTTGTTTTCGGGCACCCAGGAAAGGACAAGGATCTTAAAATGAATATGTATACAGTTGAACAATTGCTTTCTAAAATCGACGCAGGAGAATATGACAAGGCTTTTGTCTGCCTATACGGCTCCGATTCGGTTTCTGTACAGAGGAAACGGTATAAGCACGCTGTAAACTGTTTTGGGGATTTGTTTGGAAGAGAACGTGAAGCCATCCTCTTTTCTGCTCCCGGGCGAACCGAAATCGGAGGAAACCACACCGACCATAACCACGGATGCGTATTGGCTGCAAGCGTTAATCTGGATGTGATTGCGGTTGCTTCTCCTTCGGCAGATGATATAATCCGCGTTCATTCAGAGGGATTTACACCCGATACTGTTCTTTTGAATGATTTGTCGATGGTGGATAGCCAGAAGGGCCATTCCTCCTCATTGATTCGCGGTATGGCTGACCGTTTTATTCAGAATGGTTATAAAATCGGCGGTTTTGACGCATTTACCACTTCGAATGTGCTGAAGGGTTCGGGATTGTCCTCTTCTGCGGCGTTTGAAGTGCTGATTGGCACAATCTTGAACTGCTTGTTTAACAAGAATGCAGCTGACGCAGTTGAAATTGCAAAAATGGCCCAATATTCCGAAAATGTACATTTTGGAAAGCCCAGCGGACTTATGGACCAAATGGCTTCCTCGGTGGGCGGTATTATCACCATCGATTTTGCTGACCCACAAAATCCGATTATCCGAAAGGTCAACTATGATTTTGCTGACTCAGGTTATCATCTCTGCATCGTAGATACAGGCGGAAACCATGCCGACCTTACACCCGAGTATTCAGCCGTCACGGTTGAAATGAAAGCGGTGTCAAATTCACTTGGAGTAAACTATCTTCGTGAAACCTCGATGGACAAGCTGATGAGCAAGATTGCAGAGCTTCGTGAGCAACACGGTGACAGAGCTGTGCTGCGTTCAATTCACTTTATGCGTGATAATCAGCGGGTTACACGACAGGTCTACGCACTTGAATCTGGAGATTTTGAGGAATTCAAGATGCTTATAATTGAATCCGGACATTCCTCCTTTGAATACCTCCAGAATGTATATGCAGCCTGTAATGTTGCCGAACAGGGATTGTCACTTGCGCTTTGCATTGCGCAGGGCATGCTGGGCGGCGGTCTTGGCGCATGGCGGGTGCACGGCGGAGGATTCGCCGGCACCACCCAGAATTTTGTCCCGACTGCGCTGCTTGATTCGTTCCGCAGCAGTATGGAAAGCGTGTTTGGTAAAGGAAGCTGCCATGTTTTGAATATACGTCCTGTCGGTGGCATCTGTCTTGATATGCTTATGTAATATTCTATTTTTTTGAAAGGAACATGCCATATGGCTGAACTTAGAAAGCACCCGCTTACAAACGATTGGATTATGATTGCGTCACACCGGCAGAGCCGCCCTCAGATGCCTAAGAATTACTGTCCATTCTGCCCGGGCTCGGGGAAAGTGCCTGATCACTATGATGTGTACAAATATGACAATGATTTCCCTGCGTTATCCCAGACTCCTCCTGAGCCGGATGCGGTTTCTACCGAATTTTTTGAGACCGCTCCCGCATATGGTAAATGCGAAGTCATACTCTATTCGCCGGAGCATACCATCACACTGCCGGAGCTGCCGGCCGAACATATCCGCAAGCTGGTCGATTTATGGGCAGAAAGGTTTACTGTTCTGCGAGAGGATAAGAATATCAAATACATATTTATATTTGAAAACCGCGGTGAGCTTGTCGGCGTAACAATGCCACACCCACATGGTCAGATTTATGGATATTCTTTCATTCCGAAAAAGCTGGAGCTGGAATTGGACAATGCAGGCAGATACATGGAAGAAAAGAAAAAATGCCTGTTCTGCGAGATGCTGGATGAGGAAGTTTCATTTGAAAAGCGTGTAATATTTCGAAATGAGCATTTCACGGTTTTTCTGCCGTTTTTTTCGGAATATCCATACGGTGTTTATATCATGAGCAATGCCCACCGTGCAAATATTACTGAATTTTCGGATGACGAACGTAATGCACTTGCTGAAACGCTGCGCTGCACCACAGGAATGCTTGATAGTCTGTTCAATATGAAGTTCCCGTATATGATGTGTATGTATAACCAACCCGTAAATGGGGAAGATGCTTCGGAATTCTATCATTTTCACATTGCGTTCTACCCGCCGATGCGCAGTGCTGATAAAATTAAATTCAACGCATCAAGCGAAACCGGTGCCTGGGCGCACTGTAACCCGACCTGCCCGGAAGACACATCAATCGAGCTGCGTGAGGCGTATCAACGCTTCATCAGCAAATAAAGCAGGCTCTTTGTAAACAATCGAAAAAACCAATAAATATAACGATAGGGATCACCCCCCATCGTTATATTTATTGATATCAATTTCAATGGCAAGTTGGTTCAGATTTCGGATTCGGTGCGCTGTAAGGCAAGTGCGTCACGCTTGGAAATAACTTGACGGCGAACATCTTTATAGAAAGCTGGATGAACAACTATCCTCCAAAATCTTAGGGTGAAATCATCAAATTTGATTGCAGCTTGATGTAGTTGGTAATGTATAGAGGACAATTATAAAAAGAATCTAACCTCTATAAAACCCTTGATTTTTATCGATGGATATAGTATACTGTTTTTCGGATTTGATTTTGCCGGTGTGATGGAATTGGCAGACGTGCGGGACTCAAAATCCCGTGGTCGTCATTGTACACCTTGGAAGGGCAAGTCCCGGTATCAAGCCGTTTCCCGCAGCTTGCGGCGTGAGGGTAAAAAGCAAATTCTTTTGCGTGTTTCTTTTGTTTGTCCGAGGGAAGATTTTTCTTCTCTCTGATATAAATTACGGGCCGGTGTGTCGGAACTGGCAGACGAGACAGACTCAAAATCTGTTGTCAGCAATGGCGTGTGGGTTCGAGTCCCACCACCGGCACCATTTTTCAGTGAAAATGAGATTGTGTAATCGTGTTTGATGGACAGATTACATGGTCTCATTTTTAATTTTGCGCAAACATCATTTCTACTTTTGCTTGATGCTGTTTAGCAGTTGTTGCAGTTGTGACAACCTTTTGCGGGTTATCTTCTGTATCAGCTGCTTTTGTCATAAGGATACCGCTGACTACATTGGCCGAATCCTTTTTGGAATCGTAGTCGAGGTGAGCATAAAAGTTGGCGGTAGTCGAATAGTGGCTGTGCCCTAACCATTCCTGTATTGCTTTCATACTTACTCCGTTTTTTAGTAGCAGACTAGCGCAGGAGTGCCGGAGGTCGTGAAAGCGGATATGCCTTAGTCCGTGCTTTTCAAGAAGGTTTGGAAATGCCTTCGAGATGTAATCCGGTGTCAGGATTCGTCCCAACTCATCAATCAAGATATAGTTGGTGTAATCCTTGGAGTAGGATCGACGGCAAACACGACGAAATTCATCATCCTTTTCCTTTTTCCTTAAAAGCGCATCTTCGACTTGTGGGATAAGAGGCAGAGTACGATAGCTTGATTTATTCTTTGTTCTGTCCTTCTTAACCAGATATTTCTTGCCGTCATCATCCTCTGCTTCGGCCACCACATGGCTCACGGTGATGGTCTTGTTCTTAAAATCAACTGCACTCCACTTCAATCCCAAAACCTCGCTGCGCCGCAGACCGTAAAACGCAGATATGATGATAGGTAATTCCAACCGAGTACCTTGCGCCTTTACAAAGAGTAGATTCAGGCTTTCATCATCGTAAAAGCTGGCGATATAGGGTTGTTGTTTTGGCTTTTCTACCTTGTCAGCAGGATTTGTGGGAATGAGATCGGTTTTAACAGCGGCTTGCAGTGCCTTACGGATGTTAGCGTGATGCCGTCGTACAGTAACCGCACTGTTCTTCTTGTCAGCCATCAGGTGATTATAATACCCTTGTATATGCTTGGGCTGCAACTCACCCAAAGTGACACCCAGTTCCTTAAAATAAGGAGCAACCTGAAACTTGACGATTCGGCGGTACGCAGTAAAAGTCGTTTCTTCCACGCTGTTGCGGATTAGCTCCAGCCAGTTCAACATATAATCAGAAAAAAGGATGCTGTCAGTATCACCTTGTGTTTGGGCTTCTTTTTTCTCATACTCCTGAATTGTGTCCCGAAGCATAGTTTCAGCCCTTTTTTTATTGCCTTTAGTCAGTAGCCCTGTGGCAATCCATTTGGGCTTCCATTTTTGATTCTCGTTTTTTAGATTGAGAACCATATAGTACCGTCCGCTTTTTTCTTGCAGATGACCAGAAATCATTTGTTTTACCTCCTTGATTTGCGGCCGTTCTCTCTGCTATTGACAATTATATTGTAACAACAGACAAAAGTCGCGTCAACATGGGTTGCACTTTTTTAAAATCAATTTTTTTACCTTCTATCCGATACGCAGATACCTGATAACATTGACCTTTGGAATTTTATACTCCCGGCCAACCTTTAAACAATCAATTTTTCCCAGCTTTAACAGCTTATACGCTGTCTTCTTGCTTACTTTGAGCAACCCGCTCATTTGTACGACGTCCAGAATGTCTGGATACTCCTTGAAAACCGTGCTATATGCCTCCTGCTGGTTCATTTAACCTTACCTCCAAATCATTTTGTGAATGACAATATAATCAAATCCCCGTCGCATACCGCAGTATGTGCAAATGTCTTTGACTTGCTGATTTGGGTCAAGCCGTTTGAGTGGGGAACCCGGCAAAGCATTGAACTGGCTTGCACATACGGAGCATAGGCATATAACCAGCTTGTTCTTCTCATCAACGTTATTATCTTCCATGGCATAAACCCACACTAACAGACAACGCCCGGTCAACCATGCCCATGATTTCGTCATCTAGGACACCCACATACCCCTTCAGCCGTTTCTGGTCGATGGTTCGTATCTGTTCCAATAGAAGCAAGGAGTTTCTCTCAAGTCCTTGAACATTATTAAGAGAAACATGAGTAGGCAGCAGAGTTTTATCCACCTTGCTAGTAACGGCAACAACAATCGTTGTCGGGCTGAACCGATTTCCCACGTCGTTTTGAATTATTAAGACCGGACGAGTTCCACCCTGTTCGGACCCGACCACGGGGTCTAGGCAGGCATAATAAAGCTCGCCTCTCTTACATTCCTTATCCATATATATAACCCTCCCTAAGTAAACCAAGCACAAGTCAGAGGTGTAAAATACAGACCTGTCCTGTGCTTGGTGATTATTCAATCTGTTTTATCGCTGTTATTTGTCCTCGACACCCCACAGTTCGGGAATTCACCAAACTGCCGGTTGCTTTCCGGCATCACGGGTATCTAACCCCTCCTGTGGTATCGGAGCCGCCCCCAGTGCTTGCGACG
>DHOG01000076.1:1015-6015 GCA_002410715.1 Ruminococcaceae bacterium UBA5396 | reverse complement strand
CTAACCCCTCCGAGGCTCTCGGAGCCGCCCCCAGTGCTTTCGACGGATCGCGGCACATCGCCGCTTCACGCTCAAACGATAGGCTGGACGGGAGTATCATTATCCTTTCTGCCTATCATGGCCGTGCCGGTAGCAATCCGGCATTTACCGTCAGGCATGATCGCTCGGCTGCCTTTATCGCAGCTATCGTCGCGGGCCTACGGACGTGGCTTATCGCTCATCACGAGCGGCAGAAAGAATGTATTTGATGAAATGGTTATTTAATTTTCAAGGAACCGCGAAAGGTGATGCGAAAATGTCCCTTCACCTATTGCATTTTTTCAGGGGGGGTGTACGGGTAATTTTTAAAAAAATTTAAAAAAGGCAAAAAAATAATGGCAGACTGCCGTTTAAGACAGTCTGCCGTTATAATCACTTTTTTGTAAAATATTGTTTAAGCTTTTCTGATGCTGCTTGAATACACTCTGCAACCGAAGTAAAAAAGACCCCTTCCTCCTTTGCAATTGCCCGAAAACTCTTACCGTAGAAAAAGTGCAGAATAAACCGTTGTTTTTGCTTTTCTGTCAACCGACCTTCTGAAAACAATTTGGAAACTGCCAACATCACTTGTTTGCGTTCCTCATCCTCACAATACACCTCATCAAGAGGTGGGGAAGCGCATGAATCTGTTTCTTCCAGTCCGTCAATAGATACAAGTTTGTTACCCTGCGCTGTTTCTAACCGCACCTGTTCCAAATAAATTTCATCCGATATTGCCTTTAACTCCATAAAATCGGCTTCGGTACGGTCAGGATTTTCACGCAAATAATCTTCCAGAGTAATTTCTATTGTCGCATCATTAAAACGATATACAATTCCATGACTGTATTTGTTAGCTGCATAATCGCTGTCACGGTAATTTTTCAAACTTTTACCCTCCAATCTGTTTTTGAATAGAAAAAAACAGATTGGAGGGGGGCCACGGCATCTATTGAACAGATTGATGGGCTTGTCCAAAATGACATAAGTAAAAATGCCAAACTTACCCCTTGATTTTAAAAAGGTAAATTTGGCACCGCGGTTGTTATATAAAATATGATTAGTCGATAAAATATCAGCGTCAAGTATTAAACTAAGGTTATTTACACAAGAAATATTCCACTGTGGGTATTCTCGTCGTATATGACAATAAGATGTCTGATAGCCTGAAGCTGATATGTAATCATATATGGGACGAGGCATGATAAGCAGCTCCAACCGCGCATAGCAAACCAACCACAGTAAGTGATTGATTGCATCAGTTGCGGGCGGTTCGCCACGCCAAATTTATATTTTGTTATCTAATGACGCATTTTGGTTTTAAGGAGAGTTTCAAGTATGAGCAGTTCGACATAATTTTTCATATGTTCTTTAGTAGCGACATTATTCGTAACTAAAAAAACACTGCCCACCTCTATGAAAGACGGTGGACAGTGCTTCTTATGATATAAAATTCTATTTAGTATTAAATTATGCCACTCATTGACCCAAAATAACCCAATCATTTGACATTTCTCCCTATTTTAATTATATGAAATTAGTTCTTTTGTTCTATTTTACAACCATCAGAAGAAATTGTCAATATTTGGTAAATAAAAATATCCCATTATGCTATTAAACATAATGGGATATTCATCAATCTTATAAGATTCTGGCTTAAAATCAATCAGAACTATATGCTTTTCTTAACGTCCTTTTAATTGTCTGTGCTTCTTTGATAACCTTTAGTTCTTTATCATTACAATCGGTTAATTCTTCCGGAATACCATTATTTACTATGTCTTTTGCCTGTCGTATGTAATTACATAATAGTTCATCTGTCGATACATTCAGTGCGTTTGCAATATGAATATGTGGGGTCATACGGTCGCTCCTTACAATAGAATCCGTAATCCGGGATTACACTTTCTTTTCTTTTAACGGAATAAGCAAATCAAGCTGGACACCTTCCGCTTCGGGATCGATTAAATATACACGATTCACATAGTTCGGGTGTTCTTCAAGAAAACCGAACATATTCCGATAATAGCCGTTGCCCCGATATTCATATTTATCGTTTTCGCTCATCCACTGGCCAAACCAGCCCCGTTCCTCAAATGCCCCCATCGGTATCATATATGCTCCGTATAGTCCTCCCTCAAAGTGTTTCTTCACAAGTGGCTCAGGAACAGGAAAATTATCAGGTATAGTCACCCACATTTCATAGCCGTGATAACCGGTTTCGTCAACGGGATTTGGTGAATTAAAGCCATAGTGCCGCAAATCAGGCTTTATTTTCGTCAGGTTGCTTTCCCTTACAAACTTGTCAACAACCTGGTCAACATGACTTTTCAGGCTCATCGCCTACATACTGATATGCTGCCACATCAGAGGGAGGTAGACAAACAATCCTCACATCCCTGTTGGTAATGCGGTTCAGTTTTTCATCCGCTTTTTTAGACATAAACACCGTAGTTTTCCCACAGGGGAAGCCCTTCCTCGGCAAACCGCCCGTTTTCGATGTCATCCGCCCACGCACGGTAGGCCGCCGATCCGAAATACATACCGTTACGCTCCGGCAGGGTCAACCAATATGACATTTTGTTGATTATTTTCAGATATATTTCTTCAAGCGAAACCTCACGTTTTTTTGAGCCGATAAAAATTAAGTCCAGCTTGTTTTCTTCTGTTACTTCATATTCAATCGGTGTTGTATCGCTGACAAGTAATTCAAGCACGTTCTTATGGTTATATCCGACAATCAAGCAATGTATTCCGACGTCGCTTTCCCATGCTGGTATATCATTCAAATTCGTTTTAACAAGGATCGGAACGCCATTTTTAATATATTCGGTTATTTTTCGCAAATAATGAACTGTATCTTTATTGAATTGTTCTGCTGTAACATATTCATATTCATAGCCAAGTACACCGAATACATACGCAATATGTTCAGCTCCTGCTAAATATCCCGACACGCAGTATTCACAACTGGTAGTTGGATTTTGATTATAAACTTGTGCGACGGTATCGCCATTTATAGCGGCAATGTTCCAAAAATTAAGTTCTTCATATTCACCCAAACGCTCTAAAATAAACTTTATACAGTCAGGCAGCGCATAGTTATGTCCTTTCATTCCGTCAATTAAAGGGCGAATGTCGGACAAACGTGGCGATTCACCGCCTGAAACAAAATTTGCAATGGTATCAGACGCAGAAGATGGTTACGTCACCTTGGTGATAATTTAAGTTGCATGATCTATTTATGCAAATAATTTGGAAGATAAGCCCCCAGTTTGAGTAGCGCTTCCTGCAATTTTGAGACAGGAAATGACCGGACATCCTTTCCGTCATTAACAGCGACGGCAGCAGCTGTACCTGCAGCCTGTCCGGTAATAAAACATCCAGGCATTACGCGCACCGACGCCTGCATTGAGCGATCTGTGGATATACAACGGCCTGCAGTCAGCAAATTATCGAAGCCTTGAACCAACAATGAACGATAAGGAATACCGTAGCTATCCCCTGGTTTATAACGTAAATCAGCAAAAGTTTTCTCATATGCATCATAACTTGCCTGGGTGTTTTTGCCCGCATGAATATCAATCGGGTAGGCATACCGACCTATTTCATCTTCAAACACTGCACGACTTAAAAAATCATTGAGGTTAAGCTGATAATCTCCAACAATACGACGAGTCTCCCTTACGCCGATTTGTGTACCGCTTATTACCAGTTCAGCATTTTCAAAGCCCGACAAATAATTGCGGTAATAACGGCGATATTCCTGCAACTGTTTGCGCCCAGACACCATAGCCCTTGTTAGCGAGTCGGCTCTGGTGCCATCAACGTCATAAACATGGCCAGCGTTGGAACCGCCAACCCCCTTGTTTATTGGCCACATTCCGGGAAGATGTCGATCTTCATTTGAAAATACTTGATCAGCAAAAGCGTCATCAAGGCGTCGACTGTCAGGCCTCTTAACGTTTGACCAATCAATTCCAGCCCATAGCCCGCACAATGTTGCCGCCATCATTTCACCATCGGCATTTTCATCACCTTTATAAAAACTAGCGCCTGCCTGCGCACAAAGATCGCCATCACCGGTGCAATCAATAAAGATCGTTGCTTTAACAGCATAGGTCTCGCCTTTTCCTGTGCAAATCGCGTGGGTTATGACTCCATTGTTATGCTCAACGTCAATAACACTAGTAAAAAATCGAAAATCCACACCGGCTTTGACTGCTAGATTGTCGCAGCATAACTTCAGCACCTCTACAGGTATATTATCGGGACAATATTGTCGGGCATCCAATGGGCATTCCGATTTCACAGCATCACGTATCTCTTTCCCTATGCCTCCTGCCAGGAAATTAATTCCATCTGTGAATTGCATGAATGCAGGGACTAACGCATGAGCTGCCGAGCCTCCAAAAGAGCCAAACATCTCCACCAGAAAAACCGACATTCCATGACGAGCGGCGGCAACCGCAGCAGTAATTCCGGCCGGGCCTCCACCTGCTATGAAAACATCCACTTCTTTTTTTACAGAGATTTCTTTTACATACTGTAATTTCATATAATTACCTGCCTGTTCTTGTTTATATAAAATAATATCATTTATGAAATTAATATTATCATATTAAACATTTATTTGCAACTGATTTATAAAAATTACTAATATTACAAATAAATGAGTTGACATTTATAATATAATTGATATAATGAGATTGTTCAATGGTGCTGTTTATATTATAAAAATAACATCAATAATAATACAAATAATTCGTGGAGGAATTGTATGTTTAACGAGCGCTTTGTTTTGGATAACATACGCCGAAGTTTAATGCAGGTTAAAAACAGGGTTTATAACAAGATTTGTGATTTGGATATGGAAGTTTATAAATCTAAGGAGCCGATCCCATTTGAAAATAGAACCTCGGGCGATTATGCTAAGGTTGATATAATCACTACGAAAACGATACAATTTAATTACCCTATTT
>DHOG01000076.1:0-819 GCA_002410715.1 Ruminococcaceae bacterium UBA5396 | reverse complement strand
CAAAAAAGGGGGTTTAGCTTTTGACCGGGATAGTCGATTATTTTTATAGAAGATGAAAACCAAAACAGATTGAAGATTATAGGAGCTGTGCCACGACAGGAATAACGGTTGTCTGTTGACACTGGATGGTATGCGCTTTATCTGTGAGGCTAACCAGTTTGACCCGGAAGCTATCGGGAAGCACATGCTGGAGGCCTATGCGAAGTTCAAGTCGGAGAGGATTATAGATGAAAGATAATAACCTATTGGGAAGAAATATACAGCGACTAAGGGAAATCCACGGAGATACCTTAGATAAACTTGGTGCTACTATTGGATTTGCGAAATCCACGATTAAAGGATATGAAAATGGCAGCAGAAAGCCAGACCCTGATACATTGAAAACTATAGCCAATTATTATGGAAAAACCGTAGATGAACTGATGTACACCGACCTGACCAGTCTTGAAAAAATCGATGTACAACAGATTTCGCTGTCATCGACCGTTGAAACATTCAAAAAGATTATGCCGCTTTTCTCTTCGGAGGAAGCAATGAATAATGCCTCATTCAAAAAAGGATATGATTTAGGTCAGAGAATCCTGAGTGCGTTTGCAAGCGGTGAAACTTTAAGAGGAACTATTATCACGGATGTGACAGAGCTTTTTGTACAAGCCATTGATGAGATTGAAGTACCAGAGGCTATTGCTAATCTTGTGTGGAGCATTTTTGTGTGGTGGTCGCAGATATTCGATGTAAAAGAAATGCTGGCACTCCAGAATAAACTGCTATCAAAAAGAATTGATATGATGGAACTATCCAGAGCAATAAAAAGGGTGT
>DHOG01000039.1:5202-5401 GCA_002410715.1 Ruminococcaceae bacterium UBA5396 | reverse complement strand
TGTCTGCTCCGTCACCGGCCACGGTTTTACTGATGGTCAGGTTTCCAGCCGTACCTTCCGAAAAATTCTGGATGGTGATGACATTGGCATCCGTTCCTGTCTTCCCATCAATCGAAGCAGAAACCGTAGAGCCGCTGGTCGTAACCAGCAGCGAATGAGCCACGCGTTCCAAGGTATATCCGGCAGGTGCCGCTGTCTC
>DHOG01000039.1:1948-5044 GCA_002410715.1 Ruminococcaceae bacterium UBA5396 | reverse complement strand
ATATCCGGCAGGTGCCGCTGTCTCTTGAAGAATGTATTCACCGTCAGGGATAACCTTTAGCTTGACGGTGCCGTCACTCCCGGTGACTCCTTTTTTGATAACAGTAGTGCCATCCATCGCATATAGTGTGAATTCAGCACCGGCAAGAGGGACACCTGCTCCATCGGTTTTCGTAATGCTGATCCAGCCATTCCTCAGCAAACTGGCGCTTCCATCCAAAACCGAAATAGTGTAAGACTTGGACGTTTCTTCTTGATCCATGCTGCTCCCAAGCAGGGAAACCTTGTTCGTAACGGCCCCCGGCTCGCCTGTGATATCGGTGATATAACTGAAGCGGTACGCCTTTTTGTTGTCGGGGATGGTAAAACTCAGAACCCGCGCCGTGTTATCGTAGCTCACATTTGTCCCCAGTTCCAGCGCAACGGGGCTTCCTATTGTATAACTTCCATCCGCCTCAAGTATCATCTCGTTGGCTGTTATATTTCCCGCAAGCATCAGGCTCCCGCTGGCATCCATGCGCAGATCAATACCGGCCGGCAATTGGTCTTCCAGTTTCTTGCCGGGTTGCTCAAGGTCATAGGGCTTGTAATCCACCGTCCAGTGTAGTTCACCGTCCTGTGGCCGCACGGTGGTTTTATCCAGAAGCTGGCTGACAATAGTTACGTCCTGGTAGCTGCTTACGCCGGTGGTCCAGTTCTCGGTATTCAAAGTCACATTGTTGCGTACGGTCATCGTTTTATTGGAGCCGAAATACTCCGCGGCGGTTTTGCTGGTAAGTCTTGCCTTGACCAGAATCACATACGGCTGATTAAGCAACGTAAACGTAAAGGTCGCTATGCCCCCGTTAAAGTCGGTAGCAAGACCCTTAACCATATCCGGCGTGGTATCGGTCGCCCGAACAGTTCCATTGGATTGCCCGTCTCCCTCAAAAATCAGGTACTTTGATCCTGCGGTTATATCAACAAATTCCCATCCCTCCGGTAGGGTATCGGTAAGGGTCGCTGTTCCCAGCGTTTGCCCTGCCGCATTTGTCGCACCGGTCAAATTGATTCCATCGGCGTTGACGTTCAGACGGAAAATCACGGACTTATCCTGATAATCGAAGCCCTCCCCCGCTTCGCTTGTAAGGGCGGAGTTTACACCGGATGCAGGATCAGACATTGCTTCCCGCTTTAACATTCCCTTAAGCAGCATTTGGTTCGTATAATCCACGCTTCCGGTCGCAGCATTCAGCGTTGCGTTGGCGCTGAACAGCGTCGCCGTGTTCCACACGGTAGACGTTTTATTGCCGGCAAATATATTCGGATCTACAACCTGGCTGTCAAAGGAAAATGTGTTCGCAGCGCTTGTTGACAGCCCCGTGATTTCCAGCAAATCAGCAACCTGCGTGGTTCCCTGCATAATAGGAATCACCTTCACCGCTGTTGTTCCGGAGCCGATAAATTTTTCGGCATATTTCTGGCCATACTGCGGCGTCAGATCAGTGGAAGTAATGCCGCTGGGAATCCCGGTAACCGCTCCAAAATCAATGCTGTTCCCGTATACAAGAAGATCATAGACTTTTAAATCGGGAATGCTTTGTCTCTTTGTATCTACGTTGACGGTCCAGTGGATTTTCTGGTTCGCGGTATCCGCCTTGCCCGATTTAGAAATGGCATTGTACCCGACGCCCACATTGATACTGCCCGTGCCAAGTCCAGAGCCCGGCAAGCCGTCCCAATCAATTTTGGCGGAATTGGTATAGGTTGTTACACCGGTCGTATAGGCATCATCGGGAACATTGGTGACGATGGTAAGCAGAATCATTGAGTCGATGTCGCCGATAACATAATTGCCGGAGGCATCGGGCTTGATTTTCTCTTGATCGACCCATTCACTGCCATTCCATTTTGCCCATTTTGTGTTATCGGTATCGAGAGTCAATCCGGAAGGCAGCACGTCGGTTATGACAACATGATTCAACGTTGCCCCCATGTGGTTGGCCGTGATCTTCCAGGTAATTGTGCGGCCTTTCGGATTATAGGTGCCGGTGCTGCTGGCATCGTTTGACACACCTTTTTTCTCAATCCACTTCGGCGTAAATTTGACATCGCATTGCGCCTCGTCCACCGGGGTGGATTCGCTGTTGAGAAGCTGGGCCTTATTATGCACCGTTTGCTCAGAAGTGGCATAATACGCACTGTCGGCTATTTTTGTTTTAAATGTAATTGTCTGGGGGCTGTGTGAGCCCTCAGGAAAGACGTAGCTTAGAGCACTGCCCGTTACAACGTGAGATACATGAAGAGCACCGCCCGTTGCAGCGTAGGATACATGAAGAGCACTGCCCGTTGCAGCGTGGGGTACATCCACCTGAAATGAACCTGGAATATATTCCCCCACCATTTGCAAATCGTCAAAGAACCGGTATCCGGACAGGTCAACATGCGCACCGCCCTGTGTCGCGCTGATATTGACCGTCCATGTAATGCTCCGGTCCGCCAAATCCGCCGCACCCGTTTTTGTCACACCATATGTAATGGGCAGAGCAGGGACATTCACAGTATATGTCTTTTCCAAGATTGTTACGGTATGATCTCCCGTGCTGCCGCCGTCACCGCTGCTGTCATATTCAAAATTAGCGCCAAACTGACACGTTACGGTATTGGATGTTCCATCGAAAACCGAATCATCGCCGTCAAATGTGACCGTGGCCGTCACCATATTGGTATCGGGGTCCGTCTCAAAAGATGCGTGGCCCACCAGCAGCGTCCCCATTTTTAATTCAATCCTATCGTCCGAAAGCAGCTTGAATGCGCTGCTCAGGTCGAATGTCACCGTATCACCCTTTTGTACCGGGTTTGCGGGCGTTGGATCGTCACCCTCAACTGGCACACCAAAAGAAATGTCCACCCGAATCGGCTTGATGCTCGTTATGGAACCTCCCTCGGGGATGGTGACTCCCTCCTGTGTGACTGTCACCGTGGGATCCTTAAGTACCGAGATGCTGACATCCGCGGCATGTGCTATATTTAACGGTAAAAACACGTTTGTAATCATCACCAGCACCATTATCCAGGCCATTAGTAGTTGTCTTTTCCTTTTTAACATATCTCATCC
>DHOG01000039.1:299-1774 GCA_002410715.1 Ruminococcaceae bacterium UBA5396 | reverse complement strand
CCTCTTCTTTTACATACTCTCATCCTATCTACCTATCCAAAGTATACTAATGTAGTTTAGAGAACATGCTGATTTCCTTGATTAATTTATTATATCAAGGCATACTGGACATTTTCTGGACATTCCAATAGGATTGCCTGTTCAAAAAAGAGTTCTTAAAAAGAGGACTTTTTACTAAAATTATTATAATTCAAATGTTCTGTTGAATAATTCCTGCATGGTTGCGTTTGGCATGATGCCAAGCTCCGATTCATATAGTTCTTTGATTTTTTTATAGTGCATAACCAACGATGCCTTATCCTTTTTCATAAAAAACAGCTTTAGCAGCATTTCGTTTAAGTCGTCGTCAAGGGGGGCTATTGTCAGGGCTTTCTGAAGAATTTTTTCAGCGTTTGTATAGTCTATTTTGGTTATGTAGTATTTCGCAAACTCAGAAACCAAGTGACGATACCTTGTTGAATATTCTTCCGCTTTATTTTGAGACCAGAAATATTCATTCTCTTCCAAGTAATTCCCTTTGTATAAGCTAAGCGCTTTTTTGTATCCTTCCATGGATGCCGGTGAAAAGACAATTTCGCCATTTGTAATTGTTTCAAACTCAGAGGCATCGATGTATACGTCCGGTAACTCCAGCTTATATCTGCCGTTTATAAACGTGAAACGAAATTTGATATTTGCCGACAACAGTGCTTTTTTTACTTTATAGACCGTCGTATGTAAATTTGTATTGAGCTGTTTTTCTGCTTCGCATTCCGGCCAAAGAACCTGCGTGATTTTCCACTTTGCAACCTCGCTGTTCAAATTTTGCAGCATAAAGGCGAAAAGCTCCTCTGTCTTTGAGGTGCGCCATTTAACAACTTCCCTGCATCCCGCTCCATATACCGATAATCTTCCAAAGCAATATATGCGGCCTTTGTCCACTGGCATCTGAGAAACAACCGGCAGCGGCTTCACCTTTTTCAGCCTTGTTATGACCTGCACAATATCGTCTGAAGAAAACGGTTTAAGTATGTAATCAATAGCATTTACCCGAAAGGCTTCAAGGGCATATTTATCATAAGCGGTAACGAATACGATCTCTATGTCGATGCCCGAATCTATGATTTTTTCCGCAAGCTCCAGTCCGGACATATCAGGCATTTCAATATCGAGAAAGGCCACGTCCGGCCTCAGGCTTTGCATTTGTGCAAGGGCATCCGCCGCGCTCATGAAGGACCCAACAACACATATCTGACCAGTCTTCTCGAGTAAATATTTAAGAACGTCAAGCGCGGGCTTTTCATCGTCAACAATAATTGCGCCAAACATATCTTGCGGCACCCCCTTATGCAATAGCGTCTAATATTGTTATTGTTACCGTAGTTCCTTCGCCTTCTGTGCTCTGAATATCAAGCTGTGCATCTTTCCAACTTTCGATACGTCTGCTGACATTGAAAAAACCGACCCCTTCGTGTGCCGACTCGATGTTTCTTAAT
>DHOG01000039.1:0-155 GCA_002410715.1 Ruminococcaceae bacterium UBA5396 | reverse complement strand
AAAACCGACCCCTTCGTTTGCCGACTCGATGTTTCTTAATTGATCGAGCCGCTTTGCCGACATCCCTATCCCTGTGTCGCGGACATTTATGATAACAGATCCCTCGTTTTTTTCCGCCGATATAAGGATGGTTCCGCCACCGGCTTTTTTGCATA
>DHOG01000157.1:18819-25075 GCA_002410715.1 Ruminococcaceae bacterium UBA5396 | reverse complement strand
ATATCATTGTACACTATACATTTTAAACTTAATGCATGCGTTGGGTCCAAGCGTTTTTATTTGGTATTTTAACCGTTTCATATACGGCTTTATATGGGCATGGCTAGGCAAGTGATTAGTATAATTGAAACTATAGCAAATATTGCTATAGTTTTAAAAACTGACTTCATTTGTATCATCTCCATTTTTATAATAATTAGCCATGAGCAAAACTCAATAAACCCAGCAATGGCGCTGGTTAACGGGACATGGCGACCCCGTTTGTCACTATAAAATTATAGAAACGACCAGCTCAATTTGGTATAATTAAGTTGCAGCAAAACATCCGAAAGGAGCTGATCGTTATCTATCGACAAGAATTATTTGATGACATTCGTCTTTTTACGTCCCAGCCCAAAGCAAAGTTTTATGATGAACTGTTTCTGCATTTGGACTTAAGCTGTATGGACAATGCCATCTCTGCCAGCGGCAGAAAAGGATACTCGAAACAAGCGCTCTTTGTCGCCTTTATCGTCATGAAATGCGAGGGCTTTGCGCAAATTACCGACCTGCGGGATTATCTGGAAAACAATCGACTAATTGCATACTACTGCGGTTTTGATATCACAAAACCCCTGCCATCTTATTGGACATATGACCGCTTCATTCGTGAACTCGACAACAAAGTTTTACAGGAAGTTATGAGAAAACAGGTCGGGAAGCTCATGAAGCTTGGAATCATAGATACCTCATTCATCGGTCTGGATTCCACTCCAATTGTCGCCAACACCTCTCACAACAATCCGAAATCATTCCGCAAAAACAAGTTCAAAAAGGATAATCAGCCAAAATCGGATAAGGATTGCCGCCTTGGTGCCCACGGCTTTCAACCAGCATAATGAGAAAACCTCGAACTCTATTGGAGCTACAAGAATCATGTGTTAGTTGATTGCATTACAGGCTTACCAATTTTCAAAATGACTACTACCGCCGAAGTCCACGACAGCACTGTCACACTGGATAAAAAGGTTCAAGTCTTTTCTTGTAAAGTATACTGATATAAGCTAATATATGTGTGTTGTAAATAATTATTGGAGTTGTTGAATATGTTTATTTCCAAAGACTTTATTGGAGGAAATATTGAGTTTGTTTCGGTTGACACCAATTATGTTAAGCTTAAATGCGAACTGCGCGGCAGTGACGATTGGTTTTATTGGGCATTCCGCGTTGTTGGTGCAGCCGGGCAAACTATCACTTTTGATCTGCAAAAAAACTGTATTGGATATTATGGTCCGGCTATAAGCTATGATAATGACTCTTGGCATTGGCTCGGAGAACAGGAAAGTCGCACTTCTTTTACATATCATTTTGGAAAAAATGAAGATGAAGTATATTTTGCTCATCACATGCTATATCACCCGGATATGTTTCAACGTTTTTGCAGCTTACACAAGCTTGAAACGAGTGCGCTTTGCATTTCGGAAAAAGGTAGAAATGTTCCGTTTGTTGAATTGGGTGATGGGGACGAGTGTGTGCTGCTGACTGCCAGACACCACGCCTGTGAATCCACAGGCAATTACATTATGCAGGGCGTGATGGAGGAGTTGCTTAATTACCCTCTGCCAGGGATTCGCATTATCTGTGTGCCATTCGTGGATTACGATGGTGTTGTGGAAGGCGATCAAGGTAAAGGGCGCCAACCTCACGACCACAACCGGGATTATATTCGGGATGCGGAGCCGATTTATGCTTCAGTTCGATCGTTACGTTGCCTGGCAACAGAAAATAATATTCGCTATGCATTTGATTTTCACTCTCCGTGGCATATAGGTGGCGAAAATGACACGGTTTTTATCGTGCAGAAGCATTATGATACAATAAAAAACCTAACCCGCTTCGGACACTTTTTTGAAGATGCAGTTACGCCGGAGGCATTACCTTATTTTAAAACAAATGATCATTCACCGGATGATACGTGGAATAAATCCGGTTCACCCTGCTTTGCTACGTATATGCATGCAACGGCAGGTGCGGAGCTTTCATTAACGCTGGAGACTGCCTATTTCAAAGCTGGAATCTTTGCTTTTACCCCGGAACGTGCTATTGAAACAGGACGCTGCTTTGCTAGGGCATTGCATAATTACCACCGGCGCTCTGCAAAAGTATCTTTTACCGGTGATTTGCTTTATCAAGCCCCTATGAATGACCTTTGCAAAACTGAGGCGGGATATGATTTCTCGCCATTACTTTTTCCTTTATGGCACCGTCTTCCTAATACTGATTTTCTTGTTGGAAATGTCGAAACTCCGTTCGCCGGTGAGGAGTCCGGCTATACGAATGAGCGATGGTGCTTCAATACGCCGGACGCTGCCCTTATTGCTCTGAAAAAAATAGGTTTCGACTTGCTTACATTGGCAAACAATCATTGCATGGATAGGGATCACATCGGAATTGTATGCACTCTTGAAGCATGTAAAAAAAACGACATTTCTGCCATAGGACTTGCGAGCAGTGAAGCTGAAAGAAACCGAGTTTTCACGCGAAATATAAAGGGTATCAGAGTAGCATTTGTTAATTATACCTATGGAACTAATGCATTTAGTCATCAGAATTTTTTGCTGAAGGACTGCAAGTATGCCGTTAACCTCACACAACCAGAGGAAACCTTAGATGGCTCAATTGATTTGCTTGCGGATTTCGATAAAATAGCGCGGGAAACGGATGAGCTTTATAATCCAAATTCTCCTACAGTAAAACGTTATCTTAAGCAACTCTCCGATGATATCAGGCTAGCAAAAGAGAATTCAGATTTTGTTGTAATGCTGCTGCACAGCGGCGGACAGTATAATGAAAATCCGGATCCATATACTAGAATGCTCGTATCGCGCATTCGTGATATGGGTGCCGATATCATAATTACAAATCATCCGCATATTATTCTGCCTTCAGAGGCTGAAAACGGATTCTTTACGGCATATTGCCTTGGTAATCTACAAAGTATGTACTCTCAGCCGCACAACGAAATTAATCCATCATATTCCGCTGTAGTTAATCTGTATCTTGAACGCTCCGGCGGTAAAATAAATCAGCGAGTCTCCTTTAGCATTTGCCGTATAGTTTACCGTGAAGGTAAGCCGCCGCAGACCTTCGACACTTACGATATTTGGAGGCAGAATCAGACCGAAGAAATTAAATCAGCAATTTTATACTACGCAAACCGCTTTATGCCAGGTCAAAATTATACAAAGCCCATGGCCGAATATCCGATTACGTTTTAATTCTAAATACAGAAAAGTTGATTCAAAATGATTTTAGAGCATCAGTAACAGCTATGCTGTCAACCAAATACACTCCTCGGTTGGCAGCATAGCTATCCTCGCTTTTTACCTTTTGACATGATTTGACCCCCATTCGTATCTATTATCATACGAACGGGGGTCTTTTGGCAATGTCCGTTTTTGGGGGTGCAGCACATTTCAATGGAGGGGGATACTTATTATATGCCTTTATATATTATTTGGCTGTTTGGTTCTTTAACAGAGTGCTGACGAGTTCCACACGGCTTGAGACGTCGTATTTTGAAAAAATATTTCTTATGTGTGTTTTAACAGTATTCTCACTAATATATAAATCGCCTGCAATTTCACGGTTGGATTTACCGGAAAGAATCAATTGCAATACCTCTTTCTCCCGATCAGTCAGAGGATCAAAGGTTTTTATCTGATGGATGATGTCTGTTTGTTGTGACTGGCTCATATTGTCATAAGCCGCTAAATAGGTATGGTTTATTAATAACAAGACCAGTCGGCGGTTCAGGGGCGGAAGTAGTACCAGCGTTACGCATACAACGCTAAGTGCAATCACTGTAATTTGGGCGCTGGGTAGCCCGGCAGAGGTTACGACCATACCTATCACACCGCCGCATAATACTCCCAGCACATTTGCCGACAGCCCAATTCCAAAAACTTTAGCCGGGTTATTTGTGTGATCCAGCATTTCCCCTAAGATACTCCACCAGAACAAATCAAAAATTCCGCAAGCCCCAAGCATCAGTGTGTCTACAATCAGATAATCGGTTTCCTTTCGGCCGAGAAGCATAAAGGCAATAAAAGCTGCCATGATCATCGCCATACCTACGTATAAAACGGAGGAGCGTTTCCTGTTTAAAGGAATGCTTCGAAGAATAATAAGTGCTAAAATATACGGCACCGCCCAATACCAGCTAACCAAACCGGTCAGGTGGTCGAAGGCCGGATTGATGACCTGATACATCAGTCCGGAGTTGATGGTAATGATAAAAACAAACAAAGCTAAAATCCACAGGGGGTGGTCACTCCGGAGCGATGCATTACGCTTAACGGATGAGGGGGAGGTCGACTCTAAAGCCACAGGTAACAGTCGGATAAATAAGCAGCCCAAAGGAATGAATATTAGTGAAAGGCTAAGTGCTGCAAAAGGAGACCATAGTGTGGATGTCACATTAATGGCGATCATCAGAAGGTTTGAAAGAATCAAAACATCAGCGCAGGAGCGCAAACGTTCATTTTTGGGTGTGAATGCTTTCAGAAAAAATCCCCATGCCGCTACCGCACAGCCAGATGCATAGCCGGCTGCAATCAGCCCGATCGACCATAACAGGGAGGGTGGAAAATAGAATGGGATGGAAAGGAACGCACAAAGCCCCATGGCGAAAATCATCACTTTTCGGGCAGAGGTTATACTCTTTGAAACAAATCCTCCTGTAAACAGTCCAGCGAAATGCGCTGTAATTGCTCCGGTTATGTAAAGTGAAGCATCGGCGTTAAAATGCTCCAAAAGACCGTATAAAACCTGTCCCTCAAAAAGAAAGGAAAGCAGGTAAGCAAAAAGAAAAGCAAACCCTAAAATAGAATATAAACGGCAAGTCATTGGCTTTGTAAGCTTCATATCATAACCCTCCTTCCATGCGATAGTATGGCGTGTCAAGGGCGGCTCTGTAGAGCCGTTTATCTCGACCCTTGACGCGGCGGTTGTTTCCTGCTACCCCTACGAATTAAGGTAATCATCATACCACTAATGTCTATTAGATATAAGTTATATAGAAACTTATGCAACCTCAGTGCTAAGTAAAAACCAATATGGTGCTGTTGCTATTGAAAATGTAATTGCAAGTTTTATTCGATTCTTTATCTCACATTTCTTGAACGAAATAAAAAAATTAATTACAAAAATGCAAACACTTGAAACGATGATAGCAAAAATTGTTATATGTAGTCTCTCTATATTTAAAGGCGATCCGATAGTGCGGCTTATCAACCGTTTGTTGGGAAGCATAATCATTATTCCAATTATATCTGATATCAACCCAAATGCAAATATTTTCAATATGGCTGATTTATAGAGACCTTGCGTAGATTTATAACCGCAAATTAGTCTTGCCAAAAATAAAACTAAACTTGTTATAGCAAATTTAAATGGCACTGCAACAATCAATAACCGCCACCACGCCGTTAGATTAGTGGCAATCACAAACCACAGCGGACTAATTACAGTGGTATATAGTTTTACATCCTTTTTCATACGTTCTCACCTCCTACAAAAATTAATTTTTTATGTTTTAGAAATTTTTATCCCAACGGCTATTTTCTGCTGTTCAATCGAAATGGTATAACGAATACTGTAGCAGAAGCACTGTTTTCACCACAAAAGCAGTGCTTCTTTTCATGTGTTTTCGATTTGAAAACACATTGGCTACAAGGTATCCCAGCGTATAAGGAGGAATTACCATGTCCCATTATACCACTTTTGAAGAGAGATTGGAAATTGAAAACGGTTTGCGTCCGTGCAAGTTTTTGTAGGACTTTTTTAAAAAAGATTTAAGTTGCTAAAAAGCAATTCAACAAAATAGCTTCAGAATTTTTTGTGTGCCGGTGATTTTTCCCGATATCGGCAGCGTTCCGATTGAATCCGGGCTCGGATATCCTGCGACACCTCTGCGTAAAGCCTTGCTCGCCCTCGCTGCGGCTTTAATCAAACGCTATGTCCCGAAGCATCTCATGAATGAATACATATTGTACAATATGGCATCCAGCATACGGATTCTGCATGACACGATCGAAGCTTGTATTTCCGAAGATATACTTACTGTTCCCCAAAGTCGTCTTAGTGCCGAAGGCGTGATGATGATCGTAAAATAATGTGAAAGATATCAGCTTCCATTACTTAGTGGAAGCTGATATCTTTTTATGGCTTTAGCGAAAAATAAACCCCCGGTCAAACCGGGGGTTTATTTTTCGCT
>DHOG01000157.1:6006-18571 GCA_002410715.1 Ruminococcaceae bacterium UBA5396 | reverse complement strand
GAATGCCATTCAAGCGCTCTCCCACACTAATCGGTAAACCACCCCAAAAAATCGTATGATTTTTCAAGGTGGTTTTTTGTTTTACACCGCTATATTCCTTGTATATCAAGGGTTTTGGAAGATTCTAATTTGGAAAATTAAAAGATTGGGACTTCAACTTCTTCATTAAAACCATGCTTGAGAAAATAAAAAAGAGGGTGACGATTAAAATCAAGAACACCGCACTCTAATGGCATCATCGCCCCCACCCAAATGGCATTGAACAAGCAAGTGAATGGCATTGTTTTTAGAGACCCCTGAGACAAAAAAGTTTGTTTGTAAAAGCTGCATATATAAATTGAAAATGCTATACGACGAGAAAAGATTATCTTTTTACATGGTGCCATGGCCGGATTTGATATTTTGGCGACAGAACAGGTGATAGAATAAAAAAAGACGCACCCACAGATACGCCTTATCACAATTGCACCGTATTCAGTTCGATTTTAAAGTCATGAAAAATGCTGGACACCCGAGTGGATTTGTCGAGCAAAAGAAGTATTTCGCCAGCATGATTTTGGAATAAGCCTTGCTGAGCATTACCGCTCTGGCATTTATTATGAACGTAATCGTGTTCTCGTAGAGCATTCCTCCGAACTTATTTGCTATCATGACGGTGGCAAAGGAGGGACTGATTATACTATTCGATATCGAAAAAGCAAAGATTTACAAGTTTATAATCTTTATTAACGCGCAGTGTTTTTAGTATGTAAGATGCTGTGCTTTTTTATATATTTTATATACGCACTATTTTGTAGTTTTTCATTGTAATACGACCCTCCTCATGGTAAAATATTCTACAAAGAAACTAAGTATCGGAGCTTAATTTTATAAATTAATAACAAATCGTTGCCATGCCGAAGGATATAGGCTGTCATTAAGTTAGCATGGGACAATACACCCGATTAGAATGGAGATTTTGAAATGAACAAGATTCTTTCGCAAAACAAAATATCGTGGAATAAATTAGCCGATTCTTTTTTCGGTGTTACCGCTCTGCCAGCTTATGGGTGCTTATGTCCTACGGAGGACGATTTGCACTTGTTTCCGGAACTTGCGAACAAAAAGGTGTTGGATGTCGGGTGCGGCAGCGGTCATTCTCTAAAATGGTGTGCAGATAACGGCGCAGGCGAGCTTTGGGGACTTGATATATCCGACCGTCAGCTACATAATACGGAAAAACACCTAACGGAAAACAGTTATAAGGCAAAACTATTCTGCTCTCCAATGGAAGAAAACCCCGGACTTCCGGAAAACTATTTTGATGTTGTATATTCTATTTACGCAATCGGCTGGACTGTGGATTTACAGACTACATTCCAACTGATCGCTTCTTACTTAAAATCGGGCGGAGTTTTTATTTTCAGTTGGGATCATCCGTTTTTACACTGCGTAGATGCTGTGGACGAAAAGCTTATATTCTCAGGCAGTTATTACGAAGGCGAACCTTTTACTTTTAAGAAAACCGTAGGAAAGCCTGCCAAGCGCAATAATCCTGACCTTAAAGTTGAAAAAGGTCATCCGCTTACACTTTATAACCGCCGTCTGTCTGACTACATAAATGCTCTTTCTGCTGCGGGGCTTTATGTAGAAAGAGTGGTAGAAGAAACAGATAAAGCGACTTTAGAGCGAAGTGTCGGATTTTCATCAGAATATTACGCACCAATAAAAGCACAGCACTTTCCATTGTCGTTGATTGTGAAAGCGAGGAAACCATAAAATGATTTATGCGGTTATATCAGATGTTCATGGAAATTATCCTGCTCTGAAAGCTGTTATATCTGACGCAAAAGAAAAGGGGGCGGAGGCTTTCCTTTTGCTTGGCGACTATATCCGTGATACCCCCACACTGAATGAAGTGGTAGACTTAATTTGTTCTTTGCCTAATTGTACGGCTATTTTAGGAAATGGTGATATTGGTGTCATTTCACTGGATAAAACAAAGCCGGAGCATTGTGAACTTGAGCAAATGCTGCCTAATTTTTGGACATACAAAAATTTGTCTGCGCAAAATCTTAACTACCTCAAATCTTTGCCAGAATCCGCTGATATCACATTCTCTGGCGGAAAAACTGCTCACTTATCTCATAGTATTTCACTGATTTACCACGCACCGAGACTCAGCGCATTTCATTCGGGTGATTACGCAAGAAAAATGGAACGCACTCCTTTTACTCTTGAACAAGGAATGCAGGATATGCAAAATGCTGCCGAAGAATATTCAGATGAAGTTGCCGAATATCCGGGCGATATCTGCCTTTTTGGGCATAATCATTTGCAGTATTCGGGCAATGTTGCAGGGAAAATATTGCTTAACCCAGGAAGTTGCGGAATGCCTTCAGACTATGATGTTCGCGCTCCCTATGCGTTGATTATCGAAACAGAAGAAGACATTGAAATTCAGCTTCATCGGGTGGAATATGATGTTGAACAAACGATTCATTCCATCCTTGCGTTTAATGATTTTCCTCATGCGCAGTTTTGGGGTAAATTGCGGGCAGCCATACTGAAAACAGGATCTGACATTCCGATGAATCGGTTTTGGCAGCACGCAAGGGGAATCGCAAATGGCACATTCCCTATGCAAAATGACCTGTGGCGCAATGCAATGGCTAACTTTGAATTTGATTATAACTGGAGCATTGATGATTGGCGAAAGTTTGGAGAAAAACTTGATGAGATTTGCTGTCCGAAAAGTGAAATAAAGTTTTAGGAAGGAGTGGAATGAAGATATGACTTATAAAATAGTTCCTCTTAATCCAAAGGACTATGCAAAATGCAATAATATTTGGGATATGCAGAAAAATGCCGAGCAAGCAAAAAAATGGCTGGACGAAATTCGATTGGGAAATCGCATTGTGTTTATATACACTGAGAATGGTAAGTTTATTGGTGAGGGCGCTCTTGTGTTTGATAACGGGGACAGGGATTATACCATTCCCGGTCGGCGCGTTTATCTTTCTCGTATGATTGTTAAACAGGAGCGTCGTAATCAAGGGATTGGCAGTATTATTCTTGACTTTTTGATCGAGAAAGCAAGGCTACTTGGATTTGCAGAGATGGCCTTGGGAGTAGACAAAGCAAATACTACGGCGCGACATTTATATAAAAAGAAAGGTTTTAATACCGTTATATTTGATGGTGCGGATGAGTATGGTGAGTATGTAAAGCTATTAAAGCATTTAGACGACACAACCGAAACAGTTATTCACCACTATAATGCACTTATCGATGAAAACAACGACCCTGTACACGACCCGGAGCCACTTCAGAAACATATGAACAAATGGGACGGCAATGTATTTATTGAAGCAATGCAACTTACGGCAAACAAATCTGTGCTTGAAGTTGGCGTAGGCACCGGACGGCTTGCTCTGCGGGTTTGCGGTAAATGCGAGAGCTTTACCGGTATTGATATTTCGCAAAAAACAATAGAGAGAGCAAATCAAAATCTGAAAGGATTCCAAAATATCCGATTGATTTGTGCTGATTATATTACATATACCTTTGACGGATTCTTTGACGTGATTTATTCTACCCTTACCTTTATGCATATAAAGGATAAACAAGCGGCGATTCAAAAAGCATGGGATTTATTAATCCCCAGCGGTCGATTTGTGCTGTCAATTAGTAAAGACCGGCAAACTGAAATTGACTATGGCATCCGTAAAATCCCTGTGTTTCCCGACAATCCGGAGGAAATTGGCACCCTGCTAACCAATGCGGGATTTACAAAGGAAAAACAGTTTGAAACAGAATTTGCTGTGATATTTGCGGCAGTGAAGGAGGGGGATTGTTTATGAACATAGTCATTGAAACAATACGCAATCAGCTTTCAAGTCTTGATTTTGCATTTGAGAAGCCGCCGATTATTATTGGCGGGATGGCAATGGAATATTATGAACTGCGCAAATCCGGTGCGGATATTGACCTTGTGATTTGCAATGCCGATTATCAAAAGATGGCGCAAAGACATCCCGAAAAGCGAAAGGATATTTACGGAGATTTTGGTGTTGTAATTGAACCTTTTGAAGTATGGCGCAGCATTGCTTTGTTGGACTATGAATTTTTTAAAAAAGATTCCATTGATTTTGGTGATATAAAAATGATTTCGATTGACAGACTGCTTTTTTTCCGTGTGTCTGCAATGGAAGTTAAAAAATACTTTGATGACTTAGAAATGATAAAAGAATATTACTACAAAAACTGCCGAAATCATGCATTTCTACAAGAAGCTGAAACACATATTCCGTCCTATAATATAAATGGAGGAATCGTTTTAGGGGGAAAATATCAAGATTTTGACGATGTTCATATGGAGTATCTTATATAAAAAGGCGGTGCGTTATGATTCAACCTCAGGGCATCATCATATTTGGAGCAAACGGAAGCGGCAAAACCACCCTTGCACGAGAGCTGGCGCACGTGCTTAACTATAAGCATATAGACCATGAGAATTATGCGTTCGGCGAGTCAAAAGTTCCATACACTAACCCACGCTCCCCCGAAGATTATCTGCCTGAAATGCTTGACGAGATAAGGCAGTGCGGCGCTTTTATTCTTTCCGCTGTTACAGGAGATTTTGGCGATGTAATGTCGCAATATTATGAGCTTGCCGTATATATCTCAGCACCGCTTGAGTTTCGATTGGAGCGTATAAAGGGGCGTGAATATGACAAATTCGGTGACCGTGTCCGTGAAGACGGAGATATGTATGAACACCAAAAAGAATTTTACAAATTCGTAGCAAATCGCTCACTTGATAAGATTGAAAAGTGGGCAGAAACACTTGAATGCCCTGTTTTAAAAGTAGATGGCACAAAACCGGTGGAAGAACTTGTCCGTTACATCCTTCGTAAAATCCAAGTGTATTCCTTCTTCGGCAAAACGGTCACCGTTACGGTTGACCGGCCCATCGGAGCGGCGCACCCAAAACACCCCGACAACATCTATCCCCTCAATTACGGTTATATACAGGGAGAAATTGCGCCGGACGGTGATGATTTGGATGCGTACATACTCGGCGTAACGGAGCCCCAATCTTCTTTCACAGGAAAGGTGATTGCCATTATTCATCGTGAAAATGATATAGAGGACAAACTTGTGGTTGCCCCGGAGGGCTTTGTATATAATCAAGCAGAAGTCGCGGCGGCAGTGCGTTTTCAAGAGCAGTTTTATAAGAGTACAATTGAGTGTCTTTGAGACTTGCAGAATCTAATATTTTGGTTAATTCGCAACAGTAAGGAGAGAAAGGAGCAGGGAGAGATATGAGCAATACCGACACCTACCAGGAACATAATATATATCCGCAAAATGACATCTTCTATCATGCAAGCAACATTGGCGGTCTAGATGAGCTATTTCCCTTATCTAAAATGCATAGCGGTCAGCAGTCGGTTTGCTATTTTACACCTAACAGGGAATATGCGCTTTTTTATCTTCGTGATATGGAAGTCAATCACGTCACCTGCGGCGTCGACGCAAACGGAATCCCGGTCTATCACGAGCAATTCCCGGAACAGCTTGCGAAAATATACGGCAAGCGCAGCGGATATATTTATTCTTGTATCAATACAGACCTAATTAAACAAGGACATACCGCCGGTGTGTGGATATCAACCGAACCTGTTAAAGTCACAGGGGTTGAGTATATTGATGATGTGTATGCGGAAATTCTCAAGGCAGAGAACAGAGGAGTGGTTCGCATTATCAGGTATGAGGATTTGACAGAGAAAAAGAAAAATGAAATCAATGAAATGATGAAAAACTCTATACTAAAGAACAATCGGCTACATTCAACAACAGCAAAAAGCTTGTTTTACAAGGAAAACTTCCCCGCCGCATGGCAAGCGGTTGTAGAGGCGGAAAAAACAAAAGTCGATACTGAAACCGACCAAGAGCGCCAAGCCAGAATATATCCCGTCGTTTTAAGCGAATACAACCCCGACTGGCAGCTTTGGTATGACGAAGAAAAGCTGAATTTAGAACGATTGATCGGTGGGGAAAACATTAAGCGCATTAGCCATTTCGGCAGTACCTCTGTTCCGGGACTTGCAGCAAAGCCTACTGTAGATATCTTGCTTGAAATCAAAGAAAACACTGATATTGAACATTTAATTTCCGCTTTTCCGTCGTCAGAATATATTTGTCTTAGAAAAGAGGGCAATTCTCTCTCGGAACACGATATAATTATGATTTTGAAGGGGTATCTATCTGATGGCTTTGCCGAAAAAGTTTATCATATCCATGTGCGTTATCCCGGTGATTATGATGAATTGCATTATCGGGATTATCTGATCTCTCACCCCGAAGCAGCCGAAGAATATGCCCGGCTCAAGCGCAGATTATTCAAAGATTATGAGCATGACCGAGACGGATATACAGCGGCGAAAGGTGAGTTTATTCGTATGGCGACAGAAAAAGCAAAGGGGGAATTTATGATATGAGCTTAACTCACAAAGGCACGGTAACACTTGAAACCAAGAGGCTGATACTGCGACGGTTTGTACCGGAGGATGCAGAGGCGATGTATAAAAACTGGGCAAATGATCCGGAAGTTGCAAAATTTTTGACTTGGCCACCTCATAAGAATGTTTCCATTTCAGAAGAGGTTATTAACTCATGTGTTCCTCTTTATGAAAAACCGGATCATTACAGTTGGGCAATTGTCCCTAAGGATTTTGGAGAGCCGATTGGTTCAATCGCAGCAGTGAAAGTTGACGACGCGATTAAAATGGTTCACATCGGGTACGCTATCGGCGCGCAGTGGTGGCGCAAGGGTTATACATCCGAGGCTTTGACTCGACTCGTCAAGTTTTTCTTTGAGGAAGTCGGCGTGAACCGCATTGAATCCCGCCACGACCCGCGCAACCTAAACAGCGGCAAGGTAATGGAAAAAGCCGGCTTAAAATACGAAGGGACATTAAAAGAAGCAGATAGGAACAATCAAGGCGGCTTTTGCGATGCTGCTTATTACGCCATTCTTGCCAAAGAATATTTCAAGTCCGGTGAATCTATTCGTGAGGAGGAATAGCCTATGCAAAAACTCACCCATGAAAATTTCCTCAAAGCTCGCGATTATATTTTCGCCCACTCTGACGACATCAACCGCGCATGGTTTCGCTATAACTTTGAGGACAGTGACACCATCGCTTTTATGAGTGTGCTTTCGAAATATCAGCATGATAACGGCGGTTTTGGCGGGCTTTTCTATGAATTTGATTATCAAGGTCCTTGCCTAAAGAGTACTGAAATTGCTATCGGGTACATTTTGGGTCTAAATGAAAAACCGCCTGCCGACCATCCGGTTATCCAAAACATGATGAAGTACATATTGGAATGCTACCATCCTGAAATCGGCAATTGGGGTGAGCCTGCGGTGCCGGAAGTCAATGATGGTGCTTATAATCACTGGGTCCGATACAGAGGTGACGCTATAACTCCCATCGAAAGCGAAGATGAGCGGATTAAAAAATATGACGCCAATGAAAAAGTATGCTTTGCAGCCTTTGTTGCGTTATATCCGGAGCTTGTTTCGGAAGAATTGTACCGGGATATTATCAAATATCCGATAGAATATATTTTGCGATATTGGGACGAGAACTCACTCGAATATAACAAGGAAATTTTCAAGGACGGTTCTCCATATGATTTCGAGTATTTTCAGTGGTTTGTGCCCTGTCTGAACGATAAGAATGTTGCGAACAAATTAACTTCTGTCTTGTGTCAAAACCCAACGGCTTTTATGGAGCTTGATTATTCAAAATCAGACTATGATTATGTTCATTTGCCTTGTGATTCGGTAAAATCTCCGGACAGCGTTGTTTATCCAGCTGTGAAAAAATTAGTGGATGATTCTTTGGGATACCGAATTAAGCAACAGAGCGATGACGGCAGGTGGCCTCTTGGTTGGTCTTTTGGTGACAGCGAAGGACTTTTGAAACTACAGACTTTATATGAAGCTTATCGTACATTAGAAATGTTGGTTAAGCTTAAAAATTTCGGGAGGATTGAAGAATGAACAAAACTGACAACAAAGCACGAACATTTATCTACCGCAAAGCCGGGATAAGTGACATTCAGGTTGTAACGGAACTACTTTGTGAGTTGTATGAAAATCATGGTTTTGAAGAACTATTTGTCGAAAATAAAGAACTTTTAGAAGATAAAAGTCAGGTATTTTTTATTGCATATGACGATAAAAATCCAATAGGAATTTGCCATGGTGCGATTAGACATGAATATGTAAACGGAAAAACTTGCGACGGGGCAGTGGGTTATTTAGAGGCAGTCTATGTCAGGCCGCATTTTCGCTTTCGTGGTGTTGCATCCACTCTTGTAAAAAATTGCGAGCAATGGGTAGGTCAAAATAATTGCACAGAGTTTATTAGTGATTGCTTGCTTGATAATCTTGAAAGCTATAAATTCCATAACAATATTGGGTTTATCGAAACAGAACGCTGTATATTTTTCCGCAAAACATTAAACTAAATCAGTACCCTTGACTCTGCCGTTGAGGAATAGTTTATACTGTTTCTAAATCAACGGAAAGGAAATGTTTTTATGAATGAATTGATTAAAATTAGGGATGTGGCGATGCAGTACGACATATCCGCCCGAACACTCCGCTATTACGAGGATATGGGTCTGATTACAAGCACACGAAGCGAGGATTATGCATATCGTCTGTATGACGATGAAAACCTGCGGCGCCTTGAGCAGATTTTGATACTGCGCAAGCTGAATATCAGCATCAAGGATATTCAGCATATATTCAACACCTCCGGTTCTGAGGCTGTTTTGGAAGTGCTTTCTAAAAAGGTTGATGCTATCGATAGGGAAGTCTCCCTTTTGCATGAGCTTAAAGAAATTGTGCTGGAATTTATCCGCCAAATTGAGCGGTCTGATTTCGGCAAAGAATCCGATGTAAAGCTGCTGTATGCCAAAGCAAAGGAAATTGAAACTCAAATTATCAATGTGGACTATGAGGGAAATCCCTCCAATGTGAATCGCTTGCTTGAGATTACGGAAAAGTTGGACAATAAAGTGCCGGATATAATGGTGGTCAGAATCCCAAAATTCAGAGCGGTAACATCAGGGCTTATAACATTTGATGAACTTTTCGGTGGTGATTTCGTACCGTGGCAAGAAGCCAATAGCCATTTGTTTAAACCCGTTATTTTCGATTCCCCTGATTTTTTGTGCGGAAAAGACGGAAAGGCCGAATGGATCTGGGCAATCAAAGATGAGACTACAGAAGCCGATACCCGTCCATATAAAATTATCGAATACCCCGGCGGATTGTATGCTGTTGCGGTCAGTGTAGACGGCGATGGAGAAAGCCATGACAAGGTAAGAAGAAAAACAGAAAAATGGCTTGAAAATACAGATTTTATTATTGACAACGATCGTTTATTAATGGGACATATGATTTATGTGGACGATGAAATCAAAAATGGACTTGGATACCATCAAATGAATCTGTATGCGCCGATAAAGTTAAAGAAAAACCCTTGACTTTGACGCGATGTCGCAGTTTATACTGAATATAGCTTGTGGCTTGTACTAAAAACCACAGGACTTTATTCATAGGAGAAGGGTTATGAATCTTATTACAATCAGCGAGGTTTCAAAAAGTTTGTCTATTTCAACCCGCACACTGCGTTATTATGAGCAGATCGGGCTGATTGAGAGCGTCAAAAAGGACGATTACGCCTATCGCACTTATGACGAAAATACCGTCAGACGGTTACAGCAAATTCTTGTTCTGCGCAAGCTGCGTATTCCATTAAAACAGATTGTTCTGATTTTGAAAAGTGAAGATGTGGCAGAGGTTGTGGAAACCTTTCGGCAAAACCTTGCCGAGGTGGATGAGGAAATGACCGCACTGTCCACCATTCGGGAAATTATCAACAGCTTTATCACACGCTTGAACGAGAGCATCCGCAATGCCGCCCTTGGTAGTGTGGGTATTAAGCTTGCTCTTTTGGATGATACCGCCTTGATTGAAGCGGTGGACGCGCTAGCTGTGCAAAGGATTCCCCTCAAAGAGGAAAAGACGGCAGCGAATTTGGAAAGAGCAAGCGAAAAACTAAACCGCTTGACCGACCGAGATGTGCGGATTGTCTATCTGCCGCCGAGTACGGTGGCTTCGGCATATGCTAAGGGCACTGAGCCGGGACCGGAATTAGTTACCGCTGATATTGTAGACAAATTTATTTTGGATTCAAACCTAAAAGGAAGATATCCTGCATCCCGCCATTATGGTTTCAACAATCCCGATGAACCGGTGCATGGTGAGGGTCACGGATACGAAAGATACATTACCATACCAGATGATATGGAAGTGCCTGCTCCGCTTGTAAAAAAGCAATTTAAGGGTGGCATTTATGCAGGGGTAACCATACCCATGGGTGAATGGGATGCTTGGGGAAAACTACACGAATGGGTAGGTAGCAACGAACGCTTTGATTTTAGGTGGTATACGATAGAGGGGGTTAACGGTGTTGAATATGACGGAAAAAAATGGACTTGCGGATGGATAGAAGAACACCTGAATTATTGGGATTGGAATGAGAACACAGACGAAAATAGACAGATTGATTTAATGATACCCATCAAGCGAAAGGATGCTGAATAAATGTCCATTGAAAAGCAAGCAACATTTTACCTCCGAAATGTATGTGATTACGAACCGAGTATAAAATGTGATATCAACTTGTCTGATTCGCTGGTCAGGGGATTTGCACAGTTCAGTGAGCTTTTGCGGACTATTTATTCGGATTGGCGCTCATACGAAATCTCTGGTGTCCCGAGTGTGAGGACGAAAATCGGAATTATGTCTGATGATCTTGAAAATTATCATAATCTGACCTATATGATTGATTGTCTTTTTGCGATTGCTGCAGTAGGTGAATTTTACACAGAGGGTACAACAGGGTATCTGCGTGTAAACAAAGTGCTTTTTAAGTCAGCGTATAAAAAATCGGTGGCATTTCCGTTTATAATGCTTAATAAATATGGTTTCTTTTTTGTGTTCTATAAAAACGATAAAGAAACAACAGAATATAAATATGCAGATTGTTTTGATATATATTACGAAAATGGCAGCAGCCTAATTGAAGCGATCAGCTTTATTGCCAAACGAGTTTCCGGTTTTGAAAAGAAAAAAGAAATGCCCCCAAAAGTTGCTTTTATGCTTTCAGATTATGATTTTATTCTGACAGGGAATGTAAACGTGGATTGTACCAAAGACAGAATAAAAAACACGCTTGGACAATATAGCGATTTATGGATAGAGCTTGTTCGTGTCATGCGAAACGAGTGCGGTTTAACTCCGGAAACCTCGTTCAATCCATATGTTTTCCCAAACAGAACAATAACCTTTAAGCGTGGTAAAAAGACGGTGTGCAAGTTTACAATTGATGTTGAGCGCTTGGGTATACGCTTACCCTTATCCTTTGATGTGGCGAAAGAATTGATTTTAAAAAGAGCAGATTTGCCCTCGAGCATTGATAAAAATATCGGCCGCTTCGGCTGTGTCAATTGCGGTAAATGTACGGGCAAACAAAATATAGTCGACATAGAGGGTGTACCTCTTTGCAATCTGCCATACAGTAATTTTGTGACGGAGGACTCCCGCTGTCTTGTGTTTGATGTTACAAGTGTAGAGGAAGTAGAAGTTATTTGTGCGACTATGCATTTAACTTTCTTGTCACCAATTTTGCCAATTCCACTAAAAATTGCAGGAAGGTGCGCTTCTCCTTCAAAAACAATTTCTCCATCTTCATTGAAATCGAATATGTGAAGATCAATTATTCTATCACTACTGTCTTTCCATACCGTATGAAATGCAGTTGTATAGTTTTCCGTAACTTCAAAAAACCCTTTTTCTTTTAGTATTTTGATAAAGTTAATATGATTTTTTCTTCAATGAATAGGTCATATCATTGTATATCCTTGTTTCTTCACCTAATAGTGCATCGACACCCCAACCACCATCTAACCAAAAGTTAATCCTATTTTCTTCAGCATATGTGATGATATCGATATCCTTGTGTTCATTTATACACTTTCATTGCGGTTTAACTACACTATTTTATTGTTTTGAGGTTTCGCACTAAAATGTAAGCGAAACCTCAAAAACGAATTATGAGTAATAAAGATTAGCAAAGAGGACATCCACATTAAACGGATATCCTCTTTTTCGATTTAAATTTATATCTATATCTCATTACTCTTGATCGCAGGTAATTTCAAATATCTTCCCCTCGATACCGAATATTTCATCAATGAGAATCTTCGTGCCATCGGTCATATTGACAACCCGTTCATACTCATCTATCTTTTTAACAGTACCTGAAACAATAAGATATGCACCGCCCTGCTTCTTTGCATCCGGCTGAAAATAGGTTATTGATACTTCAGGTTGTTCTTTTATCAAGTCAGATATAATTTGCAACCGTTCGCTTATGGCGTCCTTTTGGTATTGGTCAAGTTCCGTTCTCTCGTCAGTCAGTCTTGCGGT
>DHOG01000157.1:4179-5816 GCA_002410715.1 Ruminococcaceae bacterium UBA5396 | reverse complement strand
CAGTCAGTCTTGCGGTTTCTTTGACAGCGGAATCATGTCCGGAAAGTGCCGCAAATGGGGCAAACTGTGCCGCCCGGTCTATGATGGCCATCTTAGGTCTTGTTTTTGAAACATGACGGGGCAAATGGATAATATCATCATATTTTCCACTCATTCATTATGCCCTCCAATCTGCCGATTTCGGTCGGCTGTAGTTGCTCCTTTTTCTAAATTCATACCCTTTAGAATTGCGTTTTTCCCATGCTTCTTTTTAATGTTGATTACAGTTTTTTGTATATCTTTCTCTCGTGCAAGCAGGGTTTGCTCTTTCTCTTTTTTGGCTTTAAGCTCTGTATAGTCGGTAAATAAATCAAGCTGCTCAAACTTTTCGGTATCTTCGACAGTAGATTCATCCACAACACGATTCACTGAAATGTTGATTCTTCTGATTAAAAGGTTTTTGTCAACAATACGGTCAAAAAGTCCTATGACTGCATCGGTAATCAGCTTAGTTGAACTGGTTTGTCTGTCAAGATTCACTGTGCCATGGGCAGATTTTGGCACAGAGCGCCCGTATGTATCGGTAATAATTGCCCCACGATACAGTTTCTTAATGTTCGGGTCGGTCAAGTTCTCCCGGTCATACCCCACCGTTAAAACCAACTGATCGGTTACAAGATTTTGATCCACCAAATCCAAAACCAACAAATCGATCATTTCTCGTACAATCAGCCTTGCTTTGTCAAAGGGATACGGATGTTGCAGCACCTGCCCTGAACCGATGCTTTTGGCACTTGGCTTGTATGACTTGATATCGGCAATGGTACAGGGTTCCCACCCCCATGCATGATCAATGAGCAGCTCTCATTAACGCCGAACAGTTTATAGAGTAAATCCTCATTAAAATAGTCGGTAGTCTTGCCTATGGAGCATCTGGCAATATCCCCCATGGTGAATAGTCCTTGTTCCTCCAATCTTTTCGCATAGCCTTTTCCCACCCGCCAAAAATCCGTGATGGGTCGGTGGGACCACAAAAGGCGGCGATAGCTCATTTCATCAAGCTCTGCAATCTGCACTCCACTTTCGTCCTTTGGAATGTGTTTTGCACGAATATCCATAGCGATTTTAGCAAGGTATAGATTAGTGCCGATTCCTGCCGCTGCTGTGATTCCGGTGGTTTTAAGAACATCCAAGATGATTTTTGCAGCAAGCTCACGGGGTGAAAGCTTATAGGTATTCAGATAATTGGTAGCATCTATAAAGACTTCATCTATGGAGTAAACATGAATATCTTCCGGTGCAATGTATTTAAGATACACCTTGTAAATCTGTGTGCTGTATTCAATATAATGAGCCATTCTAGGTGGGGCTACAATATAATCAAGGGACAACTCCGGTGAGGATTTTAGCTCTGTATCGTTGAAAGAAGCACCGGAAAATTCTTTTCCCGGTGCTTTTCTAAGTCGAGCAGCGTTGATTTCTTTTACCCGTTGCACAACCTCAAAAAGCCTTGCTCTGCCGGAAATTCCGTATGCTTTCAGGGAGGGAGTAACAGCAAGACAGATGGTTTTTTCTGTACGGCTTATATCGGCAACCACCAGATTAGTAGTCAGCGGATCAAGCCCCCGCTCTATGCACTCCACCGAAGCATAGAATGT
>DHOG01000157.1:1161-3999 GCA_002410715.1 Ruminococcaceae bacterium UBA5396 | reverse complement strand
TTCATCGTTGCTTCGGTCCCTCCTTTATAATTACTTGCTCTAAACATTATGATTTACCACTACAATAAATTTTAATCAACATCAAGTCTCGTGTTTTTTCTGTAGCAAGGGGTACAGAATATCATTCTTAATAAGTCATATTTGGTGATTTTAAAAGCCGAAGCAATAACCTTCGCGCTAGCTTGCTTCTACGGCTGTACTTCTTTGTAAATTATATCATATAATTGCATCTTTCTCTACCTGAAAGCAATCTGGTGAATTTTGGATTTGCACCTTTGTCGTCTCCAGATTCACTATATATAATGGGATTATTATTTAAAGGAAACGGAGATGCAAAACAATGGATAAAGAAAAACTGTTAAAAGCCCTGAACAGTATTCAGGATGGCAAGAATGCAAATGTTTACTATGACGAGCTTGAAACCCTCATTACCCTTGTAGTTAACGCCAAAGACGAGGATATCACCGCCGCGTGGGAGGACTATAGCACAGACACAGAATAATACATATTCACAATGAGCCGATTGTTTTTGAGACTATCAGAAGCAATCGGCTTTTTTGCGCTCAAAAACAATACATAGCCGTCTTTATTTTACGATAAGGGCGGCTTATTTCTGTAAAGGAGGAGTTTTTACTATATGAAATATCATCATGGAAGGAGGAAACAAAAATGCCGAATGATAGTTGCCGCGTGTATGCAGCAGTAAACCAAAAAGGCGGGGTCGGCAAAAGCAATCTCAGTACCAATTTAGGAATTGGGCTTGCAAGAAAAGGCCAAAGGGTATTAATTGTTGACCTCGATAGCCAAGCCAGTCAAACGGTTTCATTAGGTTGGAAAAACCCGGATGAGTTGAATGTTACCGTTGCCACTCAACTTGAACAAGTCATGTCGGGGAAAGCATTTGATCCCCATAACGGTATTCTGCATCATGTCGAGGGAGTTCATCTCTTGCCGTCAAGTATTGCGCTTTCCGGTGTTGAAATGCGGTTGGTGAATGCTATGAGCCGGGAACTAACCCTGAAAAAATGCCTTGCCCCCATCAAGTCTGAATACGATGTGATTTTGTTGGATTGTCCGCCAACTTTAGGAATGATGACCATCAATGCCCTTGCTGCCGCCGATAGTGTAATTGTGCCTGTTCAACCGGAATATTTGTCGGTTATCGGCATGACACAGCTTTTTGAAACCATCGGACTGGTCAAGGAAAACATCAATTCTGACTTGCGTGTTGAAGGGGTACTGATTACCCTTGCCAACATGAGAACCAACCTTGCCAAGAATACGGTGGAGATTATCAAAAGTGCATATGGCGGGAATGTACGGGTATATCCCGAGCCAATTCCATACTCAACCAAAGTAAAAGAAGCCGGAGCAGCGGGAAAAAGTATTTTTGCTTACGATCCAAAGGGAAAGGCAGCCTTTGCCTACGAATCTTTAGTAAGGGAGGTGTTGCGTGATGGCAAGTCGAGAGGGACAGACATTCGAGTTACCAAAAAAAGCGAGCCTTGCCGCTGATTTATTCACAACACAAGAGCAGCGAGATGATGCCAAGCGGGAAAAAGTATTAGAAGTACCGATTTCGGAAATTGATGATTTCCCCGATCATCCTTTCCAAGTAAAAAATGACGAGGCCATGCAAAATATGATCAAGAGCATAAAGGCTGTCGGAATACAAACTCCCGCCATTGCTCGTCAAAAAGAAGATGGCAGCTATGAGCTAATCAGCGGTCACCGCAGAAAAATGGCGGCAGCAATGGCAGGGCTTACAACCATGCCCCTTATCATTCGTGAGTTATCCCGTGATGAAGCAATTATTGCCATGGTGGATGCTAACTTGCAGCGTGAAACCATTCTGCCGAGCGAGAAAGCTTTGTCTTATAAGATGAAACTGGATGCCATGAAACGTACCGCAGGGCGACCATGTAAAAATTATTCGCCATTGGCGAATAATTTAACAGGAAAAACATCAAGTGCCGAAATGGCTGAGCAGCTCGGAACCAGTAAAGATCAGATTTTTCGATATATCCGGCTTACAGAGTTGATTCCACCGATTTTACAAATGGTGGATGAGGGGAAAATTGCTTTTCGTCCTGCCGTTGAGATTTCCTATCTGCAAAAGTCGGAGCAGGCTTCCTTACTGGAAACGATGGAATGCGAAGATTCCACACCCAGCTTAGCACAGGCAATAAAAATAAAGCAATTCTCACAGACCGGTAAACTCAACGAGGATGTTATCTTCTCCATTATGCAAGAGGAAAAGCCAAATCAAAAAGAGCAATTCAAGATGCCGCGAGACAAAATAAACCGCTACTTTCCCGTGGGAACCCCTGCGCAGAAAATTGAGGATACCATTATCAAAGCGTTGGAGCTTTGGCAGAAACGGGAACGTAACCGTGATATGGGACGCTAATATCATATAAATCATCAGCGACAGTCGAGAAAGAGCAATCTTTCCCGGCTTTTTATTATTCAAAACGACTGTAAGGGGTGATTGCCTTGTAGCGGACATTAAATCCTTTGTGCTTCAGGGGAAGCCGTACTGCTGCATACGATAATGCGTCAAATCTATCGGCTATAAAGCCTAATAATGAAAGACGAGGTATATGCAATGAAAAATCTATTCAACAAGGTGAGAAACAAGGTTCGCTCCGTTGCTGTCTGCGCTCAATCCACAATTCAGTGCAAGAAGGCCGAGGGTTATGTGGATTCGGGAGTAAAAATATTGATTGCTGTGGTCATCGGGGCTTTGCTCCTTGCGGGTTTGTATGCTCTGTTCAACACGAACATTATCCCCACGCTGACAAGCAAAATCAACGGTCTGTTCAATTACGGCGGTTA
>DHOG01000157.1:764-1052 GCA_002410715.1 Ruminococcaceae bacterium UBA5396 | reverse complement strand
CACGCTGACAAGCAAAATCAACGGGCTGTTCAATTACAACGGCTAATTTCAATCTAAAAATATTCAAAAAAAGAAAGACGAGGTATCTGTAATGAAAAATCTGCTTAATAAAGTTAGAAACAAAGTCCGCTCCGCTGCCGTTTGCGTTCAATCCACAATTCAGTGTAAAAAGGCTGAGGGATATGTGGATTCAGGAGTTAAAATCTTGATTGCAGTTGTAATCGGGGCTTTGCTCCTTGCAGGGTTGTACACGCTGTTTAACAGCAACATTATCCCCACGCTTGGTAA
>DHOG01000157.1:0-617 GCA_002410715.1 Ruminococcaceae bacterium UBA5396 | reverse complement strand
CAACATTATCCCCACGCTTGGTAATAAGATTACTAGCCTGTTCAGTTACTCCGGCTCTTAATTTGAAGATGGCGGCGGGATGCAATAAATCTATCCCGCCGCATCAATCTTTTTTGGGGAGGTTTTCTATGAATACTATGCTTATTCGTCCCATTTGTCCTACATTACCGATACGACCGATTCAAATATCCGCAGAGATGGCAATATTTCTTTTTCATGCACTATCTTTTTTGATGTTGTCAGGTACTATCGCTTTTTTAATAAGTCTGTATGCCGCAAAACGATGGAAAGCAGATAAAACAAAAACAGCGACTGCCTTTGTCTTAATTACGGTTGCGGTCACAATATTCTTGCTCTGCTTTTTTGGATTTACACTGAATACGATTAAAGGTATTCTCTTGTGTCTGATTCTTCTATTTGCTTCCTTTGGTGATATAAAAACAAGAGAAGCTGATGATTATCTTCATATCATGATTTTGCTTATAGCACTCATTGGGCGTAAACCCACAGATATACCCGGTATGCTTCTGACTGCCGTACTGATAACAATGCCCCTGCTTATGCCTGTGATTCTCTGTAAAGGAAAATTTATTGGCGGTGCGGATGTGAAGCTGTCT
>DHOG01000032.1 GCA_002410715.1 Ruminococcaceae bacterium UBA5396 | reverse complement strand
GGAACCCGCCACATAAAAAAACAATTGGATAAAAACCTGACAATGGACGCCGACGTGATTTTGCCCGGAAAAAGCGCCTATTCCTCCTATCCGCTGGTATATCGCACTTTTACGTCTAAGGAATTGACCGGCCTGTTTTTTTCAGGCGATACAGGGAAAAAAGCGTCAGAAACAAACGCCCACGGCCTGGTAAGTGTTAAATCATCCAGTGGAGCGTGGGCTGTTGCCAATAATGACTCGGGAATTGTTTCCTTTCAAAAATCCAAGCGTGATTCTGCAATAGATTCTATTTTTGGTGAATATATTGTTCAGGCTAAAAAAACAAACCGCCAGGTGTTTCAGACAGTTCCAACAGATCTTCCGTTTATGACACATGAAGAAGCCGCAGAAAAAGGTTCAGCCATTTTACGATCCATGAAATTTTTCGGTGAACCCATTTTGGCACCTAAAATGATTGCAGTTACGGGAAAAGAATTAGACAAGTTTCAAACAGATCTGCTAAAAGACACGAATTACAAGGACTTTCCTAAAACTGTAATCATAAAAGGATGGTCAGAAAAAGACAACTGCTATTTTATCCAATACTCGCTTCAAAAGGACGGAATACCAATCTATGACGGAGGAAACACGGAACCGGATATTCAAATACATGGTGACATCGATGCAACCATACCGCGCGGGCTAACGGAAAGAATGCTAATTACGCCTCAGGGACTATGTTATTTTAAGGCCTCCGGAGTATATTTGCAAAAGGAAGATCCATCAGGGCCCAAGTCGATCCTTTCAGTGGACAAAGCAGTGAAATGCTTGAAAAACAAGTACGCCGATGTCATCCTCACTAATCAGCATACGGTAAAAAAGATTTGGCTGGAATACATTGATATCTCAGATATGCATAATTCGTCTGATAAACAAGAAATTACCCTGCTGCCTTATTGGTGCTTCCAGATTGACTCTGCTGACAGCGACGGAAGAGTGTATTCGCACGCAGCACGGTTTAACGCTTTTACCGGGAAGGATCTTGAATATGAAGAATAACGGCAGGTTTCGCCGGCTGACCGGGGAAAATTTCAAGCGCGCTCTCGGCCCGCCATTTTTCGCAGCGGTTATTTTGGCCGCTTTTTGCATGTTATTTGACATGTGGGGTGATTTGGATTACCTCAGAAGCCCTTCCGCAAAAGACATGAGCGTCTGGTATTATTACTTTTTCTCCATTGTCATGTTTGGTTCTTACAGTTCCGACTGGTTTCCCATGCTGGCGGCTCTTCCCTTTGCCGCCAGTTACTGCGAAGAACGCCGGTGCGGAATAACGCCTCTCACCGCGGCGAGGGCGTCCGCAAATTCCTATTGTATCTCCAAGGTGCTGGTGTGTGCCGTGACGGGCGGCCTTTCGCTCGGGTGCGGTATTTTGCTGCATACCGGTTTGCTTTCCGTCTGGCTTCCCCTGCTGGATTCTGAAACGTACCGTTCCATGCAGGGGCTTCCTTTTGCAGCGGCCATTATGTCCGGATCGGGGATCGGATATTTCCTTATCGGCGCATACCTGGCCTTTCTGCGGGGCGTTCTGGCATCTTCCGCTGCCCTTGCGGTATCGGCTTATTTTCCCAACAAATATGTTGCCATAGCTTCCCCGTTTATCCTGCATTTTATTGCCGTACGGGTCTTCAACCTCCTGCATATTCCAAACAGCGCCCGGCTGGATTTGATCCTCCGCGGGCGGGCAGGCACCGGTAACGACGGAGGCACGCTCCTTTTGGCCACCGCTGTTGTGGCCGGGCTTGCTCTTCTCTGCGGATATTTGTTCACCCGGCGGGTAAAGGAGGATATTTACATATGAACCCATTTCACAGGGCGTGGAAAGTGTTTGCTTATCAGATGGGCCGAGTTAATTCTTCACCGCGTATTCCGATTTTGTTCCTTATCATCGGGATATATATTTATTCGACGGTGGAACCGGTGGCGTATTTTGCGCGGTCGGTGGGGATTGCCTCTACGCCGTGGATTTTCCCGCATCTCACCAGCGACTATATCTGCCAGATGGTTTTTATGGCCGGTGTCATTTTTCTGTTCTGCGATGCACCGTTTACGGATGAATCGTATTCGTATATCGTATCACGGTCGGGGCGCACCGCCTGGTCGGCCGGGCACGTCCTTTATATTGCCGCCATGTCACTGATATACGTCTTTTTTATTGCCGGTGCCAGTGTTCTGCCTTTACTGAACAGTCTCCAGGGAAGCTGGCACTGGGGAAAAGTTCTGGGAACCCTTGCCCGGACGAACGCCGGGCGGCAGTACGGAATGACGTTCACCGTCAGCAATTATCTGACAGGAGCCTACTCCCCCGCCACGGCGGCTCTGTACAGTTTTCTTCTGGAGTGGGCCTGCGCCGCCTGGTTCGGCCTGCTGACTTATTTTTTCAACGCCGTAACTCACAGGATGGTCGGGACCTTCCTTTCCGCGGCGTTTGTCCTGCTTGATCTTATGATCTCCAACGAATGGAC
>DHOG01000104.1:61875-73476 GCA_002410715.1 Ruminococcaceae bacterium UBA5396 | reverse complement strand
TTAAAAATTTGCTGACTGGAAATTTATGCACAAAAAATGAATCCCAACCCTCTTGGATGGTTGAGTGGGCGTATAACACACGAAAATAAGGGCTAATTTGCAGGTTGTTTTAATAATGATTGCAGAATTTATGCTTTTACAACGATTTCTACTTGAATTGTCTTTCAGCTACTAGTATAATGATTAATATTAATTTTCGAAAAAAATTTGGAGGGTGTTATATGAAAAAGATGCGCATTTTTTCTTTGCTGTCTGCAGCTGCGCTTGCTGTCGTTTTGATGGCGGGGTGCGGAGGCAAACCAGAAACTAGCGGTGAAGATAGCAATACAGCTAAGGAAACCATAAAAATCGGCGGCCTTGCTCCACTTACAGGCAGTGTATCCCAGTATGGAAAAGCTGTAAACAACGCTGTCTTATTAGCGGTTAAAGAAATTAATGAAAAGGGCGGCATTCTGGGCAAGCAGATTGAGTATAAATGCCTGGATGAAAAGGGTGATTCACAAGAGGCTGTCAACGCTTACAATGAACTGGTTGATGATTTTGGCATGGTGGCACTTTTGGGTGACGTTACATCCAAGCCTACAAAGGCGGTAGCACTGAAGGCCAAGCTGGACAACATGCCTATGATTACAGCTTCCGGTACCCAAGAGGACATCACACTGGTTGGAGAAAATGTTTTCCGTACCTGCTTTATTGATCCCTATCAGGGAGAGTTAATGGCAGCCTATGCAAAAGAAAAGCTGAACGCATCAAAGGTTGCCATCATCTATGATACCGGTGACACCTATTCAACCGGCATTGCAAATGCATTTGATGCCAAGGCAAAAGAACTGGGTATGTCTGTAACCAACAAAGAGGGATATACAACAGGCAGTACAGACTTTAATTCACAGCTGACCAACATTAAAAAACACAACCCTGATGTCATTATGATTCCTGTCTATTATTCCGATGTTGCGTTAATCGCATCTCAGGCTAAAAAGCAGGGAGTCACCGCCAAACTGCTTGGTGCAGACGGGTGGGACGGTGTTCTGAATCAGATTGCGAAAACCGATGTTGATGCGCTTGCAAATGCGTATTTCTGCAGTCAGTATTCGGCTTCCAGCACCGATGCTTCCCTGCAGGCTTTTCTGACCAAGTACAAGGATGCTTATGACGCAGAGGCAAACATGTTTGCGGTTCTTGGCTATGACACCATGCATATTCTTGCAAAAGCAATTGAAGCAGCCGGCTCAACCGATTCAGATGCCATTATTGAGGCACTGAAACAAACAAATCATGAGGGCTTGACAGGTACTACAACATTTGATGAAAACCGCAACCCTGTTCGTCAGGCAATCATAACATCCTTTGACGGTGGCAAATATAAGGTTGTTGAAAATTATTCAATGAGCTAAAGAACCGACATACAAGCGTTTCCTAAACGCAGTAACGAAAGAATCGGAAAAGAGGGTGACTTGGCGTTCACCCTCTTTTCCGGTGTTAATAGTTTTTTTGTGATGGATTGAGATCGTAATTATTGTTTCAATTAACAGGGGAGTAAGAAGGTGCGGCCATGGATTTTATAACACAGGTGATTAACGGTTTGGGGCTGGGCAGCATTTATGCGCTGGTAGCCCTGGGCTACAGCATGGTTTATGGTATCGTCCAATTGATAAATTTCGCCCATGGCGATATTATCATGGTGGGAGGATATTCGGTTTATCTTGTAATGGTAATATACGGGCTGCCGGTTTGGGTCGCGATTCCGGTTTCTATTATTGTATGTGCCCTCGCAGGTATGCTCATTGAGCGGGTGGCATATCATCGCCTCCTTATACATAATGCTGCCCGCATTTCGTTGCTCATCACCGCTCTTGGTGTCAGCATATTCCTGCAAAACCTTTTTATGCTGATTTTCGGTTCTGATCCCAAATCGATGCCTACCATTTTTCCGGCGGAACTGATCAAGCTCGGGAGTCTTGAATTGGCTTCTTCCACTGTTATCAATATCGTTGTTTCGGTTTTGATGATGATGGGTCTGCAGCTTCTTGTGGATAAAAGCAAGATTGGTAAAGCAATGCAGGCAACCTCTGAGGATGCCGGTGCCGCAAAGCTGATGGGCATCAACACCAACAAAGTTGTCCTGATGACGTTTGCCATCGGCTCTGCCTTGGCTGCCGTCGGCGCGGTACTATACTCTAACACCTATCCCCAGATCAAACCCGACATGGGAAATCTCCTGGGTATAAAGGCCTTTATCGCTGCGGTGCTTGGGGGCATCGGCTCCATTCCGGGGGCGATGCTGGGCGGTTATATTCTGGGGGTAGCCGAAAGCCTGACAAAGGCATATATCAGCACCACCCTGACCGATGCGGTTGTATTTGGTATTCTCATCCTGATGCTGCTGGTCAAGCCTTCCGGTTTGATGGGTAAAAACAGAAAGGAGAAGGTATAATGGGGTTTTTAAAAAAGAAAACCGGCATTTATTATATGGTCAACTTTATGCTGGGTACACTTCTCTTTTTTGTCTTGCTTATTTCAATCAATACAAAAACAATTAGCTGGTCTGACACCGGAATCATTATACTGATTTGTATTAACGTAACCCTTGCAGCAAGCTTGAATCTAGTGACCGGAATTTTGGGACAGCTTGTTCTTGGACATGCCGGCTTTATGCTGGTGGGTGCTTATGCCGCTTCCTTATTCACCTTGCACAGCGGGTTGCCGCTTGCCATTGCATTCCCGATTGGTTTGCTGCTGTCGGGTATCGTTGCTGCTATGTTCGGTGTGGTAATCGGTTTGCCGGCTCTGCGTCTGAGAGGCGATTATCTTGCGATTATCACGCTGGGCTTCGGGGAGATCATACGTGTTGTCGCCAACAATCTGAAAATAACCAATGGCGCAATGGGGTTAAGCGGAATGGAGTCGTTAAGCAGCCGCAGAAATCCCAGCCCTATGTTTATATATGCTTATGTAATTGCCATAGTTGTAGTAATATTGATGTTCACCTTTGGGCGTTCCCGTCACGGGAGAGCTGTCATCTCCATTCGTGAGGATGAGATTGCGTCCGAGTCCATGGGAATCAACACCACCTATTATAAATTATTTGCTTTTGTTTTTGCTGCATTTATTGCAGGTGTGGCGGGCGGCATCTATGCCCATCATTACGGAATGATTGACCCGTCAAAATTTGACTTTAACCGCTCGGTTGAAATATTAATCATGGTTGTTTTGGGCGGCATGGGATCCATTACGGGTTCGGTGATTTCGGCAACCGTTCTCACCTTGCTGTCAGAAAGATTGCGTGATTTTTCAGAGTATCGCATGATTCTATATGCCACCATTCTGATCTTAGTCATGCTGTTCAAGCCCTCGGGGCTGCTGGGACGGTATGAGATTTCGATTCCAAAACTGGCGGGAAAGCTGTATCGTAGGATTGCGAACAGAAAGCCACACAGTGAGACAGGAGGTGCTGAGTAATGCACCTGTTGGAAACCAAGGATTTGGGGATTGTATTCGGCGGATTGCAGGCATTGAATGACCTGCATCTTGCGGTAGATGCAAAGGAGATTGTCGGCTTGATCGGCCCTAACGGGGCAGGCAAGACAACGGTTTTCAATCTTCTTACCGGCGTTTATGCGCCAAGCGGCGGCGCCATTCGGCTTGAAGGTCAGAGTATCCTCGGCAAGAAGCCGTTTCAGATTAATCGAACCGGTGTTGCCAGAACCTTCCAGAATATTCGGCTGTTCAAACACATGACGGTTGCGGATAATATTAAACTTGCCATGAACCAAAACATGAAATACAATGTTGTGTCCGGTATGCTCCGTCTTCCTTCCTACTGGAAAGAGGAGCGCGCCATCGACAGGAAGGCAAGGGAACTGCTTGCAATCTTCGACATGGAGGATTTGGCTGACCAGATGTCGGCAAACCTTCCATACGGTCAACAAAGAAAGCTGGAGATACTGCGCGCGCTTGCATCTAAACCCAAGCTACTGCTTCTGGACGAACCGGCTGCCGGGATGAACCCCACCGAAACCCATGATCTCATGGAGGTTATCCGCAGTATCCGTGATCGCTTTAATGTTGCGATTCTTTTGATCGAGCATGATATGAGCCTTGTTATGAATGTGTGTGAGCGGCTGTATGTGCTGGATTACGGTAATTTGATTGCCGAGGGTACCCCTGAAGAAATCCGGAACAATGACAAGGTTATTGCCGCCTATCTGGGTAGCTGAGCCGGAAAGGAATGAACTCTTTTATGCTGAGCGTAAATGATATTAATGTATATTACGGTGCCATTCATGCGCTGAAAGGACTGTCCTTTCATGTCGAGGAAGGAGAAATCGTTTCGCTGATCGGCGCAAACGGAGCCGGCAAGACCACCGCCATGCACACCGTTTCAGGGCTACTCCGTTCTAAAACAGGTGATATCACCTTTATGGGAGAAAGCATTGAAAAGATGGAGCCCCACAGGATTGTTCGGCTGGGTCTGGCACAGGTGCCTGAAGGTCGGCGGGTGTTTTCCAATCTGACTGTTCAGGAAAATCTGCAAATGGGTGCATATATTCGTCCCGCAACTCAAAGCCGTGAGGTTGACCGGGATCTGGAGCTGGTGTTTAAACGCTTTCCCAGACTGAAAGAACGCCGCCGCCAGCAGGCAGGCACCCTTTCGGGCGGCGAACAGCAGATGCTGGCAATCGGGCGGGCGCTTATGTCACGGCCCAAGATGATGCTTCTTGATGAGCCGTCGATGGGGCTGTCTCCCATTCTTGTACAGGAAATATTCAGCTGCATTCGCGAGGTGAATGAGAGCGGCACCACCATTCTGCTGGTGGAGCAGAACGCTAAAATGGCATTATCCATCTCAAATCGTGCCTATGTGCTTGAAACGGGCAGTATCATCCTCAAAGGTAAATCATCCGAGCTTCTTGATAATGAACAGGTGCGCCGCGCATATCTTGGCGCTTGATTTGCACCGCTGATAATCCGAGAATAATTTATCAGGGCACTTTCCTTGGGGAAAGTGCCCTGTTGTTTTCCAATATCGTTGGGGCTTATCCCTCCGTTCAATATCCGTACGGGAATACTCTATTATGCGGGCGGATATTGAATCCGCCCCTGCAAACAGCTTGGTGGCTTTTTCACCTATGTTTACACACTTCCTGTGCTGGACAAGCGATATATAAAACAATATAATAGTACCACGATATAAAAAGACTAAAAAGGAGACTGTATCATGCCTGTTTCAGGGGTTCCTCTTTATGACATGATAATGGGTTATACGTCAATGGGGCGGGCGTCATTTCATACCCCCGGTCACAAGGGCCGTGCCGGATTTTTGACCGACATACAATCGCTTGTATATGATATAACCGAGCTTCCCGACACTGCCAGCCTGTATGACGGAGGCGATATGATTGAGCAGGCAGAGAGACTCGCCGCGGACGCATTCGGCGCCTCCATGACACTCTTCAGCGCCGGAGGCTGCACTCTATGTATTCACACCATGCTAATGCTTGGGGCAGGGGGCGGACGGGTGGTTTTTGCCAGGAATTCCCATAGGAGCGCGGTTCACGCCGCGGCACTTGTGGGAATTGATCCTGTTTGGGCGTGGCCGTCAGGGGCAAATGGGCAGCTTGAGGCAGAAGATATTGAGCAGGCTTTGAAACAGCCTGATATAAAAGCCGTTTACATCACCAGCCCCGACTATTACGGAAATCTTGCCGACATCAAAACCATATCCCAGCGATGCCAAAAAGCCGGAGTGCCGCTGCTGGTTGATAATGCCCACGGAAGTCATCTCGGGGCGTTTGGGCTCCACCCGCTGAGTTTGGGGGCGGATATGACGGCTGACTCGGCACATAAAACACTTCCGGTGCTGACCGGAGGTGCCATGCTGCATATCGGCAGGTCAGGAAATGATTGCGGTATTGACAGACGGGCAGCCAAATCGGCAATGGGGGTGTTCGGTTCAACCTCGCCCTCCTTTCAGGTGTTGGCATCTCTGGATCTGGCGCGGGACTGGTGGCAGCGAGCCGGAGTACAGGCATATAGGATAAAAGCCGAGGCTGTTTTAGAACTTGCAGAAGCAGCAAGGCATGCCGGAATCGGCACCGCGGCGGGGGGTCAAAACCGCGATCCCACCCGACTTACGCTGGACACATCGGTGATCGGAATTGATGGCATTTCTGCGGCGGCGCATTTCCGTGACCACGGCTGTGAGCCTGAGTATGCCGATGCGCGGTACGTGGTGTTTATCATTACCCCGTTTAATACGCCGGAGGAGCTTGGGCGGCTTGGCGACGCAATAAAAAAACTGCCTGCCCGGCAACGCCGCGGATATTTTTTGAGCAAAAAAGAGAATTCCAATGCTTATAATTATCAATATCCGAATGGGTTGTTCCCGGAGCGGATATTATCACCGAGGGAAGCATTGTTGGCTCCCAGTGAAACGGTTAAAGCCGAGCGGTCCGTCGGAAGAGTTGCTGCTTGTGCCTGTTGCCCTTGCCCTCCGGGAATTGCGGCGGTGGTTCCGGGAGAGAGAATCAGCGCTGAAATTGCTGAAAATCTAAAAATAAGCGGATATGACAGGATTATAGTCGTAAAAAATGTGTAACTTACTTGTATCGCAAAAAAATATACGATATAATATATCATGAAGTTGGCTACCGCACAACTTCATGATATATTGTGCTTAACAAAAGGGTCTGCCGATAACTTCATGATATGTGGTATAATAAAGTTATCAAAAAAATTATAGGCTTTGTTGAGGACATATCTTTAGAATAGCGGTATCGGCTATTCCATAAGATTAAATAGATAAGGGATATGCGCTTTAAATACGCAAATGGAGGAGAAGATCAATGAAGTTGGTTCTTGCAATCGTGAACAAGGATGACAGCGGAACAGTATCTTCAGCGTTAACCAAAGAGGGCTTTTCTGTTACAAAACTTGCTACGACGGGTGGCTTTCTGATGGCCGGAAACACAACCTTTTTGGTTGGAGTGGATGACAATCGCGTGGATGAGGTTATGGCTGTTATTGAGAAGCACTCTAAAAAGCGCAGTCAGATGATTCCGAGTGCCACATACGGAAATTCTGCCTATGCCTCAATCCCTGTGGAGGTATCGGTGGGGGGAGCAACCGTATTTGTTCTTAACATTGAACGATATGAAAGGCTTTGATGCATCATGCCGCAATCAGCGGCGGATGTTTTAGGGCAGGATTGGTAGGATTCTAATGCGCTTTGACGGTTTTCAAGGAAATGATCAGGCAAAACGGCAGCTCTCCTCCTATGTTGACGGAGGGCGGTTTCCCCATGCGCTGATGATTGAAGGTCCCCGGGGCAGCGGACGGCGAACCCTTGCTCGCCTGCTGGCAAAGGCCGCGGTATGCAAATCGACTGACCAGAAACCATGCGGTGTTTGTGCCCATTGCATGAAGGCTGCAGGCGGAAACCATCCGGATATTTTTGAGGCAGGCGGCGAAGGGGCGTCCCGTTCGTTTCATGTCGATATAATCAAGCAAATTCGAGACAATGCATATGTCCTGCCAAATGAAGCCGAGCGGAGAGTCTATATTCTAGCAGGCGCGCAGGGCATGACCGAACAGGCGCAGAATGCTTTGCTCAAGATCCTTGAGGAACCCCCTGCCCATCTGATCTTTATACTTACCTGTGAAAATCGCTCCCAGCTTTTGACCACCATACAGTCCCGAACGGTGGGAGTTACGCTGGGCGCTGTTGAGCAGGATAAAGCGGTGGAGACCATTTTGCAAATTCTCCCCCAAACTGACCAAGATAACGCACGGCAGGCTGCTGCTGTTTTTGGAGGAATTATCGGACAGGCGGTAAGCGGAATAAGTGACGGGTCGTTTCGGCGTGTACAGGAGCTTGCACCCGAGATTGCACACGCCGTTGCTGCTCCGGATGAACTGGAGCTGCTCCGCTTAACCGCCAAGCTGGAGAAGGACAAAGAGGCGTCCGACGGTGTTCTGAACATCCTATCCCTGATCTTTCGTGACGCGCTTGTAAGACGTGTCGGCAACACAGACCATCTGTCCTCCAGTCCCGAAACCGCCGAAAGGCTTTCCCGCCTGCTGATGCGGGAGCAGCTTGTGTCGCTGCTAGCTGCGGTAGAATCCCTTCAGCAGGCGCGGCGGATGAATATAAACCATACGTTGTTTCAGACGTTACTGTGCAGCCGTCTGCGTGAGGCAGCCGGTCGCTGAAACTTATGATAGAGTGCCGTCAAAGGGCACGGAAAGGTTGACACATGGCAGAGATTATAGGTGTTCGATTCAAGAACATGGGAAAATTATATTATTTTGATCCCGGCGGACATAAGTTTGAACGCGGGAACATGGTGGTTGTGGAAACCTCCTACGGTTTGGAATGCGGGGAGGTTGCGCTGATAAATCGTGATGTTGCCGAATCGGATATTATCAAGCCGCTTAAAAAGGTGATTCGTCCGGCGCTACCCGAGGATATTCGGCACGCAAAGGAGAATGCCGAAAAGGAAAAAAAGGCGTTTGAAATATGCCAAGAAAAGATAGCGGCCCACAACCTTGAAATGAAGCTTGTCAATGTGGAATACACCTTTGACAATTCAAAAATATTGTTTTATTTCACGGCTGACGGCCGGGTTGATTTTCGTGAGCTGGTTAAGGATCTCGCGTCGGTGTTCCGTACTCGGATTGAGCTGCGGCAGATTGGCGTTCGGGATGAAGCAAAAATGCTGGGGGGACTCGGTGTTTGCGGACGTCCGTTTTGCTGCTCTCAGTTTCTCAGCGATTTTCAGCCGGTATCCATAAAGATGGCAAAGGAACAAGGGCTGTCACTCAACCCCACAAAAATTTCAGGATCCTGCGGACGTCTAATGTGCTGCCTGAAATATGAACAGGATGCATATGAATCGCTGCTAAAGATTACGCCCAAGGTGGGTGCAATCGTCAGCACAAAAGAGGGCAAAGGGGTTGTCACCGAATCCAATCTGCTGACCGGAGCCCTGAAGGTCAGGCTGGATAAATCACCCGACTCCCCTTCGATATCGGTTCAAGTCAAGGATGTTAAGGTAATCAAGGATTCGCAAATCCGGATTGAAAAGCACGAGGAGGAAGAGCTGCTGCAGCTTGAAGACGAATAGCAAAAAACAAGTTTCTGTGCAGAATTAACACCACCGGCTTAGCCGTTGGCTTGCACAGCCCTATAATGGCATATTACCGGCAAGTATCTCAAGATGCACTGAAAGTTCTTTCTATTGGCTCATACCAGCGGATGCATAGACCGCAACATATCTCCCTCAGTCGCCACGGGTGACAGCTCCCTCAAGGAGGGAGTTTTCTTTTGGCTGTTCGGGCAAGTGGTGCAAAAGAAGGCATAGCTACATCAGCATATCGATGGTGATATGCTTATATGGTTTTGACGCGGGCAGGACGTGTCAAAACAGGCTTAAGTCTGCAAAATGCGGGCGGTAATCTTATAGGTAAAAAACAATTGATTTTTTTGATTTGTATGCTATTATTAAATGGTACATACAAAGGAGGTGCTTTCCATGGCATATAAAATTAATGACGACTGCATTTCATGCGGTGCCTGCGAGGCCGAATGCCCCACCTCGGCAATTTCCGAAGGCGACGGCATATACGTAATTAACCCCGATACCTGCACCGAGTGCGGCAGCTGCGCGGATGTCTGCCCCGTGGGCGCTCCCCAGGCTGAATAATTGCGGTTATAAAGTCGGCTATTGCCGGGTGCCCTTTGGGACGCCCGGCATATTTGCATATAAATCGTATGTTTACGGGAAGCGATTCGCAAAATTATAGGGCAGGGGTATGCCTGCGTTTTGGCCCTATTACAATTGATTGTCGGAAATTAGATAGAATCCGAGGTGGAATATCATGGGCGGTGAGCTTCGTCTTGAGGAAATTGGGGGCGGGCTGGCGGTGGAGGTGTCCCGTGAACACGGCTTTGGAATGGACGCGGTGCTGCTGGCGGCATTTGCCGCTCCCAAGCCGGACGAATGCGCCTGCGATCTTGGCACAGGCTGCGGCATTATCCCTCTTCTTTGGTGCAGAAGGCAGCCGCCTATACAGATAGATGCCCTAGAAATACAGCTGGAAGCTGCGGATATGGCACGCCGCTGTGTAAAATCAAACCGACTGGAATCCCGTATCACCGTGCATGCGGCAGATCTGCGTGATTGGCGGGCGGTTCTCCAGCCATGTGCGTATGATGTTGTCACCATGAATCCTCCTTACTTCGCAAGGGGAAGCGGCGGTCTTAGCCGTTCGCAAGCGGCTCGTATCGCTCGCCATGAAGGGGAGGGCTGCAGCTTTAGCGATGTTGCCGGTGCCGCGTACGGGCTGATTCGCCCGGGAGGAAGGTTCTGCTTTTGCCACAGACCCGAAAGGCTGCCATATGTTTTGGATGTGCTTAAATCGGCGGGTTTATCTCCGAGGCGGCTTGGCTTTGTTCATGCGACGCCCCAATCCAAACCCTCGCTTTTTCTGTGTGAAGCCGGCAGAGGAAGCTTTGATGAATTAAAGGTGCTGCCTCCTTTTTTGCTGAATGACTATAATGGAAAACCGACATTGGAATACAAATCGCTATACGATACGTAATATACAAGTCAATATATACAGTTAGGAGGCCTCTATGGCTGGTAAATTAACCCTTGTCGGAACTCCCATCGGGAACCTATCCGATTTTTCTCCCCGTGCGATTGAAGCGTTAAAAGAATGTGATTTCATTGCGGCCGAGGACACAAGAGTTACGCTTCGGCTGCTGAATCATTTTGGAATTAAAAAACCGCTTGTAAGCTACTTTGAGCATAACAAGCGGGAACGGGGCGTGCAGATATGTGAAAGGGTGAAAGCGGGAGAAGACTGTGTTTTGGTATCGGACGCCGGTATGCCTGCAATTTCCGATCCGGGCGAAGATCTGGTTGCGCTGTGCTGTGAGTATGGAATTTCGGTAGGTATCGTTCCGGGACCCAGCGCGGTTGTGACTGCGCTTGCTATATCCGGACTACCCACCGGGCGATTTACGTTTGAGGGCTTTTTAAGCATGAATCGCCGCAACCGCCGTGACCATCTTGAATCCATTCGCCAGGAGCAGCGAACCATGATATTTTATGAAGCACCTCATAAGCTGCTCTCCACGCTGAATGATCTGCTGACTGCTTTAGGCAATCGGCGTATTGCCATCTGCCGTGAGCTTACAAAGCTGCATGAGGAAGTGATACGCACCACACTGGAAGAAGCCGCAATGCGATACAGCACCCAGTCACCGCGGGGAGAGATTGTGCTGGTGATCGAGGGGGCAACCCCTCCGCCGGCTGAATTCCACACCCTCGAACAGGCGGCTGAAATCGCCGCCCGGCTTATGGAGCAGGGGCAGTCTGCCTCGGATGCAGCAAAACAAGCCGCTGCCCAAACCGGACTGAAAAAGGGAGAAATCTATCGGAGAATCACCAAACCGGCTGATTGAATCAGCCGGTTTTATTGTAGGCTTTAGCCTGTTTTGATGCGCCATGTCCGCGTCAAAACCATATAAACACATCAGCACCAATATGCTGATGTAGATATGTCGGAGGAGGGAATAGCTTTAGCTATGCG
>DHOG01000104.1:60926-61603 GCA_002410715.1 Ruminococcaceae bacterium UBA5396 | reverse complement strand
TTCGGTGCGTCTTGAGATGCTTGCTTTATTCTTGCTCTTCTTGGACAGGGGGTTGCATTTTGTCGAATCCCTTTTCGCCTGTGATATTTACCATACTCTTTATGGCAGCGCCATTTTCAACGCTTACGGTCATTGCCGTGATGTCTCCCACAACAGACGACGCCTTAAGAATAACCGCGCCCTTCTTCACATTGATATTGCCGTTGACCTTACTGTTCAGCTCAAGACTCTCGGCAAACAGATTGCCGAGAATCTCACTCTGACGAATGGTGAGCTTTTCAGAGGCGCGAATGTTTCCTTTGACCACCGCACTGGTGATCTCCACGTTTTTTCCATTAACATTCCCTTCGATTCTGCCGGATATCTTTACATTGTTCTGGCACTCCACATCTCCGAAAACGTCACCGCAGATATCAAGATTTGACTTTGATTCAATGGTACCGATAATCTTTGTGTCCTTGGTAATACGCGCGGTTTCGATAAACGGCTGGGTATTGTTCTCATAAATCGGCTGGCGCTCAGCCGGCGCATCCTTCTGCTGTTCCATATCATTCTCCAGCTTTTCCGCAAGGTTGGAATCCTTGCTTGTCCCCTTTGTGCTTCGGCTAAAGCCAAACACTTCATGTAGCGCCTGATTAAAGTTTTGCTTTGTTCCCATACTATTACCCTCGTTTCAT
>DHOG01000104.1:60542-60684 GCA_002410715.1 Ruminococcaceae bacterium UBA5396 | reverse complement strand
AGCTTCTTGATGATGCCGTCAAGTGCAGAAACCGTAGCATGCTTATTGCTGCTGTCGTGGAAAAGAACAATAGACCGGGCGTATTTTTTTGTACCGTTGATTACATTCCGCTCAATGCGAGCCGGGGTTATACCTGCGTTGT
>DHOG01000104.1:48854-60413 GCA_002410715.1 Ruminococcaceae bacterium UBA5396 | reverse complement strand
GGCCGGGGTTATACCTGCGTTGGTGTCTACCGAGGATACATTCCAGTCATAATAGGTAAACCCTCTGCGGGTCATCTCATCTATAATTTCTAGGTAAATCGTTTGATTATAGCTGTTGACACTTCCCCCCGGAAATCGAAAGATATCAGGTTCGATTCCGGTCGCTTCATAGATTAGATGGTACATGGCATAAAAATCGTCCAAAAATACATCAACCGAACCATAGACCTTTTTGTAATCATGCAAAAAAGAATGAACCCCGATAGAATGACCTTCCTCAACAATTCGTCTCATAACAGACTTCGAAAATTCGTCTGTGTTACCCACCACAAAAAAGGTTGCCTTCACCTTGTTTTCCCTGAGGGTATCCAAAACCTCAAGGGTTCGCTTTGATGGGCCGTCGTCGAATGTGAGATAAACCATATTGTCAACAACCAGTGACTCATCGGGTTGTTTGCTGTACATGGTTGGATAAAGCCGTTGAAATCCGGTGAGATTATTTGCAGTGGTAGAGGGTGTTTCCATGACAAAGGATGGCGGCGGAATCTCAGCCACAGGGGCTTTTTCGGGAGGATTCACAGCTTGCTTCCCTTCTGCTTTCACAACAAGACGAATTGTGTGAAACAGCAAAGCAAAAATTAGCGTGACAATTAAAAGCACCACACCGTAAATGATATGTTTAAAAAAACGAACGCTTCCAAAATACATTGGTTTCACCCAGCTTATTTAAAGCATATATCCATTGACTGAAGCTAAGGATGGTTTAGCTTTCCACCATTTTAGCATGCAAAACAAAGATTTTCAATGATTTAGTAGAAATAGTAAGAAAACAGATGGGAATAGCACTATTTTAGCGAAATTTGATTTTTTAAAAGGAGAGGCCGCATTATGCAGCCTCTCCTAAAAACGCTTGTATTCACTTTGATGCAGATATTGAATTTTTGTGAGAAAACCGTTTTTACAGAGGAAGTCTTTTTCTTCTGAAAACAAGCACGCTTGCCAAGAATAATAAAGCAATAATCCCTGCAAAAAAAAGATCCAACCCCAAAGCATCTTTGTCGTGAACAAGCTCTACCGGATCTTGCAAACCGTATATCGAAAGCTTTTTTAATATTTCCAGTTTGTCGGAGGCGCCGCCCAGCATATTCATAAGCAAGAATAGAATGGGGAATCCCGCACCAAAGCCGAGGGAATACTTTGTATCGTTAAACAGACAAGAAAAAAAGAAGGTAATCATAATGATCGCCATATTAATCAGCATGGTAAGTACATTCAACTTAAAAAATGCGCCGATATCAAGAAGATCGGGAAACATTGCGATGCTGGTCACTACCCCGACGCCGAACAGTGCGGCAAACAACAATACAACCGATAAAAGCGCATAGACACCCTGTGTAACAATAATTTTTGTTCTTGAAGCGGGGGTGGATAATAAATACGCCATGGAACCGTTGTCAACCTTTTTTGCAACCAGCTTATTGCCGAGAATAATACAATATACCATCGGAAAACCGAACATCAGCAAGCCGTATAACCAGCTGGCAAGATAACCGGTGAGATCGGTGACGGCACCCGAAAACCCCATGGCATTCATCATTTCCTCCGGGAACAGCTCCAGCATAGAGGTGATGGCCTGCATATCGTCGGGATTGTACATGGAAATCATGATTGTCATATACATCGTCAGCACACCGAAGAAGATCAGCAGCAGAAGCCAGTTGTTTTTAATGGTTGTCTTAAATAAGGGAATACTCATGGTTGGGATCATCCTTTCTCGAACAAGCTTTATAAAAAAAGGGGGGGAAGAAAAGAGCTTTCTGCGGCTTTCAGCCGAGGGTGGTTGAGTTGCCACTGTAAAACTGCATGAAAATATCCTCAAGCGTCTGGGATTTGGCGCTAAAGCTTACAATCGTGGACTGTGCCGCTGTTTTAATGAAGCGGTCGATGTCGCTGCCGGATACATACACTTCAACAGAATCATCGGCTGTGCTTTGAACTTCAAACCCTGATACCTTGAGCATCTGAACCAGTCGGTGGGTGTCGGTGGTTTTTAAAACAAAGCCCTTGCGTTGGGATTCCTTCAACGATTGCACATCGGATTGCTTTACAATTCTGCCATCCTTTATGATTAGAACGTTATCGCAGGTTTTCTCAACCTCCTCAAACATATGACTGGACATGAGGATGGTTTTTCCCTTGGCTTTTTCCGAAAGCACAAGCTCCACAAAACGGTTTTGCATAAGCGGATCAAGCCCGCTTGTGGGTTCATCCAGAATCAGGACATCGGGGTTGTGCATAAATGCCGCCACAATACCGAGCTTTTGCTTCATGCCCTTTGAAAACTTCTTTATCTTTCCTTTGGGGCTGAATTCAAACATTTCAATCAACTGCTTTTGAAGGGCGAAATCCTTTGTACCCCGCATATCATGCATGAACCTCAGGAACTCATCCCCGTTCATACTGTCCGGAAAAGCAATTTCACCGGGTATGTATCCAAGTGATTTTTGTATATTGGGCGCATCATGCCAGCAGTCCATTCCATTGATTCTTGCTGTTCCAATGTCCGGATTCATGAAACCCAGCAGGGCGCGAATGGTTGTGGTTTTTCCCGCTCCGTTTGGGCCGAGATAACCCATTACCTGTCCTTGCTTTACGGTGAAGTTTAGGTCGAAAACCCCTTTGCCGCTGGGGTATTTCATGGTAAGCTCTTTTACTTCAATCACGGGTGTTCCTCCTTAATCAATCTGGATGCCGACATATTACTGATATGATTTTAATATACCATCTGCAGATGTATAAGTCTACAGGTGGTGCTAACTTAATTTGGAAATATCCGAATAATCGATGAAGTATTTCCAGCATTATAATGGTCTGAAAGAGAATAATACTTATATCAAATTAAGCATTTAAAGGATGATTGTATATGGAAAATCTTTATATAGAGACATTAGACGGAAATGCGCTTATCCCTCAGGATCTTGTAATAAAATATCATTTGGAAAAGGGGATGTTCTCTCCGTTTACGGCCAGCAAGCTTGTGGGGGAGAATAACGATTTTCCATTGAGAGCGGAGGAGTATAAAAACAGCAGAAAAGAATCAACCATGCTGAGTGAACATGAGGAGGAGACCGAAAACGTGATGCTGTCGACCTCTGAAATCATAGACTTTGCGCAGGGACTCGATTCCCATGTTGATGAGTAATGAAAACGGAACGCTGAAAACAGCGTTCCTAGAAGCAAAGCTTTGATTCGACAAGGCAAATGCAACCGCATCTTCCTTATTCGGTATTCTGCCGCTTGACCTGATCAAAATAAAAATTCATATCAGCCGCGGCAGTACTGCCGGTCAGCTTCAGGGACTCATCTTCTTGGGTGATTGACAGCGGGTTGTCGATCACCTTTTTTGAAGAGGTGGGTTCCTGCTTGGTGTTCTCATGCGTAATCCTTCTTTTCTTTGCCATTAAAGACCCTTCCTTTCACGCCAAAGGCACATATTCCCGCTACTGTCCTGCGGGATTGAATTTTTTTATATTGTATTGCAAACTTCCTGTTGGTTTTGCAGTTTTATTATTTCACATACCCGGCTGTTTATGAGACGGCAAATATTGTACGCAATCTTTGTTTTAGACGGGTCTGCGAACTTCCTTCATAATCGGTGCATATCATGATAATGGTATTCCGAATAAAATGTAACGAAGGGAAAGAACATATGAATAACGATTATAGGCAATATAACAACTTATATAACCAATACATGCATGAGAATCGTCACATGCAAGAGAATTACATGCAAGGGAATCGTCAGGGATCTCGGATGCGGATGGGTAAGTCAAATGATTATGGACCCAATCCGTTTGTCACAAATATCGAAAAAGCAACCTTGCAAAATAAATATTTTCGCACCGCATTGTGGACAGGAACCCATTTGCAGTTAACGCTGATGTGTATCAACCCCGGGGATGACATTGGTCTAGAGATGCATCCCGATGTCGACCAGTTCTTACGTATCGAGCAGGGCCAAGGCGTTGTTGTTATGGGAGACAGCAGGGAAAATCTAAATTATAAGCAAAGGGTTTATAACGACTATGTCATCCTGGTACCTGCCGGAAAGTGGCATAATCTGATCAACACCGGCCGTGGCCCGATTAAACTTTATTCTATCTATGCGCCGCCGGAGCATCCCCACGGCACGGTTCACGTTACCAAGCAAGATGCTGAAGAACATCATTCATATTAATTTCAATTTAAAAAGGAGCAGTTGAAGTATGTGTTTATCCTTCAACTGCTCCTTTCATCCTTATGAAAAAACAATCAAGAGGTTAAGATTTCTTTTAACCGCTTATTCAGCATCTTTGAAAATTTTTGAGCGCCGGCTTGATTCAAGTGGCTGCAATCGTAAAAATCCCGATCGAAAAATTCAATGCAATCGAAGTAGTCCAGAATGAATAAATCAAATTCACTTTTTAAGGAGTTGATGATGCTGTAAAACTCATCCTTAAGTCTTTGAGAAAAATGCCCGGAATAATGACTGCTGGTCGGACAGACGACAATGACCGGTATGATATTTTTTGACTTTAACAAGGAAAGGTATTTGCGTAGAATACGGGTGTTATTACGCACGGTGTCGGGATAGTCCTTATTGCAGTCCCTCTCGGCCTGCGCTTTGCCCTGCCTTATTTCCTCATTATCCATAAACCGGCTCGTCATTTCATCAAACGCAGGCTGATATAATCCCCTGAAAAGATGATATAAATGAATGGGATAGTCCTTTACAAATATCTCCGACGCCAGTTGCTCAAAACTCTTGTATTTATTTATTTTTTCCTGATCTGATTGATCTCTGAAAGACCGAAAGACCGGGTAGTAAAAACACGCCCTGTTTTTATATCTGCTTTTTATAAGCTCATATTCAAAGCTGTAGTAGCACATACCGATTAGAGCATATTTGATACCGGAATTTATTCTCTGATCGTGGACAAACATCTCCGCCCACAGATAATCATAATATAGATCCTGGCTTGAAACCGCAGCATTTAACACATCGCCGTTTAAATATGCAGGATCTATTCCGACTTCGGCATAAGAGAGCCCTGTAATAAAGCCGTCAATCGGGCTTTTACGACTCAGATAGGATGAATATATCATATGTATTTTGTTTTCATAGTAATTTAAATATTCAGACAACTCAATAACCGAATGCTCCTCCGAAGCAAGGTCGTCATGATAAACCGATTGGGTTTTAATCAGATAGTCATATTGAAAAAACGGCAGTTCTTCTACCCCGAAAATCGGGATTCCATTAATATTTTTGCCGCATTGCTCGGGATTGCTGCTGAAAAAAGCAGCGAGCCGGCATTTGTCAGTATCGACCAGCTTTTCAATATCAGAGGAACAATGGTCCACACCTAAAACGACAGCCTTTTTTAAACGCGATATTTTAAAGAAATAGCTGCTTAAATCTTTGTGAAATAATTGGAAGCCCGGCGTTAGCCTGCCTATAAATGTTGTTTTGATGGAATCACCATCATCTGAATTATAATAGGATATAACATCTTCAAAATACGCGGCGATTTCATCCAAACGCGCTGATATACTGTCATCGGGATATAATTCCAAAACAGCCTGCAGACCGTCGCTTAATTCAACCAATCCGTCAATCAGGGAATTAACACCATCAATCACACCGGGAAAATATACATTGTACTGCATTTCGCTGCCTGTCGCGCGGAAAAGAATGTCCATGTCCTTCGCCATATATTCTAGTTTTAAAAGCTTGTCCAATCTTCAACCTCCTGCCATGATATAAAGTGCAGGCATATACATGCTTGGTGTATACGACATATTATAACAAATTATACCAAACCCCTTGTTTAAATACAATGTACATCTGAATCTAAGCTGCTGTTTTTCAAGAATTAACCCCTGCAAGAACAAATCGAGATATGGTACAAACCGGCATCCCCGTCAGTACCATATCTCGATTTCTCACATCTCTGCAGTAAATGCGTAAAAACTTCGCAAAGTAAAATCGGAATACAAGGTCGGTTGCTACAGGTTAAGCCGCTGATCAAGCTGATAGAAATCGCTCCATGGATCGATACCCCCAACCCGTTTCAGCGCTTCTTCCATATTGATGCCGTCGGGTGCCACGGTATCCAGCTCCTCCCATGCAATGGGCATGGAAACACCCGCCCCGTTTCTCGCCCTTATGGAATAGGGAGCAATGCTGGTAGCCCCCCTGCCGTTTCGTATCCAATCGATAAAGATTTTGTTTTTCCGGCTGTCCTTTCTGACATTGCTTGTGTAGCGGTCAGGCCACTGTTTTTCCATGACTTGGGCGATACGCCTGGCAAAATCATAAAAAGGCTGCCACTCGGCTGACGGTTCAAAGGGCACCACCACATGATATCCCTTGCCCCCGCTGGTTTTGAGAAAGGAGATCAAGGAAAGCTGATCGAGAAGACTTTTTACGTCTCTCACACCCTGCCGAACCTGTTGGAGATCCATGCCCTCATCCGGGTCAAGATCAAACACCATCATATCCGGCTTTTCAAGATTTTCCACCCGACTGCCCCAGACATGAAATTCCAACGTGCCCATCTGCGCTTCCGAAATAAGTCCGGCAGCATCTCTAATATAAAAGTATTCCTCCTTTTTCCCGCTGCCGGTCATAACCGGGATTGTGACGATTGCTTTGTTATCCGGGCCGGGATGCTTTTTAAAAAAGCAAGCCTCGGATATTCCCTTGGGACAGCGAACAATACTGAGGATCCGGTTGCCGGCAAAGGGAAGCATACAATCCGCAACCTTTGCATAATACCGGACAACATCCGCTTTTTTGATTTGGGGGTCATGAAAGATTACCTTGTCCGGACTGGTGATTCTGATTCCTCCGATATTTATGATATCGCGGCTTGCTTTTGCCGGACGCTCAAAATCCAGAGCGGGCGGCTGCTCCTCTTTTAGGGTTTCCTCCGACATGGTTTCCACCTCCGCCTCTTCTATTTTAATATCCCGTGGATCCTTATCCGTGCGTAGCCCTTTGAAGCTTGCCTGTCTTAACAGATTTTCCCCGGTCCATTCGGCAAACTTGATTTCAGCCACCAATACGGGTTGGAGCCAGGTAAATGTTTCGCCTGTCTTGGGTTTGGGCGGCTGTCTGAAAGGGGATTGATCCCTGATTATGCTGTCAAATTTCTCTCGAAGCTCCCTCATGCTGCGCTGGGTAAAGCCGGTGCCGGCACGACCGACATAGACCAGTGCATCACCTTGATAAGCACCGAGAAGGAGCGAGCTTATTCCGTTTGTTTTTTTATCCGATAGGGTAAAGCCGCCAATCACAAACTCCTGCCGTTTCTCACATTTCAGCTTAATCCAGTCGCCGTTTCTTGTGCCACTGTAAACCGAATCGGCTTTTTTGCCGACAATCCCTTCCATATTTAAGTTACAGGCCGCGCGGAAGCTTTGGCTTCCGTTTCCCTGCACATGCTTGCTGTAATAAAGGTTGCCGGGCGCATTCTTCATAAGTGCTTCTAACCGCTCTTTCCTTTCGAGCAGGCGGCTCCCTCTCAAGTCGGCTCCGTCCAATGCCAAAAGGTCAAATATAATATAGGTGAGCTTTTTGCCGCCCGGACTTTTCATATAGCTTTGCAATGCCTGAAAATCGGATCTGCCTGCATCATCGGTAATCACCATTTCGCCGTCCAAAACCATCGCCCTTCCGGCAGCCCAGCCCAGGAGGGAATATGCAACATCCCGAAACCGATTGGTAAAGTCGTTGCCGTTTCTTGTAATCAGCCGGATACTGCTGCCTTCCAGATAAGCTAAGATTCTGTAACCGTCGTATTTCAGCTCATAAAGCCAATCATCCCCCGCTGGAACGGTTTTTACAAGCTTGGCAAGCTGCACATCGACCACATCAAAGGGGTTTTGGGCAAGCTTTTCATCTTCTCCTTTTTCAATCTCGGTCATGGTGCGTCCGGTTCTAATGCTGGTGGCAAAGGAGGAAAGATCATCCTGGGTTTTGGCATATTCATCTCGTTCTTTAAGCAAAAGCCAGTTGTCCTTTGTTTCGCCTTTCTTCGGCTTCATCCGAACCAAAGCCCATTTCCCCTGCAGCCGTCTTCCGTATAAAGTGAATTTCAGCGATCCGTCAGCAAGCCCGCTTTTCACATCAAGCTGCGGCTCCCAAATGCCTTCATCCCAGAGCATTACAGTACCGCCGCCGTATTCGCCCTTGGGAATCGTCCCCTCGAAGTTTCTGTATTCCAGCGGATGGTCCTCTACCTGTATTGCAAGCCTCTTTTCACGGGGGTCATAGGAAGGCCCCTTGGGAACCGCCCAGCTTAGCATAACGCCACCCCACTCCAGCCGAAAATCAAAGTGATCTCTGCGGGCGATATGATGCTGCACAACAAATTGCAGCCCTTCCGGGCTTTCTTCCGTGCCGGAGGGCGGGTTTGTGCCTTGAGGTTCCCCTGTTTTTTCAAAATCTCTTTTTTGGTTGTATTCATCAAGTTTTACAGCCATACATCATCACCCGCTTGATAATCAGCCTGACACCTTCCAGATTATTATCGCCGGGTATGGGACGTTTATCCATTGGCGTTACCTTGTGAGAACATAAATACAAAGTCAAAGGGTTGAAGCTTAACTGCGGTCGAATGTTTGGTGCTTCGGTTACCAGCCGCTGATGCCGGATTTCTGCATGGCGCCCAGAATGCGCTCATTCAGAGAACCATATTGCAAGGAAAGCGAGGCAATCAGCTCACCAATCTGCTGACGGTGCGTTTTGCCGTCCACAGGACAGCGGGATTTTACCACCGGCAAGCCACACCGCCGTACCGCCGCTGCAATTTCCTTTTCTTCAACAAAAATCAGCGGTCGGATCAACCGCAGCTCCCGCCTTGTCAGCTGGGACACCGGAGAAAAACAGCTGATTGTACCCCCCGCAAAGAGATTCATCAGCAGGGTTTCGGCCGCATCGTCCTTATGATGTCCAAGCGCCATCACGTTACAGCCCGCCTCCTGAGCCGCCTTATGGAGTGCCCCTCTGCGCATACGTGCGCATAAGCTGCAAGGATTTTTCTCTTTCCGCTCTTCAAAAATTATTTCACCCATACGGGTACGCTTTACGATATGATTGATGCCCAGGTTGCCGCACAGTAAATTAACCGGCGAATAATCTGTTTCTTTGCCCTCAAAACACGGGTCAAGGGTGATTGCCGTCAGCTTGAAGGGTGCGGGGTAAAAGCGGCTCAGCCTTTGAAGCATAACCAAAAGCGCCACGCTGTCCTTTCCTCCCGAAAGTCCCACTGCAATGTGATCCCCGGGCTTTATCATTTCATATCTGTCAACTGCCGCGCGAAACGGCGATAAAAGCTTGTCAATTGCATCCGCCATAATTAGCTGCATATCCTTTCAAATCACATGTATGTTATGTATTTTAATCATTATAATCCATCTGTGAGGCTCTAGCAATACAATCATTTTAACATCTGCGGCAAGCATAAACCCCATTGCGCTATACCTGCATAAAAAGTGAAATGAAGAACGAGCTAAGGCGCAATATCGAGCAATAAAGAGAGAAAACGGGCGTGAGGGAGCTGTAAATTAAAAAACAGGCAACTTTGCTATTGACACCGGTTTCGGTGTGTGGTATTATCGTACTTGCGTCTGAGCGTCCGTCGAGGGATCGCTCACCAAATTTTTGATTATTCACCAAGATACAGGAGGTATAGCGATGTCCACATACATGGCAAAAGCGGGCGAAGTTGCCCGCAAATGGTATGTCCTCGACGCCGCCGGGAAACCCCTTGGGCGTGTGGCTGTAAAGGCTGCCACTCTGCTGCGCGGCAAGCATAAGCCTGAGTTCACCCCCCATGTCGACTGCGGCGACCATGTCATTATCATCAACTGCAGCAAGGCGGTTCTCACAGGCAACAAGATTAACCAAAAGGTATGGTATCGCCATTCAGGATGGGTTGGCGGTCTGAAGGAAGTCAAGTATTCCACCCTGATGGCACAGCGCCCCGAAAAGGCGATGGAGCTTGCCGTTAATGGTATGATTCCAAGCAACACGCTTGGCCGTGCCGCCATGACACGTCTTCGTGTCTATGCGGATTCCAACCACGCACACGGGGCTCAAACGCCCGAAACACTTGAGTTTTAAGAAAGGAGGCTGCTAAACATGGATTATAATACAAGACCCTTTTTCTACGGAACAGGCAGAAGAAAGGAATCGGTGGCCCGTGTACGGCTTTATGCAGGTACAGGCTCCATCACCATCAATGACCGTGAGATTGATGATTATTTCGGCCTTGAAACCCTAAAGCTGATTGTCCGCCAGCCTCTGAACCTTACAGGTACGCTGGATAAATTCGACATTGTATGTCGCGTTGCAGGCGGCGGCGTTACCGGTCAGGCCGGCGCAATCCGCCACGGTATTTCACGCGCACTTTTGCAATACAACAGCGAGGAGCTTCGCCCCGTTCTGAAAAAGGCCGGGTTCCTTACCCGTGACCCGAGAATGAAGGAGCGCAAAAAGTACGGACTCAAAGGCGCCCGCCGTGCACCCCAGTTCTCAAAGAGATAATCTGTTATACAGGATATCCAAATCCCCGAGCCGTTTATCCGGTTCGGGGATTTTTTTATTGCATTGCAGGCTCTCGCCTGTTTTGATGCGTAAAAACCAAACCCGAATCAAGAATAATTTTAAAGTATAAATAATGCTGAGCGGAACAAAATAACACTAAAATATAATGTGAGGTGCTATTTTGGATATTCAACTATCTCAAAAAGAAAGAATGCTTCTGGAAGACCAAAAAAATCATGAGCAGATCTGTATCGAAAAGTACGCAAACTATGCCAATCAATGCTCTGACACCCAGCTCAAGCAGATTTTTAACGCAAACGGGCAGGTCGAGCAGGAACACCTGAACAGCATCAACCAGCTTTTGAGCGGGAAATTGCCCCAGACCGGACAACAGCAGGGACAAAACCAAAATCAAAGCCAAGCTCAGAACCAAAGCGGGGGGCAGGCAGGTTATCAAAACCGGGTGAATCAAGCCAACCAGGCTGGCACAGCTACGGTATCACAAAACAATGTTAAAGATATGTGTACCGACATGCTGATGACCGAAAAATATGTGTCCGGTGCATACGATACTTCCATCTTCGAGTTTCAAGACACAAGAGTCAGGGATGTTCTCAACCATATACAAAAAGAAGAGCAGAAACACGGGGAAGCAATCTTTCAGTATATGAACAGCAAGGGACTTTATCAGCCGCAATAAAGAAGAGCCGCAAAATGGATTTGTTCATTTTGCGGCTCTTTCTTTATTTTTTTTAGTTAACCTGCTTAATTAACATTTTTTAGGAATAATATGGGAATTGTGTGATTATACTAGAGATAAATAACATAAACAGGAAATAGTGGAGGTTGGACGCCATGGAGCCTAATACAAAGGATATAGATAAAGGGAAATATATAAGAATCTTAAAAATGATTGGAAACATTGTGTTTGCAACGTTTTCAGTATTAATCGGGATTATCGTACT
>DHOG01000104.1:42440-48652 GCA_002410715.1 Ruminococcaceae bacterium UBA5396 | reverse complement strand
GGCAGCAGCATGGAACCTTCATTGCATAAAGGTTCCATTGTGTTGATTAAGAGAATCAACCCTGAAGATTTAGCTGTAAACGACATTATTACTTTCAGGGGTAATGATGACAGCAATAAATTGGTAACACATCGCATTGTCTCAATTAATAGGACAGACTCTCTTTCTTTTGAAACACGAGGCGATGCAAATGATGCAAATGATATTTCGCCGGTTTTAGCATCTCAAATATTGGGTAAAGCCGGCATCTCGATTCCGGTTGTTGGATACCTGGTCCATTTCACACAATCCAAAGTTGGGCTGCTAACCATGATAATCATACCTGGGGTATTGATTATAATTTTTGAGTTGCGCAATCTGATTAAGTATATGATTCAGTTTAAACAGGCAAAAGTGCAAACTGAAAACAACTAATCAGAAAAATTGTAGAAAAGGAGATGTTACCACTTAATGCATTTATATTATGCGTTAGCATTTCATCCCGGGTAATGCACATTTAAAATTGCAGGGACTCTTTATTAAAAAGGCAGGGAGTCTGCCGAAACACAAAACAAAAAACGGAGGTTATATTTATGACAAAAAAGATTCTTATGTGTGTTATGGTTTTAGCAATTTCTATTACAATGGTAGTTGGAGCAACAACCGCATATTTTTCTGATAAAGAGACCAATAACGGCAATACCTTCACAGCAGGAACATTGGATCTGTTGATTAATGGAGAAAATGATAATTTGGTCTTATACAATGTTGAGAAGATGGTTCCGGATAACGAGGGCTATAAAAGATATACCCTGAAAAACACAGGAAACGTTGATGGATATTTGAATATTACAAAAATCACTGTAACAGAAAAAGAAAACGGTTTAACCGAACCTGAATGGGAAGCCGGAGACAGAACCCCAAATGAAGGCGAGCTTGGCCGGTTTCTGCGGCTGTTCTTGTATATTGATAATGATAGTGAACAAAACAATGGTTACTCTATAGGTGATGAAATAATCTATGACGGAAGATTAAATGTCATAGAACCAAGCTACACATTTAATAGGCTTATAAAGGCCGGTGAAGAAATAGTAATTCGTTGCAACGTAGGCTTTTATGAGCATGCTGATGTGAATATGGCTCAAAGTGATCAATTAACTTTTGGAATTGAGTACGCTTTATCCCAAAAACCCGTCAATACCACCGTTCCTACAGCATCATAATAAAGTATTGTTAAAAGGTAGAAGCCGTTGTAAGGGCGGGGGGAGAACTCCCGCCCGGCAGCGGGACGGCAATGCCTGCGCGATTCGTAATAAAAGCAGCAAAATATCATGAGATTTGAATACCTTTCAGGAGGTATACGATTGTTTGGTAATCGATTTAGAGTCATTTCTATCATTCCTATAATACTAATAATATTTTGTGCTTTTTTATATCATATTCAAACCTCACAAGTCAGTGGGTTGGAGATCATCGGAAACAATAAAGGATTATCCATATCCCATAATGAGCCATTATTTAATATGGAAAAAATGGTTCCCGGAGAAGCAAGTACCGCTGTAGTTACCATAAAAAATGAAAGCAATGCGCCATTTTCCGTTTCATTGAATTCAAAAAAAACAAATGGTGATGATCAGTTATTTCAAGCGCTTATGATTACTGTCAAGGATGATAATACTATATATTATCATGGTGGATTAAAGGAATTAAAAAATATAAATCTGAAACCGATTTCTTCAAACAAAAATGAAAATTACACGTTACATGTGCTTTTTCCGGCTGATTTAGGAAACGAATATCAAAAAAAGTCTGTTACAGTTACATTCATTTTCTCAACCAATCGTATAGATGATGTCAATGCGAATCAAGGAAATTCCCAGTCAACCGGTACAGGCGAAAAAACAACGGCTCTAATCATTGCCGTAATGATTTCAACAGGTTTACTCGGAATTATAATATATAGTAGCAAAGTTAAACGCTACCGTCATACTGATTTCTAAATCAAACATTCCTAATTATACCAAAGCCCTGTATATAAGCCGTTTTCGCTTATATACAGGGCTTTTTAAGTGTATTCATAGACACAGTGGCAAATTAATCAGAACCGAGACCCGTCCTGTGTATTTGGATACCTATCTAACCGCCACCAAATCGGTTTCAACAGTCTGGGCAGTATATAGATGATGGTACAATCCCTTTTTTGCAATCAGCTCGTCATGGCTGCCCTCTTCAAGAATGCTCCGGTCACCGATATACAGGATCTTGTCACACGATTTAATGGTTGACAAACGATGGGCGATGATAAACGAGGTACGCCCCTTTAGCAGAACCTTGATTCCTTTCTGTAACAGTCTTTCGGTCTTGGTATCAATTGCCGAGGTAGCCTCATCAAGAATCAGGATGCGCGGGTCAGCAAGCAGGGTACGGGCAAATGAAATTAGCTGTTTCTGTCCCGCCGACAAACGGCTGCCCCGCTCGTTGACCTCAGTATGATACCCTTTGCTCATTTCGGAAATGAAGTCATGTGCGTGAACCGCTTTGGCCGCCGCGATGACCTCTTGGTCGGTTGCGTCCAGTCTGCCGTAACGGATATTATCCATGATGGTTCCGCTGAAAATAAAGCTGTCTTGCAGCATGATTCCCATCTGGGAGCGAAGTGAATGCAATGTCACCTTAGAAATATCATGCTCGCCGTCAATCAGAATCGATCCGGCGGTTAAATTATAAAATCTGCTGATCAGGTTGACTACGGTTGTTTTGCCGGCGCCGGTGGGTCCGACCAGTGCAATGCTCTGTCCCGCTTTTACGCTGAAATAAACATTCTGGAGGATTAGGATGTCGGGGTCATACCCAAAGGAGACACCCCGAAACTCCACATCACCGCCAACGGCAGGAAGCTCGGAGGCACCGGGAATATCATCAACCGTAACAGGCTCATCCATGGTCTCGAAAATGCGCTCCAGATAGGCAACGTTGTTGATAAACATATTATAGATATTTGCAAGATTTAAAATCGGCTGCCAAAATCGGCTGACATACTGACCCATGGCAAGAATTACGCCGAAGGATACAATGGTGCCGCCCAACCAATAGACGCCCGCAATATACATAAAGGTGAACACGATCTGGGTAATCAGCTCGGCGCTGACCCATATAGTGTTGCCGATAGAGACGGCTTTCATCCATACTTTTTTGCATGCAACCGCAAGCCGCCGCATGATTGAGATGTTTATTTCCTGCCGTGAAAACAACTGACTGACACGCACCCCGTCGATGCTCTCGGCAAGATAGGCGTTATAATTCGAGCTTTTATTGGATTGCTCCTGCCACGCTTTTCGCTGACGCGGTTTAATAATGATGATGAACGTTATGAAAATAGGAAGTCCTGCGAGAATTACCCATGAAAGCGTGGCGTTGGTATTAAACATAAATACGATAATGACCACAAGATTAATAAATTCCAGTATGCTGTTGATAATCCCGTTTGACAGCATGTTGGCAACCGAGTTTACGTAATTGATTACCCTGACCAGAATTTTTCCGGCGGGACGGCTGTCATAATAACTGAACGGCAGCTTTTGTAAATGCGCAAACAAATCTTGACGGATATCATAGATAATGTCCTGGCTGACGAGAGCCATAATCCTTGCCCGTATGGTGGTAAAAACAATACCGAGCAATATGATGCCGGTATACAGCAGTGCCAGCCGCAGCAAGAGTGCAACATCCTTGTTGGGGATGGCATCGTCCAGCGTCCACTGCATGATTTTAGGGCCGAACAGCCCTGCCACACTTGCCAAACCGCTCAAAATCAGCGCCAGCAGCATCTTGAAACGGTGACGGCGGACATACACCAAAGCGCGTTTAAGATGTGCCATCCGAAACGGGGACTCAAGCTTCTCGTCAACATCAAATCTATTTCGTGCCATCAGCAGACACCCCCTTGCGCCGCTGTGCCGGATTTAGCAGCCCAATCCTCTGCATCCACCGGTATATCGTTTTGCAGGGCATAGGTTTCCCAGTAATATCCCCTAAGACCAAGCAGCTCCTCATGGGTGCCGCGTTCGGCGATTCGCCCGTGATCCAGTACAATGATCTGGTCGGCGTTTTTCACCGATGAAATTCTCTGGGCGATAATGATTTTTGTACAGGGGAAGGGCAGTTCCATAAGCTGCTTTTGTATGTATTTTTCGGTCTCCAGATCGACTGCCGAGGTGGTGTCATCCAGAATAAGCACCGGAGGCTGAACCGCCAGCGCCCTTGCCAAAGCAATACGCTGCTTTTGCCCTCCGGACAACCCCACGCCGCGTTCACCCACGATTGTATCATACCCTTCGGGCATTCTTCGTACAAAATCGTCCGCCGCGGCCCGTCTTGCGAAGTCATGAACCTCTTCCTCACTCATGGACTGATTCCCAAAAGCGATGTTCCCTTCAATTGTATCCGAAAACAGAAAAACATCCTGCGTTGCGGTTCCAATCGAGCTTCTTAGCTGGCCCAGCTTCCAAAACCTTATGTTGCAGCCGTCCAGCAGGATTTCGCCGCTGTCGACATCATAGAATCGTGCGAGAAGGTTAATCAGGGTTGTTTTCCCCGATCCGGCAGGACCGATGACTGCCAAGGTTTCTCCCGCCTTTACCTCAAAGCTTACATGATCTAGAATCTTAACCTTGCCGAATGAAAAGCTGACATCCCGAAACGATATATTCCCCTCGGTTTTATCATGATCGACTGCATCCGGCCTGTCGGCAATCAGTGGGCGTGAATAATAGACCTCCACCACTTTACCTGCACTTGCCATAAAGTGCTGAAGATCATTAATCAGGGTACCGAGATTGCGCATGGGATTTGCGAGCGCCCATGACAGCGATGTGAAGATTGACAGCCTGCCCGCTGTCAGACTGCCGTTTATGATGAAAAAACCGCCTAAGAAAACAGTGATTAGTGTCATGAAATTTGCCAGAATTTCAATGACAGGGAAGAAGCGGAGCCAAAGGCGGTTAATCGTAAGGTTGGCATCACGAAAACTGCGGTTACGTTCTTCAAAGCGGTCACGCTCAAAGGTTTCGCGGGCGAACGCCTTAACCACTCGGTTTCCCGCAATATTTTCCTGTGCTGCCGTATTCATTTCGGACAGCCTTTCCCGCATACCGATAAAGTGCGGGCGCACCTTTTTTGAATACATTCGGGTTACCAGCATCAATAAAGGCGTTACGGCAACCAACGCAAGGGTGAGCTTCCAGTCAATGATAAGGAAGAAAATCAATGTAGACGTAAACATTACCACCGAGTCGACTATCTGGTAGATTAAAAAGGATACGAAATGCCGGCACCAGTCAAGATCGCCGGACAACCGTGTCATAAGATCACCTGTACGATTGCGGTCAAAAAAGCGGCTTTCCTGATTCTGCAGGGTTTCAAAAAGACGGCAGCGAAGGTTCAGCAGCACGCTCTGTGAAGATTTTTCGAGCATTATAACCATAACATAACGCAATACAAGGCGGGTAAGCTGAACAGAAAGCATGCCAATCAACAAAGGGATCAGCGGAGCCGGATCCTTGGCGATAATTACATCATCAATCAAAATCGAGGTTAAAAACGGATTGATCAGCAGCATGGTGCTGGTCACTGCCGAAAGAATCATTGCCAAAACCACCATCACATGGTGCAGGGTGTCCATGCTTTTCCAAACCCAACGCAGCAGAAACATATATTACCCGTCCCTTCTCAAAATAACGAAGGATTTGCAGCTCTGCCTCGACAGCCGAAGCGGAAAAACTTCTGTTATTGAGACCATACTCTAGGCTACATTATACGGGACTGAAATAAAAATACCAGTGTGAAATTAAAAAAACATTTCTAAAAACACTGGCATATTTTGTTCAATATTACTCACCTTTTAGACTGACAGAATTACAAAGGTTTCGCAGCTCTTTTAATGTTGTCAGCTGGCCTGCCTGCGCCCTTAAGGATGCCGCTCCGGCAAGCCCGTGCATTGCCCACGCTGCATGTTTTCTTGCTTCAAGAAGCGCAGTTCGCTCCCCTTTTAACTCAGCCGCAAGGGTTATTTGCTTATAAAGCACCTCCATCCGCTGGGAAACCGGGGGGTCGGGCAATACCCTGCCATGTTCAAGATAGGCTTGGATTTGGGCGAAAATCCACGGTCTTCCCAGTGCCCCTCTTCCCACCATCACAAGGTCACAGCCGGTCTCTTCATACATCTGTGCCGCCTG
>DHOG01000104.1:40114-42217 GCA_002410715.1 Ruminococcaceae bacterium UBA5396 | reverse complement strand
TAATATCCCAGTCGACAGGAGGGGCATACATCTGGTCTCTGGTTCTGCCGTGAACCGTGATTGCGGCCGCTCCCCCCGCCTCGCATGCAAGTGCGACTTCCACCGCATTGACAGAGTCGGCAGAATAGCCCTTGCGGATTTTTGCCGTAACCGGGACATCAACCGCCCAAGAAACAGCCTCAACAATTCTTTGGCACAGGTGAGGATTGCGCATCAGGGCGCTGCCGCAATTGTTGCCGGCTATTTTGGGGGCGGGGCAACCCATATTAATATCGATTATATCCGGTCGATGGCGCATGGCGGCCACGGCGGCGCGTGCCATTATGTCGGGATCATCTCCGAACAGCTGGACGGCTGCCGGCCTTTCCTCCTCATCAATAACAAGCAGTTCATCGCTCTTTTTATCCGAAAACATCAGTCCTTTGCTGCTTACCATTTCGCCGACAACATAGGCGGCTCCAAACGAGGCGCAAATCCGCCTGAATGCACGGTCGGCAACGCCTGCCATGGGCGCAAGGGCAGCATGGCCGTTTATTTGAACAGAACCAATCTGCATACAGTCGATATCCTTTCCCGAGGGTTATACAATCAAGACTGCCTGTTTACCAAGCTGGGAATACCGTTTCTCAAACAAATCCATGGAATAGGTAATCTTCCCCTTCCACGGATCGTTCAGGGTTACCGTTTTCTTATTCATATCATAACCCGCTAATACAGTCGCATGCTCGTTAATATAGAAGTCTACCGATTCACCCGTATCTTCTGCAATCCATGTATAGCTTACATAGGTGTCCAGCATGGCAATGGTTGTCCAGCAGATAACGGGATTCCCGTCTGCAACATGTCGGTATAATTCATGGGCGGAAGCCCCGGTAATGTTGCGAACCTGTTGATTCCCCCCGGCGGCTTTTAAATACCGCTCGGCGGTTGTTTTAATCACAGGGGCATAACAGCCCAAACCGCTTTTGCTATAGGGGTTTCCAATGAAATGGGTATTTAAGCTATACTGTCTTGTTGTTTTTGGAAGGTACTCATCAACAACCGTACACTTGTCAACATCATATCCCAGATGGTTGAGTACAATCGTCAACGCAGTTGCCTCACAGCCGGTTGGCAGCTCGGGTCGCTGCAAAATATTTTTCATTTCAATATATCGCTTTTGGGGAGGAAATATTCGGTTTGCGTGGAAATAAAACCAGTCAAAGCTGACGATGCTTTTGTTGCGGTGTAAGTTGATTGGGTTGCGGAATGCGTCGGATCTTCCTTATAAATGGAGACCGTTTGAGCTTGGAGGATGTTGTCATTTGATTCAGTATCTTTTTCGGGATTCCATGATAAGGAAAATTCCCTTCCGATAAACACAATTCCGATTGTAAAAAGAATGCCGGCTGCGAATAACAGCATCAACATCAAGCTTGCAAACGCTTTTCTCATTCTTCTCTTTTTTCTTCTAGACCTTTTTCTAGACAAAACTTCGCCTCCGATTGAATTTGCAGTTTAATCAGTATCAACTGCCGATGATGATGGTATTCTAACTTAAATTGTTAATTTTGTAAACAACACAAACATTTACATGCAAAAGCAACGAACACGCTGGGTTGTTCCTGTCTTTTTGTGTATATTCGCTTGCCTGAAATCAATACTATTCCTATACAAAAAGAAGTAAGGAAGTGTAGCATGGACTGGTATACGAGTTACAGGCTTGTCGAGGATGGAGACGGATACACGCTTGAAATAAACTTAAATAAGGATATGCCGGAGTTTGCGGAAGAGTTTTTATCAAACGCCAAGGTAAATGCATTGAAGCTGGAGGATCAGGCAAAGAAGCTGATTCAAGAGAAATTTTCCGGAATGAAAATTAACGCCGTAAAATTTTTGGTTGGGGCAATTGCAGTTGCAACCATTCCGCTTTATGCAGGGACATTTACAGCTTCGGCTGCGCCTGCCAATGCCACCCATACCGTTACAGCTTCAAGGCTGAATGTCAGAGCAGGACCGTCCACATCCAACACGATCATACACGCTTTATGGAACGGCAACCAGGTTCCAGTTATCGGAGAGTCAGGGAATTGGTATCAGATCAGGCTGTCAGACGGGAGAACC
>DHOG01000104.1:39700-39900 GCA_002410715.1 Ruminococcaceae bacterium UBA5396 | reverse complement strand
GGAGAACCGGATGGGTGAGCAAAAATTATATGGCACCGCAGAGGGGCAATAGCGGCGTTGTGACGGCTACAAAGCTGAACGTGAGGACCGGACCCTCTACAACACACTCGGTGATGCATGTATTATGGAACGGCAATCAGGTTCCTGTCATCGGAGAGTCAGGAAACTGGTATCAAATCAGGCTGTCAGACGGGAGAACC
>DHOG01000104.1:22066-39480 GCA_002410715.1 Ruminococcaceae bacterium UBA5396 | reverse complement strand
GGAGAACCGGATGGGTGAGCAAAACCTATTTGCGGGTCAATCAACCGGGCGGAGGAAATCAGCAAAGCGGTACACAGCAAAAGGTGGATAAGGTGGTTGCAACCGCCAAGTCACTGCTGGGTACACCCTATGTTTATGGCGGTGAATCTCCCCAAGAGGGGGGATTCGATTGCTCCGGTTTGACGCAATACGCCTATAAGCAGGCGGGATATACCCTTAACCGTATTTCGGCAGATCAAGCAAAGCAGGGGACCGCCGTGGCATGGAACAGCATGAAGCCGGGCGATCTTGTGTTTTTCTCCTTCAACATGAACAATAAAATAGACCATGTGGGCATTTATATCGGCAACGGCCAGATGATCCACAGTCCTCGAACAGGAGATGTTGTAAAAACAACCAACATCAATGTATCCTATTGGCAGCAGCGTTTTGTAACAGCAAAAAGGATTTTTACCTAATAGAAAAAACAGTAAAAAACAGAGGAAAAGCACAAATGCTTTTTCCTTTGTTTTTAATGATAGAACATAGCCGATTGCTGTGATATACTATATATATCCAGCAGATCCAATAACTTTTCCGGCAAGAGCTGAGCTCTTGCCCTATGTGGTTTGGAGGTGTGGTCAAATGAAACTTGTTAAAAAATTTGCTTTGCCCGGAATAGTGTTTGAGGTCTTGTCATACGGAGGGCTGAAAGAATTTTTGCCTGCTTATTTTGATTGTCAGTCATCCAAGGGATTGCATCTTCTTAAAGCGGGTATTTTCCTGCATACTTTTTCAGAGGATTCCGCTAAAAGGTATAAATATATAGCGGTAGGATTGCAGGATTTGGATTTTAGTTATTATAATCACGATAAAGAGTGGGATTTTGTCTGCAAATTAGGTGACATTTGCTTCTTTAAAAAAACCTTAGTTGATGAAACGGAATTCATTAACAAAACATTTTCAGCAGCGGAATATGAGGAAGAAGCAGGTTGGCTAAATGAAAACGCCCGAAATGGTTTGATGCTAATTAACATTGATGCCGGATATGAATTTGAAAAAACAAATGAGCCCCAATACATTGAGCATTTGGTGGAATGTAGGCACGATATCAGCGACTTTAATGAATATATAAAATTATACCAAGAACAAGGATGGCAATTTATTTGCAAGTCGGATGACAGATTCTATTTTTACAGATCGGATGTGTTCCAAGACGGCATGCAAAAGACTTCTTTGGATAAAAACAAACTGGCGGATATGAAAATCCATTCGCAAAAGAGAAACATAATCATTGCGGCTGTTTTAATAGCAACAATCGCAATTCCCCTTGTTTTTGCCTTGAGAATCACGCCCGAGGCGGGCTCAGATGATCCGCGGCTGATATTGGGCATAGCCGGGGCAGTCTGGATCACCGTTTTTGTTGGCGTTATTATAGCATCCATACGAAAGATGAAAAAAGAGAAAGATAAAGCATCTCGTTTCAGAAAATTGCAACCAGAAAAGACCAATAGTTCAATTTCTACAGATGACAGGGCTAAGAAAGTTTGGAATCTTAAGAAGGAAATCAATAAGAATATTGGTGTATGTGTTCTTGGGCTTTTGTTTGAAGGATTGTTTGTGTTTTATATTATTGAATGGCTTGTACTAAAAGAAAACCCAGGACTCTTTATAAAAATTATTTCGATCCCATTCGCTGTGTTTTTCCCTGTGGTTGTCGTCAGCGTAATAAAGGAGATAGTAAAAACACATAAAAAGATTGGCGAGCTGCAAGGGAGCGATGAGAACTGAAATAACTGCTGATACCGATTCGCTTGAGAGCATTGCTTTATAATCGGCATGGAAATGAATGTGCATTATCAATTCCCCAGCGCAAAGGTCAGCTCGGCGCGGACGGCGATTTCACCGTTTACCTTGGCAACCGCCGAGCCGATGCCCACAGGACCGCGGATCCGCGTCATTTCTACTTCAAGCTCCAGCACGTCACCCGGAACCACCTTGCGCTTGAAGCGGGCTTCCTTGATTCCGCCGAAATAAGCAGTTTTACCTCGGTTTTCTTCCAGCGACAATACGGCAATCGCCCCCACCTGCGCCAATGCTTCGATGATCAGAACTCCCGGCATGACATGCTCTTGGGGGAAATGTCCGCAGAAATGCATTTCATTTGCCGAAACGCATTTGATGCCCTTTGCCCATTTTCCGGGTTCAAAGTCGGTTATTTTGTCCACCAGCAAAAATGGGTAGCGGTGGGGAATGATTTCCTGAATCTGATTGCTGTTAAGCTCCACGGTGATACGCCCTTTCCTATTAAACTGTGGTCTGTATTATGCAGTTAAAAGGCAAGAGCAGAGCCCTTGCCCTACTAGGGGACACGGATTTCCCGTTCCGCCAAAATCAATGAGCCTGACCACAGGCTTGGATTACTAATACTTCCGGAATATAATCGATGCGTTATGTCCCCCGAAACCGAGGGAATTGGACATGGCATATTCAAATTCACTTGCCCTGCCCTTGTTGGGTACTATATCAAGGTCACATTCGGGGTCAGGGGTGCAGTAATTGATTGTGGCAGGGAGGTATCCCTCGCCGACGGCCTTGGCGGTGATGACCGCCTCAACCGCCCCGCTTGCTCCCAGCATGTGTCCGGTCATGGCTTTGGTGGAGCTGACCGCAAGTTTGGCTGCATGCTCCCCGAAAGCCGATTTGACTGCTGTGGTTTCAATCGAGTCATTGAGGGGCGTGGAGGTGCCGTGAGCATTGATATATCCAATCTGCTGGGGCTGGATGCCCGCATCCGAAACAGCCTGCTTTATTGCGGCGGCGGCGCCGGCTCCGTCAGGACTGGGGGCGGTCATGTGATGGGCGTCACAGGTTGCGCCGTAGCCCACAATTTCAGCCAAAATCTTGGCGCCGCGAGCCTTGGCATGTTCATATTCCTCCAGAACCATCATGCCTGCACCCTCGCCCATAACAAAACCGCTTCGCTCCTTATCAAATGGAATTGACGCGCGGGCGGGCTGGTTGCTTTCACACAACGCACGCAGCGCCGAAAAGCCGCCGATGCCGATGGGTGTAATAGACGCTTCGGCGCCTCCCGCCATCATAATCTCGGCATAGCCGTCACGGATGTGGCGGAACGCATCTCCAATGGCATTGGTTCCCCCCGCACAGGCGGTTACGACGCAGGAGCACATGCCCCGCGCACCCAGCTCAATCGCCACATTGCCTGCCGCAAGATTGACGATATTCATGGGAACAAAAAACGGGGAGATGCGGTCAAACCCCTTTTCGAGGGCTTTGGAATGCTCCCTTTCAATGGTAGCCAGTCCGCCGATTCCCGAGGAAACCTGCACCCCGAAACGGTTACGGTCTATTTCAGCGTTTTCAAGCTCTGATTGAATATAGGCCTCCTTGGCGGCGATTATGGCAAACTGAGAGAAACGATCCATACGCTTGGCGGCACGCTTATCCATTCGCTCTTCAATATTTGCGTTTTTCACCTCGGCGGCAATTTTCACTTTAAAATGAGATGTATCAAACTGGGTAATAAAATCAATCCCACAGCGCCCTGCCTTTACGCCCGCCCACATGTCCTCTAATGTGTTGCCAATCGGCGTAATTGCGCCCATTCCGGTCACCACCACGCGTCTTTTCATAGTAAGATATCCTTTCTGACCTGTATTTTGTTTTTACTTAGCATTTCCTACATAACCATGCCGCCATCGACATGGATAACCTGACCGGTGATATAGCCCGAATCGTTACCTGCCAGAAAGGCGACGAGTGATGCCACATCACTGCTTTGGCCCATCCTGCGCATGGGGATACTGTTTTGCACCATGGCTTTAATTTCTTCGCTTAGTGTGGAGGTCATATCGGTCTCGATATAGCCGGGGGCGACTGCGTTTACGGTAACGCCGCGGCCGGCAAGCTCTCTTGCCAGGGATTTGGTCAAACCAATTACCCCCGCCTTGCTGGCAGCATAATTGGTCTGTCCCGCATTGCCCGCAACCCCCACAACCGAAGAGAGGTTGATAATCCGTCCGGAACGCTGTTTCATCATGATACGGGCAGCCAGCTTCATGCAGTTCCATGTGCCTTTTAAATTGACATCGATTACCCTGTCAAAATCCTCCCCGCTCATGCGGATAATCAGATTATCCCGGGTGATGCCTGCATTGTTCACAAGAATATCGATCTTGCCGAACTGTTGGGAAGCGGCGGCAAACAAGGCTTCACAATCCTCGGTGCGGGATACGTCTCCCTGAACCAGAACAACCGCTGCACCCAGCTCCTCGCACAACTGCTTGGTGATTTGGGCGGCCTCATGATTCCCGGCATAGTTGATTACAAGATCCATACCCTTTTTTGCAAGCTCCAGACATACAGCCTGACCGATTCCACGGCTTCCTCCGGTGATAATAGCGGTTTTTTTATCTGACTGACCCGACATAGAATCATTCCTTTCCATCTAAAACGTGTAACATAGAAACAGCGGCTTCCAGTGTTGCGGCATCCTCCACCGTCAGAACCTTGACCGAAGGACAGGTCTTGCGGACAAACCCGCTCAAAACCTTGCCGGGGCCGATTTCAATCATCACCGTAACCCCCGCCCGCTCCATTGCGCCAATGCTATCCTCAAAATAGACAGGCGACATTACCTGACGTGTCAAAAGGTCGGCAATGGTTTCATCCGCCCCGAACTCCCGGGCAGTTGTATTGAAAACCACGGGGATTCTGGGCTGGTTGATTACAATATTCTTTAGCGCAAAAGACAGCTTTTGGGCGGCGGGGGCAAGCAGCTCTGTATGAAACGGGCCGCTGACATTCAGGGGCAGTACCCGTCTTGCTCCCCGGGCAAGGGCAAGCTGTGACGCTTTGTCAACCGCTGCCGCCTGTCCGCCAATCACCATTTGACCGGGGCAATTGTAGTTTGCGATTTGAACCACGCCCAAGTCGGAGGAATCGCTGCAGGCTTGCTGCAGGGTGTTTCTGTCCAGACCAAGCACCGCCGCCATTTTGCCGCCCATTCCCTGTACCGCCTGCTCCATAGCCTGTCCCCGCAGGCGGGTGATGGACAGCACTGTCTGTTCGTCAAACACACCGGCGGCATAAAGTGCCGAATACTCACCCAGACTTAAGCCGGCCGCCATATCGGGAACAATCCCTCGCTGCGCCAGCACACGGGTTGCCGCAATTGCAACGGCTACCATGCAGGGCTGGGTATATGCGGTCTGATTCAGCAGCTCTGCGGGACCGTTAAAGCATACATCCTTCAAATTAAAATCTAGCGAGGCATTGTCAAAAACCGATCTTGCCTCGGGATAGCTGTCATATAGTGATTTCCCCATACCTACGGCCTGACTGCCCTGTCCGGCAAATAAAAAACCTAATTTCATTATAGGAATTGTGTCCTTTCAGAAAAAAATTAAACCTTCTCGGTCAGCTGTGCCATCAACTCTTTGACCGATAGAATTTCGTCCAGTTTGTATGCATTGCTGCCGCAGAAAAACAGTCCGTTTTCCCAGTCCCCCCTCGCCGCCGCAGTCAGCGCGCCGGTTATGCAATAGGGGGTTTTGGCGGGATCACAGGGGCGCAGACAGTTGCCACAGCTTTTTACAGGCTGGCTCTGCCCCAATTCCAGCCGCTCAATCAGAGGAGAACGAAGCGCCCGTCCCGGCATGCCCACCGGACTTTTTACAATCACGATATCTTCCTTTTTGGCGTTGATATACGCCTGTTTATATTCCGGCGACGCGTCGCATTCATGGGTGGCAATAAAGCGGGTGGCAATCTGCACGCCGGAGGTTCCGAGTGAGAGCATATGCCGGATGTCCTCCGAGCTGTAGATGCCGCCTGCCGCAAACACAGGAATGGAGCCTCCCTTTTCGGCTTCAAAGGGGATGATGGTCTCCATCACCTCCAAAACAATCTGATCCAGCGGGCACGCCAAATGATTTGACAGCTCATCAGAAGAGAAACCGAGATGTCCCCCGGCCTCACTTCCCTCAACAACAAGAAAATCCGGCAGCACGCCATAATGTTTTTTCCATGAACGGCAGATAAGAGAGGCGGCTTTTGCCGATGATACAATGGGCGCGATTGCGGTTTTTGTGCCTTCTACGAGGGAGGGCAGAGACAGCGGCAGTCCCGCGCCGCCGATAACGGCATCGGCGCCTTGTTGCGCGGCGACTCTTGCCAAATCTTCTCCGTCATTCAGCGCCACCATGATGTTGACGGCAACCATGCCGCGCCCGTTTGATAGTTCCTTTGCCTTGCGGATTTCAGCAATCAATGCCCGCCGATTGGCTTCCCGCCTGTTCTTGGCAAAATCAGGTTGGCGATATCCCGGATTTGCCCCTGAAATGACACCCATCCCTCCGTTTGCGGCGACATGTCCCGCAAGATTTCCGAGAGACACGCCTATTCCCATGCCGCCTTGAATCACCGGACTGTCCAGCCATTTATCCTTAATTAAAACGCTTTTCATTTATATCATGCCTTTCCGCGCCGTTGCTTGCTCCGGCCATACTAAAAGCCACTTATTCACTCAGCTTTGGAGGCAGGGATTGATAGACCGAAGCATAACCCGCAAACAGATCCTCTATGACCTCGGAGATCGGACGGATGCGGTTGCACATTCCGGCGACCTGTCCCGCCATCAGCGACCCGTTATCGACGTCACCGTCAAAAACCGCGCGGCGCAAAGAACCCAGCGTATATTGTTCCAGCTCCATTTTGTCTGCGCCTTCTTTTTCACGCCTTATATACTCCCGCGCCATTTTATTTTTCAAAATTCGTACAGGCACGCCTGCAATCCGCCCTGTTACGGTGGTATCGGTATCCCGTGCGTTCAGAACCGCCTGCTTATAGTTTTCATGAATGGGGCATTCCTCGGACACCAAAAGACAGGTGCCCACCTGAACACCGCCGGCACCCAGAGCAAACGCGGCAAGAAGCTGACGTCCGTCCGCAATACCTCCTGCCGCAATGACAGGAATATCAACCGCATCAACAACCTGCGGTACAAGCGCCATGGTTGTCAATTCGCCGATATGACCGCCGGATTCGGCGCCCTCGACTATCAGTGCGTCAACCCCGGCACGTTCCAGCCTGATTCCAAGTGCAACCGAGGGAACAACCGGCAGAACGCGAATCCCCGCCGCTTTCCATGCGGGGATAAAGCGGGCAGGGTTGCCGGCACCGGTAGTTACCACCGGGATATGCTCGTCTATGACAAGCTGCGCCATTTGGGCAGCTTCGGGGTTCATCAGCATGATATTTACGCCGAAGGGCTTATCGGTCAGACTGCGGCATTCGTCTATATTCTTTTTGAGGGCGGCTGTATCCATCCCGCCTGCAGCAATCAGTCCCAGCGCCCCCGCATTTGATACCGCTGCCGCAAAAGCACCTGTTCCTATATTGGCCATGCCGCCCTGAATCAGCGGGTACTTTGTGCCCAGAATCTCCGTGATTTTGTTGTTCACACTACTCATGTTGAAATGACCAAGCCTTTCCGGTTAATTGAATTGATTCGCCGTAATTCGATTTGATTGCCCATCACCATTCCAGCATTACAGCGCCCCAGGTGAGTCCGCCGCCAAAGCCTGCCATGATGATCCTGTCCCCCCGTGACAGCTTGCCGCCACGGTTCAGCTCATCCAGCAAGATCGGGATACTGGCTGCCGAGGTGTTGCCATAGGTTTCAATATTTTGAACAAACTGTCCGGGACTGGCGCCCATCCGCTCGGCTGCCGTGGTGATAATCCGCGAGTTTGCCTGATGGCAGACTACATAACGGATGTCGTCAAGGGTACAGTCTGCCTGATCCAAAACATTCTGAATACAGCGAGGCACAATCTCGACTGCAAACTGGTAAACGTCCCGTCCGTTCATGGACAGCTTTTGGGGCATATAGGCTGTTTTGTCGGCACTCTTAGCACATAGGATCTCATCATCGCCTTTGGCATCAAGATAGCCAAACAGGCGTGCGTTCCCCTTGTGCTTTATTACTGCCGCTCCCGCACCATCGCCAAAAAGAATACAGGTGCCACGGTCGGTATAATCGATGGTGCGGGACACCACCTCTGCGCCGATTACAAGCCCGTATTTCTCCGGCATGGATGCAAGCATTCCGCCCGCTGCAACCAGCGAATAGATAAATCCGCTGCAGGCTGCGTTGAGGTCAAATGCCGCCATGCTAACGTCATTCAGACCAAGCTCTCTTTGCACCATACAGGCAACCGAAGGCGTAAAGTTATCGGGAGTAAAGGTGGCGACAATCAGCAGTCCGATATCCTGAGGGCGAATCCCGCTGTTTTGGATTGCCTGCCTGGCAGCCGCCGCCGCCAATCCGGTGGTTGTTTCGGTGGTTGCGATGCGGCGGCTTTTTATGCCTGTACGACTGGAAATCCATTCATCATTGGTATCCACCAGCTTTGTTAAATCCTCATTGGTCATGATATTTTCAGGAACCGCCGAGCCTGTTCCACAGATTGTAATGCCGTTCATATAATTGTCCCTTTCCGCGTCCTTACTTAGGCGAGCAGTCGCCGATGCCCCGATATTTTTTATATCGTTGCTCAACAAGGCTGCGTCCGCTGAGTTTCATCAAAACCGAAAGCTCTTGGAGCAGCGCATTCTTCATTCTCTCATAAATCGACCGAGACTTTTCATTGAGTCCTGCTGCCGGCTCGCCGAACAATCGGTCAACAATCCCCCGATCGTATAAATCATAAGCCGTGAGCTTCATCAAATCTGCCGCCTCTCGCGCTCGTGAAGCATCCTTCCACAGGATGGACGCAAAGCCCTCGGGGGATAAGATCGAATATACCGAGTTTTCCAGCATCCAAATGCGATCGGCAACCGACAGCGCCAAAGCGCCGCCGCTGCCGCCCTCACCGATTACAACAGAGATAATCGGCACGGTCAGTGTTCCCATCTCCATGAGATTGCGGGCAATTGCCTCGCCCTGTCCGTGCATCTCGGATTCAAGGCCCGGATATGCGCCGGGGGTATCAATAAATGAAATAATGGGACGGCGGAACTTTTCGGCTTGCTTCATCAGCCGCAGCGCTTTGCGGTAGCCCTCGGGATTGGGCATCCCGAAATTACATTTTAGGTTTTCATCAAGTGTTTTACCCTTCAGATGTCCAATTACGGTGACCGACAAGCCGTCCAGACTTGCAATCCCGCCGATGATGGCGGGATCATCCCGCATAAGCCGGTCACCATGCATTTCAAAAAAGTCGGTAAATATGCGGTCTATATAATCACGAACGCCGGGACGGGTGCTTTTTCGCGCGAGATAAACCCGGTCGTAGCTGCTGATGCTTCCGTATGCTTCGGCCAACAGGCTGTTTTTCTCGTGCTGCAGCTTTTTGCGGCGTTCCTTATCGTCGGTGTCAGAAATCTCGGCATCCAGCTGACGGATACGATCCTCCGCTTCCTGCAAAGACATAAAAACCAATACCTTTCCACATGTCGATTACTGAATGGGGTTAATCAAATGTTACTCGTTCTACTTCCTACAGCTTATATTATTTGTGAAAGCTTTTTGACGAGGGGGCGTGAAGTCGTAAAAGGCTGCCCAGTGTACTGCGAAGCGCATGCCGCTCAACAATCTGATCCACAAATCCATGCTCCAGCAAAAACTCGGCACGCTGAAAGCCTTCCGGCAGAGTCTGTCTTATGGTTTGCTCGATTACCCGGGGACCAGCAAATCCGATGAGGGCGCGCGGCTCGGCCAGAATAATATCGCCCAGTGAAGCGAAGCTTGCGGTCACGCCGCCGGTTGTGGGGTGGGTGAGGCAGGAAATATATAAAAGGCCGGCCTTGTGATGTCTTGCCAAGGCGTTGCTGGTTTTTGCCATCTGCATCAGCGATACAATGCCTTCCTGCATTCTGGCTCCCCCCGAAGCGGTAAATATTATAATCGGCAGCCGCCTTTTTGTTGCGTATTCTACTGCACGGGAAACCTTTTCGCCCACAACACTGCCCATACTGCCCATCAAAAAGCGGCTGTCCATGACAGCAATTACCGTGCTTTGTCCTTCAACGGTGCAAACACCTGTGATAACCGCCTCTTTCAGTCCGGTTGAGGCTTGCAATGAAGTCAGTTTTTCGGAATAGCCGGGAAAGTCCAGATTTTCGGTTGTATACAGGCCGGCATTAAGCTCACGGATACTGCCTTTGTCGGCAATCATTTTAAGTCGTCCCTGGGCGGTAAGCTTTATATGATAACCGCAGCCGGGACAGACATAAAAATTTGCGGCAACCTGATCGGACAGAAAATCCTGCTTACAATCAGGGCAGCGGGTAAAGAGCCCCTCCGGCGCAGAAGCTGTGCGTTTTATCGGCCTTGGGCGCAATGCCTTGAACCGCGTCAGCCTCTGGCGGCGTTCTTGAAACAGGGGTATCATGTTGGGTGTCAATCCTTTCTGACATATCAGGAATATAGTTCGTTAACATATGGCTCACTTTAGGTTGAAAGAATACCTTCAACTCTTTATGCTTCTGCTATCAGCTGATCCAGGTTTTTTTCCATAAATCCGGTATCAAACTGCCCTTTAACGAAATCCTTATGATGCAAAATCAAGTATTGAAGCTCTACATTGGTGTCAACACCTTGGATCAGGAATTCTTCCAATACCCGCCTCATGCGGCGTATGGCATCGGATCGGGTATGGCCATGGACAATCAACTTGGCAATCATGCTGTCGTAATGGGGAGAAATGGTGCAGCCCGGATAGAGGGCGGTATCAACCCGAACCCCCGGTCCACCGGGAATATGAAGCCCGCTTACTTGACCGGGTGAGGGGCGGAAGCCCTCACGGGGATTTTCGGCATTGATTCTGCATTCAATCGAAACGCCTCGGATTTCCACATCCTCTTGGCGTATGGAAAGGGGCAGATCTGCGGCAATCCGTATCTGTTCCCGAATAATGTCCACACCGGTCACCATTTCTGTAACAGGATGCTCTACCTGTACCCGGGTGTTCATTTCAATGAAATAATAGTTTCCGTCCTTGTCCAGCACAAATTCCACTGTGCCGGCGTTGCGGTATCCGGCGGCCCGTGCCGCCTGGACTGCGTGTGCCCCCATCGCCTCACGCAATTCGGAATTCAACGCGCGGGAGGGGGATTCCTCAATCATTTTTTGGTTGCGTCTTTGAATCGAACAGTCCCGCTCGCCCAGATGAATGACATTTCCGCGGTTGTCCGCCAGAATCTGAAATTCGATATGCCGGGGCTGCAAGATCAGCTTTTCAACATAGACCTCGTCATCCCCGAAGCAGGCCTTTGCTTCGGCTTTGGCAGTGGTAAATGCCGAGGCGAACTCCTTGGGAGAGAAGGCTTTACGCATTCCGCGGCCGCCACCGCCCGCGCTTGCTTTGATGAGGACGGGATAACCGATTTTGGCTGCAGCCTTTAATCCCTGTTCAACCGAACCCACTCCGCCTTTCGAGCCGGGTACGACGGGAACGCCGCACTCAATCATCCTGCGGCGGGCTTCCGACTTGTTTCCCATGGCGCGGATTACATCTCCGTCCGGTCCGATAAATGCAAGTCCGCATTTACTCACCAGCTCGGCAAAGCATGGGTTTTCGCTCAGGAATCCGAATCCGGGATGGACGGCGTCACAGCCGGTAACAATGGCGGCAGACAGAATGTTTTTAATATTGAGATAGCTGTCCTGTGCCTTGGCAGGCCCTACACATATGGCTTCATCGGCAAGCTGGGCATGCAGTGCGTCGCGGTCGGGTGTGGAAAAGACCGCCACGGTTTCAATCCCCATTTCCCTGCAGGAACGGATAATACGCACCGCAATTTCTCCGCGGTTGGCAACCAGTACTTTTCGGAACATAGGACTGCCTTTCCTTTCTGCTAAACTAATACGAATCTCAAATAAAAGTGGCGATAAAATTATCGCTCAGGACGCATTCTTCTTAAAGAATGCATCGCTTTATTTTATCGATTTTTATTCTTGAGATTCGTTATTACAACCGTCAACAGATTATTCATCTGCCTGTATAAACATCAGGGGCTGGTTGAATTCAACCGCCTCTTCCGGGTTTGCAAGAATGCGGGTGATTTTTCCCGAAACGGGTGCCGGAATTTCATTCATCATCTTCATTGCTTCGACAATGCAAAGCGTCTGCCCTTTTTTTACGCTCTGTCCGACCTGTACAAAGGGGGCGGCGTCAGGAGAGGGTGTGGAATAATACACGCCTACTACCGGTGAGCATACCGCTGTTTCATTTGCTCTTGCTTTACAATCATCCTCGTCTGACAACACAACTGCCGGGGGCTGGTTAACCACCGTAATCGGTTGACAGGTTACAGGCTGGTCTACCGTCTGCACAGCTCCCGCAACCTGTTTTTCGAGGGAAATTTTCAGCTTATCCCATTCCAAATCCAGCTTGGTAATGGGCAAATCGGAAAACTCCCGCATCAGCTGTTTTATTTCAGCAAATTCCATATTTGCCGGCCTCCTTTACTTTGACAATCAAAGGATACGGTGTAAAAGAACGCTACGGCGTTCGTTTACGCCGTAACGGTACATTAGGCATGTCTACTATTTTCCGGCATTCTCAATATATGCAACGATATCGCCGACGGTTCTCATATTTACTGCGGCATCCTCAGGGAAGGTCATGTCGAACTTATCCTCCATTGCCATAATAAGATCCACGCCGTCAAGAGAATCGGCGCCAAGATCAGCCGTAAGCCGTGCCTCGGGAACAATATCCGCTTCATTGCATTTCAGGCAATCCAATATAACTTCCTTAACCGTGTCGAATGTCATAATTATAATCTCCTTTTCTGAAAGTAAAACCCATTATAGATTATTTGATTGCCAAAGTAAATAGTTTGACAGTCAAATTTTATAATTGTTCATATTTTACAGTATCCGCCTTGTGAAAGAAGGGTGACAAAACATTATATTCTCACAGCGATTGCCGATATAATTAATGCGGAGTAACTTTTGGGGTCTGCATAGCAGAATGATGTGTAAAAGGATTGATTATATGGATATAAAGAAAGTGGAAAATCTCGAGATACCGCAGCCTTCTTCGGAAACCGAGCCTGTTCCGGAGCCCGTTGACTGTGTGGTTCATGTTTCTATATCCGGCGACCGGCTTGCGGCATTTGTCAATATTGACCCGCCGGAAAACGGGGGTGCCGCGCCGACGGTAGCTTTGATGGAAGCCGCACTTGATATAGAGGGTGTTACTTACGGAATAAACCGCAAAAAGCTGCAAGAGCTGGAGGAAAAGCCCTGCTATCGGCGGAAGATTCGGATCGCCGAAGGGAAAAAGGAAATAAACGGAACAGACGGCGCCTATGAGATTTTGTTTAATACGAGTAAAGATTTTAAACCCAAGGTGAGAGCCGACGGAACGGTGGATTTTCAGGATCTCGGGATTGTTAACAATGTGGAAAAGGGACAGGCGCTGTGTAAAATCACACTTCCCACCGATGGGGTGGAGGGAATTTCGGTGACCGGAGAAAAGCGCCTGCCTATAAAAGGAAGGGCGGCACCTTATCTTATCGGCAGGAACACCGAGTTAATCGAGCAGGGCACCCAGATTATTGCAACCAAAAACGGCCATGCCGATTTTATAGGGGGCGCCATCCATGTCAATGAAACATACTACGTAAACGGGGATGTCGACCATTCCACAGGAAACATCAAGGTAATCGGCAACATCGTGATAAATGGTATGGTTTTGTCGGGTTTTTCGGTTGAAGCCGAGGGCAGCATTGAAATAAACGGTTCTGTTGAATCAGCGACTCTGATTTCGGGTGGTAATATGCTTCTTCGGAGCGGGATAAACGGTAGTGTCCTTACCTGTTCAGGGGATTTTAATGGAAAGTTTATTGAAAACAGCAACGTTACTGTCAGAGGAAACATAAGATCGGGATATATTATGAATAGTGATATACACTGCGGAAAAAATCTTGAAATCACCGGTATGTTCGCAAGGTTTTCAGGAGGTAGCTGTGTTGTGGGTAACGATATGATTGCCCCCAATATCGGCACTTCCTTCGGCGTAAAAACCTATTTGCAGCTTGGCGTTGATCCCAAGATTGTTGAAAGACAGCAGGAGCTCATAAAAGACCTCCCGGATTTGGAAAAACAGATTTCAATGCTGGAACGGTTGATTTTGCTGCTTGAGCAGATTGAGACCGCCGGGCGTTTGGATAACGAAAAAAAGGAGACGCTTCAAGAAGCTCGGCATAGCCTTGAGGTGCTTTCGAAAAGGTTTACCCAGGAAAACCACGAGCTTGTGATGTTGAATCATACCATTGAAACCAATGAATGCGGCAGAATCATCTGCAAAAGAACCATATATCCCGGGACAATCATCAAAATTGGGGGTGAACAGCTGTCGGTCACCGACCCCTTACACCATGTCATGGTCTATTTTTACGACGGAGAAATTCGTCATGGTCCTGCCATATGACGGCCCACGGCTGTGGTTACATTCATAACAAGAAGGTGTTGCAGTGCAACACCTTCTTGTTTATATCACTTTATTTACATTATACATCGATTCCAATACCAGCCAGTTCTGCGGGAAAAAGCTGTTTACCGTCCAGTAGCTCACCCCGCCGAGGTTATACTGATCAACCAACGCCAGCTTGGCTTCTATGCTGCGCGCATCCTCAAACCAGACTTCATGCTCCCGTCCCTGATCATCATAATAGTTAAAAAAGGGACTCTGAGCTTCCTGGTCGAATTGGATTTCGGCTCCTTCACGCAAAGCCAGATTGACGGCGGCAGTGTGAGAAATGGTCTGCGCCGCCGATCCCTGTACAAACGGAAGTGTCCAGTTATAGCCGTAATTTGGTATCCCCATTAGAATTTTCTCGCTTGGAATCTCGGTCACCGCATATTGCAGCACCTCCTCCACCAGATTCAATGGAGCAACAGCGCGAGGGGGACTGTAGGTATAACCCCATTCATACGTCATAAGAATCACATGGTCAACGGTTGCCCCGTGGAAGGCATAGTCATGCGCTTCATATAGAAGGCCGGGCTGGTCGGCTCTGGTTTTTGGTGCCAGGGCGGTGGTAACTGTATAGCCAAGCGGGCGCAGACGATCCACCACTCTGCGTAAGAATCGGTTATAGGCCTCTCGGTCATCGGGATAAATATATTCAAAGTCAATATCCAATCCGTAGTAATTTTTGTCCTGTAGGGTTTGCACAACATTGTTCAGCAAAGTGGTCTGCACCTGTTGATTGGTGAGAATTGTGCGCCCAAGGTCGCTGCTGAAGCTGCCGCCCTCCTCAATATTGGTAATTACCATAAGAGGCGCAACATTCTGCGCTCTTGCAGACTCAATCATCTGATTGTCGTTGATGGGGGCAATGCTTCCGTCCGGCCTCACCTCATAGCTGAACGGACTGATGTATGTAAGATGGGGAAGGGTGGCTGCAAGCACGTTTTGGGTAATGGTGGGGAAAGCATAACCGTTGACGTCAATTGAACCCAGCTTTTGATCGGGCACCGGAACAATAATAACCTGTCCCGGATAAATCGCAGCAGGATTGGTAACTTCGGGGTTGACCTCCAGAATCTGGCCTACGGTTGTGCCGTAGCGGCGGGCAATGGTAAATAACGATTCCCCCGGCGCGATGGTATGCCGGATGCTGTCAACTGCAATTACAATGGTTTGTCCCAAGGCTAACTGGTCGGGATTGGGAATCTGGTTGTCTTGGGCAAGTTTCTGCGCCGTTACCCCAAATTGCCTGCCAATCGTATAAAGGCTGTCTCCCCGTCTGACAGTATAGATTACCATATTCTTCACACCTTTTCGATTGATTCTTCTTTTTGTCCATTCCAATGTATATGAAAGGGAATCGAAATGTATGCGGGTATGACTATTTCTTTTCATAACCTGATTTTTTTGTTGTAGCATTTTGCAGCATTAGGTAAACATAATATAAATAGATACAGGATTGATAAAACCGAATTTTGTTTTGACGCGTACAAGACGCGTCAAAACAGGCTAAAGCCAACAAAAATATAATTCCCCCATGCTTTTCAGCATGGGGGAATTATTGAAATTATAAATCAACCCGTCCGTACAATATAGAGGATTCTTCCTTTTCCGACTGGGTTTTAGATGGGGGCGTGGATCCGTCCGCCGTCGGCAGCGGATTGCTGCGGGGAATAAATTCCCTTACCGTGCGCTCGGGACGCTCTATGGTGTCGGAACGCTGGGACCTTTGGGGACGTTCGGGTCTTTCGGCGCTGTGTTCATGCTGATTGCTTCCTGCTTTGTCGCCTTTCCGATCGCTCCGTCGCCTGCGGTTGGACCGGTCAGCGGATTGTCCGGCGCGGCCTGCCATCGGATTATCCTCGGAAGGGCCAATCACAACACGACGGTTGGGTTCGCTCCCGATACTCCAAGATGAAGCCCCCTTGATTTCCTGCACAACCGTATGGATGATACGGCGTTCATAGGGATTCATGGGCTCAAGCGTAGTTTTGCGGCCTGTACGCGTGGCCTGCCCCGCAATTTTGCGGGCAAGACCCCGGAGTGATTGCTCGCGTTTTTCTCGGTAGTTGCCGATATCAATCGTAACTCTGTAATAACTATTGTCGACGCGGTTGGCAACCAGCCCAGTTAAATATTGAATGGCGTCCAGCGTTTCGCCTCTGCGGCCGATGATAAAGCCGAGATCCTCTCCCTCCAGGTTGAGCACACAGCCATTTTCCTCTTCCCGTATGATTATTTGGGGGGTTTGGGCACCCATGCCAACCAGGATTTCACGAAGATAGGCGGCTGCGCGGCGGGCGGGGGTGATTTCATAATAAGCGCGAACCTGTGCGGGACATCCGCCGAATAAGCCAAGCCTCTTTTTTTGGGGCATCTGCAAAATTTCAAACTGCAGCTCTCCGGCAGGCATTTCCAACTCTACAGCTGCCTGCATTTTCGCTTCTTCAATCGTCTCTGCTTCCTTGATTACTTCCCTCAGCAAGTGATTTCATCCTTTCACGAGCGGCTGTTCGTTTCATCGCTCTCTTCATTCTCCACACCATCCGGTTTATCGGTCTGATCGGCTGCGGCATCCTCCGCCTTCTTTTTACCTGAATTTTGGGAGGCAGGTGCTCTCTTTGATTGTTTTTTTCCTTTGCCGCTTTTTTGGTTCATGGCGTTCAACTCGGCATTTTCTCTGGCGCGGGCTTCTGCAAGACGCTTTTTATCCTCCCGCTTCTGACGGCGGCGCTCCTGATATTCCTGTTCCGCCTGGGCGCGTATTTTGGCAGGATTATAGATTTTGTTAAGAATAAATGTTTGGACTACAGCAATAATGTTGGAGCTTATCCAGTAAATACCGACGCCGCCGGGAACGGTAAATGCAATGAACAGTGAGAACAGCGGCATAACCAGCAGCATGGTGTTGTTTTGGCAGCT
>DHOG01000104.1:7706-21916 GCA_002410715.1 Ruminococcaceae bacterium UBA5396 | reverse complement strand
TGGCAGCCCTGTCCCGGCTGATTTGCCCCGCTTTGCGCCACATTCATAAATTTCATTGACAGAAAACTGGAGGCAAAGGCGGTCAGCCATGAAAACAGAGGAATAATCCACAAAACATTGATTCCGCCAAACCCCTTGCTATTCCAGGGCTGTTCAAGCAAGGTTTTTCCGAAAAAGTTAAAATTATTGCGAACATTCTTCATTTTATCATAGTATTGCTCGGCCGAGCTACCTTTAAGCACATTATCATCAAGCTTATTAATGCTTGTAATAATCTCATTTTTGTTTTCTTTTGCCACCATCAGCAGTCTTAGTTCTTTATAATACCCTTTTCTGTCTTGGCTGGAAAGCTTGTTCTCGGTTTTGATATCAACTGTTTTCCCGTCCACTTGCTTTGTGGGCTGTGCCACTGCACTAAGGCTTGCATTGATTACCGGGGTGGGAATACGGGAAAGGTGGGTCAGCGGGGCATAGATAACGGCAATAATTCCGAATAAGACCACCATCTGAATGACCATAGGCAGACAGCCTCCGGTAAGACTGACTCCCTCTTTTTCATAAAGAGCCATCTGCTTTTCCTGCAGCTTTTTCTTGTCCTGCGCGTATTTCTTTTGTATCCGTTCGAGGCGGGGGGCCAGACGGGCACGATCCGCCTGCATTTTCTGTGATTTAAGTGCAAGGGGAAAAGAAGCCGCCCGCACAAGAAGAGTTAAAAGGAAAATAGCAACAAAATAGTTTCCGACAAATCGGTAAATAAACCATAAGAGATACCCCAACGGAACTGCAAGTATCTGATCAAGCCCAAATAACATTAAAAGTCTCCTCCATTGTTTGTCCTTTTTATGAAAGCATCAGACAAAACCGGGAGCTGTTTTATCCGAAATTCATCGTCCTGTCCACAATGCTACATTATTATTGTCTCAACCTTTGCTTTTAAACGGCCGGCTGAAAGCCGAGGGTGGTTGAAATTGCCTTATTTTTTTCTATTCTTGGGTTTCTTTTCGGGAACCGGGTCATATCCCGGTTTCCCCAAAGGATTGCAGCGAAGAATCCTCCATATCGCCAGTGCCCCGCCGCGGAATACCCCAAATCGCTGGATTGCCTCTATGGCATAGGCGGAACAGGTGGGCAGAAATCTGCAGGACGGCGGGGTTTTTGAGGAAATTCGTTTTTGATAAACCCGAATCATCCCGATAATCATCTTTTTCATGGCTTTAGGACACCCAAGGAAATTAACTGCTTCTCCATAACCCGTTTGATTTGGTTGCTTTTTACGTCAAGGGTCCGCTGCCGAGCCACAAAAACCATATCCCATCCGCCTTTTATGCCCGGCAAAAGAGAACGGTAAGCCTCCCGAATAATCCGGCGGCATCGATTGCGCTGCACAGCGCCTCCTATTTTTTTTCCTGTTGTAATTCCGACACGGGGAACACCAAGGCGGTTTTTTCGCACATAGGTGACCAACACGGCATTAACCCGCGTTTTTCCGCGATGATAAAGGGCGCGAAAATCCCCGTTGCGGTTAAGAACTGCAAATCGTGCCATGGTCATCCCGTTTCCTTATTAAAATGGTGCAAAAGAAAAATGAAGTTTCTCCGTAGCAGACAACCCGGGATAAAACCCGGAAAGTTCATACTAAAAAAAGCCACACGATGGTGGCCCTTTTTAATAGGTGAGACGCTTTCTTCCTTTGGCTCTTCTGCGAGCGAGCACCTTGCGGCCATTGGCAGTTGCCATTCTCTTGCGGAACCCGTGTTCCTTTTTACGGTGCCTTTTCTTTGGCTGATAGGTACGAAGCATCGTCATCCCTCCTTCGGTCAGTCTGCGCACAGTCTGGGTGCAGACCGTACCTTGCAGGCAGAGTTGTTTACAGACCATCTCTCTGCGAGTTTTCATTATATACCCACAGACGGGGAAAAGTCAATATATTTTTCGTTTATTTGTTGTATAGTATATAATATAATAGAAATTAATGGGCTTAATCGATTGAAATAAAAGCGATTTCGTGTTACAATTAGTAGTGATGTATTTCAATTGATCGTAATCCTGTTTCTCCTTGGAGACGGGGGTACGATTCAGGCTTTTTGGATTTGCTATTTAAATGTCCTACGCTTATTCCATAAACAAAGATTTTGTGATAAAATATATTTTCGCGACTCGACACCAAGGTCGAAAACAAGTTACGCAGGTAACTTTTCGGACAGTTGTTTAGCAATTATCATTGTTAAGGAGTTTTATAGATGGAAACCATTAAGGAAGCCTGGTCGGGCATTCTCGATTATCTTCGCAAACAGGATGATATCAGCGAGGTTGCTTACAATGTCTGGATCAGCTGTCTCGAACCCCATGCAATTGAAGATGGGGATGTCATCGTCCATGTTAATACAAATTTCCAAAGAAAGATTATAAGTGAACATTATTCCTCAAAATTATGCGAGGCATTCACCCACGTTCTCGGTATTCCCCTGGGGCTGAAAATCATATCAGAGGAGGATTCCGGCTCGGATGATTCCATTGCTTTTGACGAGCCCTCCGATCCTGGAAATCTTTTTGGCCAAAAAAATTCGGACTATGAGTATTCTTTTGAAAATTTTATTGTTGGTTCCTCTAATAAATTTGCACATGCCGCCTCTCAGGCGGTCGCAAGTAAGCCGGCGGGATATTACAACCCCCTGTTTATTTACGGTGGATCAGGACTCGGCAAAACCCATCTTCTTTATGCCATATGCAATGAAATCCGCAAAAATACTCCTTCGGTGAAAATTATATACACAAAAGGCGAATATATCGCAAATGAGCTGATTGAAGCCATCGGAACCGGAACAACCCCGGAATTTCGGGCAAAATACCGTCAGGTGGATGTACTTTTGGTGGACGACATTCAGTTTATTGCCGGCAAGGTTTCGACACAGGAAGAGTTCTTCCATACCTTTGATACACTGCATCAGGCAAATAAACAGATTGTTCTGACATCGGACCGTCCGCCAAAGGAAATTGCTACGCTGGAGGAAAGGCTGCGCACACGGTTTGAAATGGGACTGCTTGCCGATATTCAGCCCCCCGATATTGAGACAAGAATTGCCATCGTCAAAAGAAAGGCACAGCTGTTGGACTTTGCCATCAGCGACAATGTGGCGGAATATATTGCGGCACAGCTTAAAAACAACGTCCGTCAGCTTGAGGGTGCGGTCAAGCGGATGCGCGCACAGTTCCTGCTGGGAGGCGACCAACCATCGATTATCACGGCGCAGAACGCCATCCGTGATATAAAAAACGACCTTCAGCCGGTCCCAATTACGGTGGAACGAATTATCAACGAGGTGTCCCGTACCCTGAATGTATCCCCTGACGATATCTGTTCATCCAAGCGCTCGTCACCGATTTCCCAGGCACGGCAGGTGGCAATTTATGTTGTCAGGGACATTACCGGTCTTCCCATGAAGGCGGTCGGTCAGGAATTCGGGGCGCGTGACCACTCCACCGTTGTATATGCCATTCAAAAAGTCGAGTCACGAATGGAAAAGGATCTTTCCTTTAAGGGAATGGTTATGGACATTATAAAAAACATCAGCGCAAAATGAGAATTATGACTTTTAAACCGCTTTCAAACATTGACTTCACTACATAACGGCTGATAAAACAAGGTTTTCGACATTATTAACGCCGTTTGTTGAAAATAGTTTAAACGGGAAAATCGAGGAATCATGAATTTTTCACCGGGTTTTCCCCTTTCGACCGACATCTTTTAACACCAATGTGAACAGATTTATTTCTTTTCACAATCTCACCAAAAGTATCGACTGCAACTTCACAATGCAAAAAACAAGTTTTTTAACACCCAAGCCAAAAACGACACTTTTCCACCATTTCAACAGTGCCTACTATAGACTACTGTAAGAAAGGATTGTTATAACATGAATTTTTACTGCAATAAGCAAGCTTTGGTTGATGCTGTCGGAAACGTGGGACATGCTGTTTCCGGAAAATCAACCTTACCTGCTCTTGAGGGTATCTTGCTGAACGCGGCAGGAACCTCTCTTTCTCTGGCCGGATACGATCTTGATATGGGTATTACCACAAACATTGAGGCGGATGTGCGGGAACCCGGATCAATTGTCCTTAGCGCCCGTCTTTTCGGAGATATTGTAAGAAGGCTTCCCGATGAATCTGTTTTCGTCTCTGTGGATGAAAAGCTTGCAACCACAATTCGATGCGGTAAATCGGAATTTACGATTATGGGCATCTCGGCCAGTGAATATCCCGAAATCCCGGCGGTTAGCGACGGCGTCGGGTTTACCATCCCTCAAAACACAATGAAAAGCATGATCCGTCAAACGCTGTTCGCAGTGGCACAAACCGACAACCGTCCGGTTCACACAGGAATCCAATTTGAATTAGAAAATAATATGCTGCGACTGGTATCGGTAGACGGTTCCCGTCTTGCCATGCGATGCGAACAGATACAAAGCCAAGAATCCCTCCAGTTTGTGATTCCCGGTAAAACGCTGGGGGAGGTATTAAAGCTTTTATCAGAAGAAGAAACCCCCATGTCTTTGGCAGTCGGAAGGCGCCATGTTGTTCTTGAAATCGATGGATACGCCGTGATTTCCCGTCTTCTTGACGGAGAGTTTCTGCCTTATAACAAAGCCATACCCCAACAGGTTTCAACCAGCATAAAGGTAAAAACCCGGGAGCTGATCGGCGCTGTAGAACGTGCGTCCCTGGTGATTAATGACCGCATAAAATCCCCGCTTATATGTGATTTTCGGGACGAACAGATTATTCTGTCCTGTACAACACCTCTGGGCAGTGCCTGTGATTTTATTGCGGCTGAAATTGAAGGAAACACCGAGGAAATGGGATTTAACAGCAGGTTTCTTCTTGAGGCACTAAAAAACACTGAAACCGACGAGGTACGCATTGAGCTAAACGGAGCGCTGTCACCCATGAAGATACTCCCTGCACAAGGAGATTCCTTTCTTTTTCTGGTTCTTCCGGTGAGGCTGAAACGATGAAAACAAATACCGTAACCATTTCGACCGAGTTTATTCGTCTGGATGCATTCTTAAAGCTAACCGGGGAAGTTCCCTCTGGCGGCCAGGCGAAAACATGGATTCAGAGCGGCCGAATAACCGTGAATGGCGAAGTTTGTTTCCAACGGGGCAAAAAGCTGAGACCGGGAGATAATGTCGGAATCGGAGAAGAAAAGACAATCAACGTCGGCTCGGAATAGCGCGGAGGAAGGACGGGTTTTCACTTTGATCGTCTCCCAGCTAGGATTTAATGGCTTCCGCAATCTGGTGACAGGCACCATAGAGCCGGTCCCGGATGTGAATATATTATATGGCAGGAATGCGCAGGGAAAAACCAATTTATTGGAAGCGCTGTGGTTTTTTACCGGCGGACGGAGTTTCAGAGGTGCAAAAGACACCGAGACAGTGGCGTTTGGACAGGATGAGGCAAGGCTTACACTTGATTTTTTTGCAGAAGAGCGAACACAGCAGGCCGAAATTCTGATTAATAGAAGGAAATCTGCTTCACTCGGAGGCATCCCTCTTTCCTCGGCATCAAAGCTTGCCGGCCACTTCTGTGCGGTTGTTTTTTCTCCTGTGCATCTCTCTTTGATTAAGGATGGTCCTGAAGGACGCCGCAAATTTCTTGATGCGGCTTACTGTCAGTTAAGACCGGGCTATATTCGGATCCTTTCGGATTTTCATCGTGCGCTGTTTCAAAGAAATGCGCTGCTGAAAACCATTAGAAAAGGCGGCTCTGTGCAAGACCTAAAAATATGGGACGAGCAGCTTGCGCTGACAGGCGCACAGGTTTTTACCGCCAGAACCGCATATATCAGAAGGCTGGCTCCCGCTACAAAGGAAATCTATTCGGGCATTTCGGGAGGCGGAGAAAGCTTCTCCCTTCGCTATTGCTCCCAGACGGGGGATGAAACCACCGGTTACAAGGAGGCATATAAACAGCTTTTGCTTTTGCTGGAGCAAAGCGCACCCAACGATATTGCGGCGGGCTTCTCAACCGTCGGCCCCCATCGGGATGATATCATGGTTGAAATAGAAGGTCAGTCAGCACGTTCCTTTGCTTCTCAAGGACAACAGCGTTCTGCGGTGCTTGCATTAAAACTGGCGGAAGCCTCGGTGCTTCGTGAAGTAACGGGGGAGCAACCGGTCGCCTTGCTTGATGACGTAATGAGCGAGCTTGACACCTCCAGACAGGATTATGTTCTGAATCATATCAGCGGCTGGCAGGTGTTTCTGACATGCTGTGATCCCTCTCCGGTTTTAAGGCTGACGGGCGGAAAGGTATTTCACGTGGAACAAGGGCGTATCAGCCATCAGATTCCGAAAGGAGAATAGCGGTGTATCTTCATCTCGGACAGGAAACGGTAGTAAGACAGAGTGATATAATCGGCATTTTTGATATGGATAAGTCAACAATTTCAAAACATTCAAGACAGTTTCTTGCTGATGCTCAAAAGGGCGGACGCGTTTTTAATGTTTCGGATGATCTTCCCAAGACCTATGTGGTTTGTGTGGACAGGGAAGGAACCGAAACGGTATATATTTCACAGATATCTTCGGCCACACTGCGCCGAAGGGCAGAATTTATAAAAAGCTTGTCCAACATCCTGCCGGAAAAACAGGGAAGCTTCAGATAAATAATATCTATGCAAGATTGATCTCAACTATGACAATGAATATACGGAGGTATTGTCCATGGAAACCGAATTTGACAATGGCGTAAATCATCCGGGTACACCCACTTATGATGAAAGCCAAATACAGGTTTTGGAGGGGTTGGAAGCAGTCCGGAAAAGACCGGGTATGTATATCGGCTCAACCGGGCCCAAAGGGCTGCATCACCTGGTGTATGAAATCGTCGACAATTCGATTGACGAGGCGTTGGCGGGATATTGCACCAATATTGACGTGGATATTCTTCCGGAAAACATTATTTCGGTTCGTGACAACGGACGCGGAATTCCGGTGGGCATAAACGAAAATCAGGGAATTCCCGCTGTTACTGTGGTACTCACCGTCCTGCACGCAGGCGGCAAGTTCGGCGGCAGCGGTTATAAGGTGTCGGGCGGTTTGCACGGCGTGGGTTCGTCTGTCGTAAATGCGCTGTCTGAATGGCTGGAGGTTGAGATTTCTCGGGAAGGCAAGGTATATCACCAGCGTTTTGAGCGTGGTAAGGCGGTTACAGAACTCACCGTAATCGGCGAATCTCAGCAGGACGGAACCCTCATTCGGTTTAAATCCGATCCGCAGATTTTCGACGAAACCACCGAATACGAATTTGATGTCCTTCAAAAGCGGCTTCGTGAACAGGCCTTCCTGAATGCCGGACTCAAAATTACCTTAAACGACCTTCGAGACGAGAACGCCCCGATTCGGGAGGAATACTGCTATGAGGGCGGTATCTCCTCCTTTGTGGAGTTTATGAATAAAGCCCGCGGCTATAACCGACTGCATCCCCAAGTCATTCACCTCTCAATTATCGATGGGGACTCTATCGCCGAAGTCGCAATGCAATATAACGACAGCTACAACGAAAATATCGTTTCTTTTGCAAACAACATCCATACGGTTGACGGCGGTACCCATGAAACCAGCTTTAAAACCGCCATCACCAGGATATTCAATGACTACGCTAGAAAACACAATATGCTGAAGGATAACGACAGCAGCCTGAAGGGAGACGACGTTCGCGAAGGGATTACCGCCGTGATTAGCGTCAAGCTGAAGGATGCCCAGTTTGAGGGGCAGACCAAAGCAAAGCTCGGGAACACCTCAATGGGCTCGCTGGTTAACACCCTCTTGAATGAAAAGCTGGTTCCTTTCCTCGAGGAAAATCCCCAGGTAGCAAAGGCAATTCTCGAAAAGTCGATTAACGCATCCCGGGTTAGGGAAGCCGCCCAGCGGGCAAGGGAGCTTGCTCGTAAAAAAAGCGGGCTGGCGTCTACCCGTATGCCCGAAAAGCTTGCCGACTGTATCTGGACCGATGCCGAGCGCACCGAGCTGTACATCGTTGAGGGAGATTCGGCAGGAGGCTCTGCCATTCAGGGGCGAGACCGAAACTTTCAGGCCATTCTTCCTCTTTGGGGAAAGATGCTCAACGTTGAAAAAGCGCGAATTGATAAGGTTTACGGAAATGAAAAGCTGATTCCGGTGGTGGTGGCTCTCGGATGCGGCATCGGCGACGATTTCGACGTCTCCAAGCTGCGTTATGGCAAGGTTATCATAATGGCGGACGCCGACGTAGACGGCGCACACATCCGAACCCTTTTGCTTACCTTTTTCTTTCGTTATATGCGGCCGCTTGTGGACGAGGGGCATGTATATATTGCACAGCCCCCGCTTTTCAAGGTATCCAAGGGCAAACAGCATCGTTATGCCTTTTCAGATCAGGAACGGGATAAATATAATGAAGAGCTAGGCGGCAATGCTGATATACAGCGTTACAAAGGTCTTGGTGAAATGGATCCCGAACAGCTTTGGGAAACCACCATGAATCCTGCTTTCCGCACCATGATGAAAGTCGAGCTGGATGACTTGACCGCTACGGATGAAACCTTTACCGTCTTGATGGGCGATAAGGTAGAGCCGCGCCGTGAATTTATTGAAAAGAATGCGAAATATGTGAACAACCTGGATGTTTGATGGTTTATACCTATGGTTGAGAAAAGAGAGGTTGGGGGCTTATGGCATATCAAAATACGCCCAAAGCAGATATGGTGATTGACCTCACGCCCGAGGAGTACGTCGAGGCATCCCTTCTCGCAGAAAGACAGGGCGGTTATTTACAACCGCTTCCTTTTGTGGTTCTGGTGGCCGCCGGACTGCTGTTTTTCGGTCTCAGGATGCTGAACTGGTTCCAGAGCAACTATCATTCGGTGTTTTTCCCCCTTTTTCTTTGCGTTTGCTGTCCTATTCTTCTTGTTATCTATTTTTACATACTTCCGGCTGCTCTTAAAAGAAGGGCTGCGAAATCCTACCGGACGTATCAGACATTGATGCAAAATCCCACCATACAGCTTTATGCCGATTATGCGTTGACCGAAACCCACAACCTGACGCTTAACGACTCTTATGCACGGATGGCAGGATGTATTGAAACCCCCCGACTTTTTGTTTTGATTAAAGACCGGGAACGTCTGCTGGTCATCCCCAAGCGTTGTATTCCGCAGGAACAATGGGATCAAGTAATCTCTTTTATCCGTCTGGTTTTTGCCCGCCGCCGAAAAGTAATGAAAAGCTGGATTTTTTGAGTGTGGGCAGTTGAATTGCGATACCGTCAGAGGGGCAGAACCTCTAACCGCTAGGCATAATCTATATATCTTTGTAGGGATAGGGCTCTGCTCTATCCGGGGATTCTGATTTTAATTGCCTAATTGAGTTTATGGAGCTGAGTAAATGGATCAACCTAAACAGACATCAACAATATATCTCAGCGTTCTTGTAACAAAAGAGGAGTATAGTGAAGCCGAGGCTTTGAAAAAGCAGAAGCTGCGTTCCCACGTTGCGCCGCTTCTGAACGGTGCAGCGGCTGTTTTTATTATATTGGGCATGGCGGGCATCTTTTTCGGCAGATATATCTCTCTTTCTGTCCCGGCTGCCGCTTGTTTCATTGTACTGGGGATTTTGTTTGCTTGCTATGACGGTTTGATTGCTCCGGTTTTTGACAAAGGCGCCGCCGCCCGTGAATTTATCGAAAAGGAAGACCTGCATTTTGCCACAACCTATGTGTTTGAGGATGACAGAGTAAAGATACAAAACGGTCGTTTAAAAGGCGATATTCCGCTTTCCATGCTGACAAGGTGGAGTGAGACGCCGGGATTATATATCATGGAAATCGGGCGGGAGCTGAGCATGGCGATTCCGAAACGCTTAATGTCGGCCGAAGTTCAAGAAAGTTTGCGGAATATGCTTAAAAAGAATGCGCCGTCGGCAAAAATTAAGTGATTCAAATAATGGAAGAGGGTGATCATGAAATGGATAATCTCAATCAACCGGATGAAAAAATTGAAGAACAAAATCAGATACAAGACCAGCCGGCACCAGAGGAGGCTCCCGAACAAGCAGCGTCTGAATGGCTGATGTCATTTCCGGTTGACATTTCTCGGGAAGAATTTGTCCGTTTTAATATGATCGTATCAACCGTAAACGGGCTGTTAAAGATTCGCAAGGGACAGCTGGTGCTCAATGTGGTTCTGGGTGCAATCAGCCTAATGATGCTTTTAAGCGAGATTTACGTATATAGAAAAGTTGATCCCGTTTTGGTTCTGCTGCTGATTTTTATTTTCGGAGCAGGCTGTATGCTGATGTTTGGAGCCAAGGCACATGTTCGTCGTTCTGCCGAGCGCTCCTATGATCGGAGCCGGATGGATGGCCAGTCCTATTACGGGTTGATAAAGGTGTACCCCTTCCGGATAGAAAAGCAAAGCTCCCGTGCATCTGTAAGTATGAACCTCTCAAATGAAACCGTATATATTGAGTCCCATGACATGATGGTTCTGCTGTCGAAGCAAACGCCGGCAATTGTAATTCCTGCCCGATGTATTACCCAGCAGGATGCAGAATTATTTCGGAAAGTCATTTTTTCGGCTGTTCCGCCGACGCGGCAAAAAATTAATGCCAGACTGATTCCGACAGCGACCCAGCATATAACCCCATCGGAGACCGAAGCCGATCAGACGGCATGGGAGGAAGAAGCCGCCATTCGTATCGAGGTGGATTACACCAAGGAAGAGATTGTAAAAATGGCTTCTGACACCGCCCTTCGGTCGTATATGAAGATACTTCCGTATTACAGCATCATGTCCATGATTGCCGCATTGATGTTCGGTCTGCTGTATAACTTAGGGATAGGAATTGCAATTTACATTCTTATAAACGGCGGATTGTTTGGGTTTCAATTTTTCGGATCAAGGATGCGGGCGGGAAAATTATACGATCATTTCCCCCAAAGCAGAATATCGGTTGCATTCACAGATTTCGGTATACAGATCAGAACCCCCGGCAATACAAACGGGATACGGCTTGAATGGAAGGCGGTTACCCGGGCAGTGGAAAGGCCAAACGACGTGGAGTTTTTTTCGCAAACGGTGTTTCTGCGTATCCCCAAACGATGTGTCTCTGACTTCAATGCCCTGAAGGAATTTATTAACAGCAGGATAAACTGAATTGAATCAATATGGCGTATAAACACTTTGTTATACCATGGCGGCACGGTCTCAGCGAGAAAGGATGGTAATAATCATTATGGACGAGCAGATTATACAGGAAAATGCAAAGGTGGTAAGCATTGATCTTGAGAAAGAAATGAAAAAAAGCTTTCTCGATTATTCAATGTCGGTAATTGTTTCCCGAGCGCTGCCCGATGTGCGGGACGGATTGAAGCCGGTTCACCGCCGTATTCTTTATACCATGCACGAAAACAATCTCACCCCCGAAAAGGCATACCGCAAGTGCGCCGATACGGTGGGTTCGGTGCTGGGACGGTATCATCCCCATGGTGATGCCTCGGTTTATGATGCAATGGTGCGAATGGCGCAGGATTTTTCACTGCGTTATCCTTTGGTCGACGGCCATGGTAACTTTGGTTCGATTGACGGCCATCCGGCAGCTGCTTACCGTTATACCGAAGCACGAATGAGCAAAATGTCAATCGACATGCTTGCGGATATTGAAAAGGAAACGGTTGATTTTAACAGCAACTATGACGACCGTCTGAAGGAACCTTCGGTTCTGCCTTCCCGTTTTCCTAACCTGCTGGTCAATGGTTCAACCGGAATTGCAGTCGGTATGGCTACCAATATTCCGCCCCACAATCTTCGTGAGGTAATTGACGGAATCTGTCTTTTGATAGACGATCCGGATGTGTCCATGCCGGAAATCATGGACCATATAAAGGGCCCCGATTTTCCGACAGGCGGAGTAATTATGGGTTATGCTGGTATCCGCGCAGCCTATGCCACAGGCAGGGGCAAGGTAATTGTTCGTGCCAAGACCGAGATTGAGGAGCATCAGAACGGCCGTTTCAGAATTGTAATCACCGAAATTCCATATATGGTCAATAAGCTGAATCTTGTAAAATCCATTATTACGCTTTCAGATGAAAAGCGGATAGAAGGCATCGCAGACGTTGTAGACCATTCCAGCCGCGAAGGAATGCGGGTTGTAATTGACCTCAAACGTGACGCCAATCCCCAGGTGGTGCTGAATCAGCTTTACACCTACACACAGATGCAGGCCACCTTCGGTGTCATTATGCTGTCACTGGTGGACGGAATCCCCCGTGTCCTTACCCTCAAGGAAATGCTGGAGGAATATATTAAATTCCAGTGTGAGGTAATCACCCGCCGCACCCTGTTTGAGCTGAGAAAAGCCAAAGAACGCGCCCATATATGGGAAGCGCTTAAAACCGCCTGCGATTTTATTGATGAGGTTATCGGCATTATTCGTTCATCAAAGGATGTGCCGCTTGCAAAAGAACGTCTGAAGGAACGCTTTTCATTTGATGATATTCAGGCCGATGCAATTGTAAAGATGCGCCTGGGACAGCTTTCGGGTTTGGAACGGCAAAAGATTGAAGACGAGCTCCATGCCCTTCAGGTTCGGATTGCCGAGCTGGAAGGGATTCTGGCAGACCAGCAAAAGGTGAGGGAGATCGTCAAGGAAGAATGCCTGAAAATGAAGGATAAGTACGGGGACGAGCGCCGTACAGAAATTTCGCCGGTTTCTGGCGAGGTTGATATTGAAGATCTGATTCCGGTTGAAGAAAGCGTGCTTACCCTTACGCATTATGGGTATATTAAACGACAACCGGTGGATGTCTATAAATCCCAAAGACGGGGCGGACGCGGTATCATGGGAATGACGACGCGTGACGAGGACTTTGCAGAAACCATGTTTATTTGTTCAAGCCATGATTATGTCATGTTCTTCACCTCGGCAGGACGGGTGTATCGTCTGAAATGCTATGAGGTGCCCGAAGGCGGCAGGACGGCCAAGGGCATTAACGTAGTCAATCTTCTTCCGCTGGAGAAGGACGAAAAGGTAACCGCAATGATTCATGTTTCGGAATATGAGGATGACAAATACCTTTGCATGGTTACCAAAAGGGGAATTATCAAGCGCACCCGCCTTTCGGCATATACCAACGTTCGTAAAAGCGGATTGATTGCGGTTTCTCTTGATGAGGGTGATGAGCTGACATGGGTACGTATGACCGATGGGCAGCAATCGCTGATTGTCGGGACACGCAAAGGCAAGGCCATTCGGTTTGATGAAAATGACGCTAGGGTTTTGGGACGTACTGCACGCGGTGTTAAAGCAATTGCCCTTGACAAGGGTGATGAAGTCATCGGAATGTCGGTCTGCCATGAAAATGGATTACTTCTTACCGTCAGTGAAACCGGCTTCGGCAGGCTGAGCGAGCTGGATGATTACCGGCTGCAGTCCCGGGGCGGAAAAGGACTGATTAACTATCATACCAAGAAGTTCGGTGATGTAGCTGCCATCAAGGTGGTAGATCCCGGTGACGACATTATTCTGATTTCATCCGACGGAATTATTATCAGAATGCAAGCCAGCGAAATCCGTCTCTGCCACCGTCCCTCCAAGGGGGTTATTGTGATGCGTTTGGAAGAAGACGCCAGGATTGTATCTCTTGCCAGCGCACCCCAGGAGGAGGATGAAGACCAGCCAGAGGAAACGCCGGAGTTGATTCGCTGCGATGAAGGGGATGAAATCCCGGAGGAATCGGATGAAGATGAAGCGGCTAAACCTTTAGAAGAGGAAAAAGAATCGGAAGATCAAGAATAATATCGGGAGCTTTAAAGCATGCTTTATATGCAGGATCCACGCAATAACAAGAAATCAACCCGAATGTTTCAATAGCCGAAAGGGGAGAGCGCTGTGCGCGCCTTGTCAACCTTATCAAAAATTATATTTTGGGCAGCACTGATTGTATATTTGTTTTTCCAAACCATGGCGCTAATCGGAATTACGAGTAGCAACGCCGATTTGGTAAAAGCCGGACAGGCGGATAAAGCTTACAACGTGATTCCTTTGGCGATTGCTTCGGTGATGATGCTTGCCGCGCCGATTTTATTTGCCATATTCAAAAGAAGAAGATATATCGGAATCATTATGGGCATAGTTGCGGCTGCCGTCATGCTGATGGTTGCGCTG
>DHOG01000104.1:7201-7551 GCA_002410715.1 Ruminococcaceae bacterium UBA5396 | reverse complement strand
GCCGTCATGCTGATGGTTGCGCTGGATCTCGGAAGAGCCTTTCCGGTTCATATCGCAAGCAGCGGCGACAACACCGGACTCAGCACAGCAAAGCTGATATGGCGTCATATCGGAATTGCCATTGTTCCGCTTTTTATGGCGGTGGCATGGCTGGCAGAGCGAGCTGCCGATAAAGCGGCAGAGCTGGCTAACAAAGATAAACACGGATTTGATCTTTCGGGTGATCCGCTCTTTAAAGATCTCGAGGGTGGTATCGGAGAACCGCAAGAAGCCCGACGTCTCAAGCGCTCGTTAAGAAAGAGAATGGAAAAGTATAATTCATAAATAAAAGCGGATATTGGAAGATGCCT
>DHOG01000104.1:5878-7055 GCA_002410715.1 Ruminococcaceae bacterium UBA5396 | reverse complement strand
AAGCGGATATTGGAAGATGCCTGCATGCTTCTACTATCCGCTTTTATGTTGCAGCAAGAAATGCACAAGAAAAATATGCATCTTGCTTATTGTTGTCAAAGAGAAACAAATGTGTTATAGTGTTTAATGGATTTGTTGTATTCACAACGACTGGGTTTTCAACCCATGATGGTTGGGTAGATCATATTTAAAGGGGAATTTATTTCATGGCCGGGCATTCTAAATGGAACAATATTAAACGCAAGAAGGAAAAGACAGACAGCCAAAGGGCGAAAATATTCACAAAAATCGGGCGTGAAATTGCTGTGGCTGTAAAAGAAGGCGGAAGCGGCGATCCCGCCAGCAATTCAAAGCTTAAGGATTGCATTGCAAAGGCAAAAGCCAATAATGTACCCAATGAAAATATTGATCGTATCATTAAAAAAGCGGTTGGAGACGGCAACTCAGATAATTACGAAGCCATTCAGTATGAGGGATACGGACCCAGCGGGATTGCCGTAATTGTCGAGACGTTGACCGACAACCGAAATCGAACCGCGGGAGATCTTCGCCATTATTTTGATAAATGCGGCGGGAATCTTGGTATGACCGGCTGTGTCGGCTATTTGTTCAATAAAAAAGGCATTCTCGTCATTGAAGCTGAGGGGCTGGACGAGGATGTGGTTATGGAGGCTGCCTTGGATGCGGGAGCGTCCGATTTTTCGGCAGAGGGTGACGTATTTGAGATTCAAGCCGAGCCGGATACCTTCGCAGCCGTGCGGGACTATCTTGAAGAAAAGGGATATACTTTTGTGTCTGCCCAAGTGGAGCAGGTGCCGGATGTGTACAACACCATTGAGGACCCCGAGCTGGTTGCCAAGATGGAGAAGTTGCTTGAGCTGCTTGACGACAACGATGATGTTCAAAACGTATGGCATAACTGGGAACAGCCCGAAACCGATGAATCGGCTGAATAGGCACACATAGTGATTTTACCATGAGTAATTGAGATATAGTCTAAATATAAAGTGTTGATTGTGTTTGAGTGAAGGGTCGCTGCCCCAAGCGTCCCGGACCATGCGCCGGATGGCGGTTGTCCGGACGGTTGGACGGCGATTTTTCATTTTTATTATTTGCCTGTCGAGGGTTAGCGAGACTGATGAGGTGGAGCCGAGATAAGCCTCCCTCCATGAGGGAG
>DHOG01000104.1:4180-5724 GCA_002410715.1 Ruminococcaceae bacterium UBA5396 | reverse complement strand
AGCCTCCCTCCATGAGGGAGGTGGAACGAGGTGCCGGAGGGAGCTTTTCATCAAATTGTTTGGCTAGTTATAGAGATAACTCGTCTTGTTGTCAAAAGGAAAGGAAAAGGATTCTCAAATGAGCAGGGTAATTGCAGCAATCTCAACAGCGCCGGTCCCGGCAGGGCTTGGCATTATAAGAGTATCGGGAGATGCCGCTCTTGAAGTTGCGGCAAAAATCTTTCGCCCTATCTCAAAATCCCGGAACCTGATCAGCGCTGCCGGGTATACCGCTTTGTACGGCTGGGTTTATGATGATGAGGGGGACATTGACGAGTGCGTGGCACTTGTGTTTCGCGCTCCCCATAGCTATACCGGTGAAAACGTGGTTGAGCTTTCCTGTCATGGCGGCTTATATCTTCTGCAGCGCACCCTTCGTGCGTTATTCCAGGCAGGAGCCGTACCTGCAGAAGCGGGAGAATTTACCCGCCGTGCGTTTATAAACGGAAAGATTGATTTAACAAGGGCAGAAGCTGTCATGGATTTGATTTCGGCAAACGGACGGTTGGCGGCAAAAACCGCACTTGCGGCAAGAGAGGGCGCGCTTTATCAAAAAATGCGGGATGTGTTGGATTCTCTTACGGCGGCGGTTGCCAACATTGCGGCATTTGTTGACTATCCCGACGACGACATTCCCGATCTTGAACCGTCTGCACTACAGCAGGTTTTGGAACATGCGTTGCAGTCGTTGAATGACCTGCTTGTTAAATTTGATGTCGGGAAGATTGTGCGAGAGGGAATTGACACCGTAATTGCCGGAAGACCCAATGTCGGAAAGTCAACCTTAATGAATTTGCTTGCCGGCTGCGAGCGAAGCATTGTAACCTCGGTTGCCGGAACAACCCGAGACATTGTGGAGGAAACCATTCGGCTGGGGGATGTTGTGCTGCGAATTGCAGATACTGCCGGACAAAGAGCCACGGCGGATGAGATTGAGCGCATCGGCGTGCAGCGCGCCCGCCAAAGGATGGAACGTGCTGCATTGGTTCTGGCGGTTTTTGACGGTTCGGAAGAGTTGACCGAGGACGATCTTGAAATTGCGAGAACCGCGGCGGCGCTGACCTCCATTGCCGTTATCAACAAAGCGGACAAAGGATTTATCATAAACCAAGAGTATATAAAAGGATTGTTTGAACATGTAGTAATTCTATCTGCCCAAAGCGGTAAGGGAATTGATGAATTAGAGGCTGCTGTGTGCGACGTCACAGGGATTGCCGCATTGAACGTCTCTGAGCCGATTTTGGCAACCGAGAGACAGCGTGAATGTGCAAGAAAAAGTTTGGATTGTGTAAAAGAAGGGTTGGAGGCATTGAGTATGGGTTACACCTTGGATGCGGTAGGGGTGAGTATTGATGGTGCCATCGGTGCATTGCTGGAGCTGACAGGAGAACGAACCACCGAAGCGGTTGTAGATCAGGTATTTGCACGGTTTTGTGTCGGAAAATAATACAAATTGTATAATGGACAACAACTATACTTACAATATAGAAAGAATGAAGAATCAT
>DHOG01000104.1:0-4008 GCA_002410715.1 Ruminococcaceae bacterium UBA5396 | reverse complement strand
AAGTATTTTGCCGGAGCGTATGACGTTGCAGTCATCGGTGCAGGGCATGCCGGTATTGAAGCGGCACTTGCTGCTGCACGTCTAGGCTGCTCAACCGTTATATTCACAATCAATCTTGATTCGGTTGGAAACATGGCCTGCAATCCGTCAATCGGGGGAACCGCTAAGGGACATCTGGTGCGGGAAATAGATGCCCTTGGCGGTGAAATGGGAATTGCAGCCGATGCGACACTGCTGCAATCAAGAATGCTGAACCGCGGCAAAGGGCCGGCGGTTCATTCTCTGCGCGCCCAGATTGACAGGCGGGAATATTCCGGGTATATGAAACACAGACTGGAAGCAACAGAGGGGCTGGATGTTATACAGGCTGAGGTTGTCGGGTTGGAACGGGATGGTAACAACTGGAACCTGCAGACACACCTTGATGGGATGTACACCGCAAAAGCGGTGATTATTGCAACCGGAACCTATTTGAAAGGTAAAATACATGTGGGGGATATCAGCTATGAAAGCGGGCCGGATGGAATGTTTGCGGCAAACTCCTTATCAGAGTCATTATACAGGCTGAACATTTCACTCCGTCGGTTCAAAACCGGAACGCCTGCCCGTGCCCTGAAATCAAGCATTGATTTCAGCAAAATGGAACGACAGCCGGGGGAAGAGCCGGTTGTGCCGTTTTCCTTTGAGACCAGGGAGAAGCTCGAAAATAAGGTGGAGTGCCATATTACATGGACAAGTCCCGAGACAAAAATAGTTGTTCATGAAAATCTTCATCATGCACCCTTATATAGTGGAAAAACCCACTGGATCGGCCCCCGCTATTGCCCCAGCATTGAGGATAAATTTGTTCGCTTCGCCGATAAAGAAAGACATCAGGTTTTTATTGAACCCTGCGGACTGAAAACCGATGAAATGTATCTTCAAGGGCTGTCATCCTCCTTTCCGGTGGAGGTTCAGATGAAGGTGCTTCGTACAGTCTTGGGATTGGAAAAAGTAAAGGTTATGCGTCCTGCCTATGCCATAGAATATGACTGCTGTGATCCCCTGCAGCTCGACGCCACACTGGAATTTATGGAAATACCGGGCTTGTATGGTGCAGGACAGTTTAACGGCAGCTCGGGATATGAGGAGGCCGCCGCCCAAGGACTTGTCGCCGGTGTGAATGCTGCCCTGAAAATTCAGGGTCGTCCTCCCATGATTCTTGATCGCGCATCCAGCTATATCGGAACGCTGATTGATGATCTGGTTACAAAAGGCTGCGCCGATCCCTATAGAATGATGACGTCAAGATCCGAATATCGACTTGTTCTCAGGCAGGACAATGCGGATGAAAGACTTACGCCCACCGGAAGAAACGTCGGATTGGTGGATGACTCCCGGTGGGAGCGGTTTTGCCAAAGACAGCAGGAAAAGCAGGCTGAACGACAGAGGCTCCGCAACACCATTTTCCCACCCAGCGAAACACTGAATAGGATTCTTGTTTCATGTGAAACAACGCCGGTTGAAACAGGTGTGCGGTTGGAGGATCTCCTGAAACGTCCGCAGCTCGATTATCAAAAGCTTGAAGCTGTCGATGCCAATCGGCCGGAACTCGATCCGCTGGTTCAGGAGCAGGTGGAAGTCGAACTGAAATATGAGGGCTATATTCGCAGGCAGCAGTCGGCCATTGATGAAATGCGCAGACTGGAAAGCAAGCTTCTGCCGGAGGAAGTGGATTATAACGGGATTAAGGGTTTGAGAAAAGAAGCCCAGGAAAAGCTGACAAAAATAAAACCCCGTAGTGTCGGACAGGCATCTCGAATCAGCGGTGTTAGTCCCGCTGACATATCTGTGCTGATTGTTTGGCTCAACACCAATGTGCAATAGAGAAAAGCCTGACGGAGGGAGAAATCAGAGCAGAGAATCCGATTGCCGTTTCACGGTTAAGGATTAAACTGTTAAGTGAAAACGGAACGCAGAGGATAGCGTTACCTACGGGTGTATACAGACGATGGATACTGAAAGCCTCCCTCCATGAGGGAGGTGGCAGGCGGAGCCTGACTAAGGGAGAAATCAGAGCAGAGAATTCGATCGCCGTTTCACGGTTAAGGATTAAACTGTTAAGTGAAAACGGAACGCAGAGGATAGCGTTCCCTACAATCAGAGAAAAGGCAGGAATACAGATGGCAGTAATTGATCGGGGATTGTTAAAAGAAAAGGCGGCGCAGCTTGATGTGGTGCTGGAGGATACAGCATTGGATCGTTTTGAGTTGATGGCTGCACTGATGGTGGAATGGAATGAAAAAATTAATCTTACCGCCATAACCCAGCCCAATGAAATTGTCATAAAGCATTTTATAGACAGTCTGACTGCTGCTTGGTTGCTGCCGGAGGGAGCCTTTTCTCTGATTGATGTCGGAACAGGTGCGGGATTTCCCGGTGTTCCCCTCGCCATTGTTCGCCCCGATAGCAAGCTTACGCTGCTTGACAGCCTGAATAAAAGGCTTGTATACCTCAAGGAGTTATGCCGTGCCCTTGAGATTGAAGCCGAGCTTGTTCACGCCAGGGCCGAGGATGCTGGACAGAAAAGGGAAATGCGGGAGCGTTTTGATGTTGTGACTGCCCGAGCGGTCGCTACACTTCCGGTCTTGTGCGAATACTGCTTGCCTTTAGTTAAAGTCGGGGGAAAATTTATCGCCATGAAGGGTCCGGAGGGTGAAGCCGAAGCAAAAGCATCTGAAAATGCGGTAAAGCGACTGGGCGGCCAGATGAGCGCAATTGAGAAATGCCAAATTCAAGCAGCCGATACCAACATTGAGCGACGGTTGATTGTTTTTGACAAAATTTCGATAACGCCGCCAAAATATCCTCGAAACGCCGCTAAAATAAAAAAACAACCCTTATAATAATTTCTCCCGACGACACAATTCCGCAAAATGGTAATTCTAACCATGATATACTGACGCGGAAAGGATGTGTCAGTATGCAGATTGGAAAAAGAAAAAGCAGGTATAAATATAGTGGTAGGGTATTACTGATTCCCACGAACGAAATTCAATCCAACCCGGATCAGCCACGTCGCACGTTCAGCTATGAGAAACTGCTTGAGTTGGCACAGAGTATTGACGAAAACGGACTGCTAAACCCGGTTTCGGTGACCTTTCGGGAAGACAAGCCTGTTTTGGTTGCCGGCGAGAGACGCCTGCGAGCCGCCAAAATTGCCGGGATGAAACAAATTCCTTGCATTGAGGTAGAAGCCGATGAATCCAAAGCCGCACTTTTAACATTGATTGAAAATCTCCAGCGTGAAGATATGAACTGCTTTGAGGAAGCCGAAGGAATCAAACGTCTGATTCGGGTTTACGGTCTGACACAGGAGGAGGCGTCTCATCAGCTTGGATGTGCGCAATCCACCGTAGCCAACCGGCTTAGAATATTGAAATTGTCCCAGGAGGAACGCGAAATTATTATCAAGGAAGGTCTGACAGAACGCCACGCACGCACGCTTATTCGGCTACCGGAAGGACCAAAGCGGCTGGCAGCACTATTGAGAATTGCACAGGGCCGTTTGAATGTAGCCCAAAGTGAACGATTGGTTGAAGAAATTCTCGAGACCAGAGAAGATGAAAAACGAAGAAAACCCATGCCACTGGTACGGGATGTAAGATTATTTATTAATACCGTAAGCCATGCGGTTGATACCATGCGGCGTTCTGGTATCGAGGCAAGTGCCGAGAAAATCGAGACCGAGGAATACATAGAATATCTTGTTAGAATCCCAAAAGGGACAGCAGTAGCAGCGTCAAATCGTCAAAAGAGCAGCTGTACGGCATAACACCATAAGAAGATTATAAAAAACAGACGTTTTTCAGACTTTGGTTGCACATCTCCCAAGTCTGACATAAAAACGTCTGTTTTATGTTTCACATGAAACAATAAGCAGAAAACTTATATAAAAGTCATTCCCCCCTTTTTAAATGGCAACAATTATGGTATAATACATCGCAAAGGTGTCTATCGCCACCATTG
>DHOG01000024.1:45978-58527 GCA_002410715.1 Ruminococcaceae bacterium UBA5396 | reverse complement strand
GATATTGAATCCGCCCCTACAACCCTTGCACTAGTTTTCATTAACAGGCTTGAAAGCCCATAATAAATCAGTCCCCACGCAAATTAAAGCGGGGTGACTGATTTATTATGGGCTTTTCGGGTTTTACAGCTTCATTGGTTGGCTGTTCTTTTTTGCTTGCTTATAAAGAGAGTAACCGAGAAAATGGCGAGGGCAAAGCTCAACTGAATCAGCATTGGCGTTATAATATCATTTCCGGCTTTCAGCCCTGACGTTCCGATTGCACGATTGGCGCGGATATACCAGTAGGCGGGCAGGAAGCTGGCAACACGAAGTACACCGTCGCCCAGCAGCTCCTGCGGAACCATGACCCCGCACAAAAAGCTCATGCCTAAAGAAACCACATTGGTGATTGCAGCCTGGACATTGTAGCTTTTAATAAGGATGCCCACTAAAAATCCGATGGCCGTACATACTATGGTGAATACCAGTGAGTTAAGGGCAAGGATGGGAAGCAATCCGGATGTTAAAAGCGGTTTTCCATATAGAATAATGCCGAATAATACAATCAGTGCCCAGCAAAAGAGGGAGTATATGATACTGCCCAAAGCCAGCTGAACGCTCATGTTCCTTTGCTTTATGGGGGAGCATAGGTTGCGCCGTTTCAAATCGGGTTGGTTGAATACCATCATGATGGTGCTCAGCCCGATGGTGCTGATTGCAAGTATTATATAGGCAAAGAAATTGAAATAGAATAGATAGCCTGTTGAATTGTTGTCGGTATGGGTGGCTTTCATTTGAATATCGGCTTTGGCAGACAAACTTTGAGAGACAAGCCTTGCTTGGTCTTCAGACGGCAGGCCGCTGAAATCGGCTGTCAAACGCAAGGCCTGCAGATACCTATCAATCAGAATATCTACATATACCGCCGATATCGAATCGGGTACTGCAACGGTTTCAATATGCGCTTCACTGCTTGCCCCGAAATGTTCTGTAAAGCCCTTTGGAATAATGGCAATATATTCAATTTTTCTGAAAAACAGCATATCCTGCAGCTTTTCAGTATCGTCGGGGACATCCACAATATTGCTGGTTTTGGATAAATAACCAATCAAACCCTTTATAACATTCGACTCTGTATCCCTGTTGACTACGGCAATATTGATTTTCGTTTCGGTAAAGCCGGCAGTGGGGGAGGAATTGAAGCTTTTGGAGGTCATGAAGGCAATACCGAGAAACACCAAAAGATAGATAAGGAGAGAGTTCTTGCTGGCATTGATAATCTTAAAGTAGGTTTTAAATACTTGCATAACGTTCCCTCCTGATAAAGACAAAACTGCCCGCAGTCAAACCCAAAGAGATGATGCTGAGTATGCCGATATTTAAAAAGAAGCGGTCCAGTGATTCATAGATATAAAGGCTGTAGAATGCGTCGGTGAGAAGTGTCGCGGGGTTGATTAGATTGAGTATGGGCGCCTTTTGGGCAATCATAATCTTCATATCACCGATCATCAACCCTGCAAGGAAGCTCATCACCATGGAAAATCCCAGCAGGATGGCTGTTTTTACTCCTTCGCTTTTTCGGATTGCCGAACCGACAAAGGTTCCGAAGGATATGCCTGTGACACACCCTATAAAGCAGGTAAGCACCACATAGCCCCATCTTGTTCCGAAATCGGCACCCAAAACAAATGCGATATAGCATACCGTTATCATGATTTCGGCAAACAGGATGGTCAAGGCGGCAAGCCCGTCGCTGACGACCGAAGCCATCTTATGGGTTGGCGCAACGCTTCGGCGGGCGCCCAGCGCAGATAGATTCGCCTGCATATCGGTTGTGTTTCGCATTCCCCAAAATGAACCGTAAAGACATGCCATCGCAATCAGCGCATAGAAGTAGTTGAGCATTGGGTTGGGGTCGGCGCCGCTGAAGCTGATTTCCTTTGTGCAGCTGATGTGCTTGCCGAGTGCATTGAACAATCCCTGATTGGCTGCATCGGGGTTTGCTTTGAGTATGGCAGCTACCTCCTTTTCGGTTTGCAGATACTGATCTAAAAACGCTTTGATGATGCTTTGATTCACGCCCGATTGCTTCACTTTAAGCGAGATGGTATCCGAAACCGTGATGATACCTGATATTTCGCCGCTTTCTAGCTGCTTTTCGGCTTGCTCTCGGTTTAGGACAGACAATTGTAAGATGGGATTATCCCCGGTTGAAGCGGTTTTCAGAGCATCGGCAAAATATGTGTTGTTTATATATGCCTCATTATTGACAACCGCCGTGGGTACAGGTTTAAAATTTTCTGATTTATTCATAATACTGCCGAATGCAATATAAAAAAAGGTTGCGAGAAGCAATGGAAACATTAGAGTCCAAAATAGATTATCCTTATCCCGCAGTAGGGTTTTCACCCGTGAAGTATAGAGAAATAAAAACAAGGTGATAACCTCCTTTAATCACGAAGTTCTTTTCCGGTAATTTCCAGAAAGACATCGTTCAGTGTGGGCGGTTCGGAAAATACACGTCCAAAAGAAATATCGCGTGATTTCAGGGTGTCGAGCAGGCGAATCAGATTATGCTTTCCACCCGAGCAAAGCACGGTAAGCCGGTTGTTTATAAACGTAGCATCTGTTACATGGGGAAGGCTGCGAATTGCTTCGAGATCTTCCTCCGACAGGGCATACAATTCAGCTGACAGGGTTTCTCCGGTTTTTATCATTGCCTTCAGCTCGTCTTTGGTTCCGGTTGCAAGTGTTTTGCCCTTGTCTATGATTGCGATTCTGCTGCATATTTGCTCAACCTCTTCCATATAGTGAGAGGTATAGACAATGGTGGCGCCTTCACGATTTAGACGTTGGATACCTTCCAGAATATTGTTGCGGCTTTGGGGATCTACCGCCACGGTAGGCTCGTCAAGAAAAATGAGGTTGGGCTTGTGAGCAATACCGCAGGCGATGTTCAGTCTGCGAAGAAGACCGCCCGACAGCTTTTTGGGCATAAACTTGCGGAAATCCTGCAACCCTACAAACTCGATGGCTTCATCTGTGTACCGGTCACGTTTGTCCTTGTCAGGGATATAGAGCCCGCAGAAATACTGAATGTTTTCATAAACCGTTAATTCGTTGAAAACCGCCACATTTTGCATCACAACCCCGATATTGCGTTTAATGTCATAGGCATCGGGAGACATTGGCTTGCCGAAAATCTCGATTGTCCCCTTGTCGTATTTCAGCAATGAAAGCATACAATTAATTGCTGTAGTTTTTCCTGAACCGTTGGGGCCCAGCAGTCCGAATATTTCACCCTGTTCAATTTCCAGACCGAAATGATCCAGTGCAAGCAAATCGCCGTACCGTTTTACCAGATTTTGTACCTTTATAATCATCTGTGTTTCCTCCTACATGTAAGACTGTGGCTGTATTTTATCACAGCCAACCAAGCCGCGGTAGTGAATCTGGTCATAATCGACAGTGACAAATGTCATATGTTTATAGGAGTTGTGTCACGTCTTGTCCGTGTCAAAACCATATAAACACATCATCATAGGTATGCTGATGTAGCTATGCCGGGGGAGGGAATAGCTTTAGCTTTAAGCGTTCTTTTCGCTCATTCCAGCGGTTGCAAAGGACGTCACTCCAACAAAAAATCTGCAGATTGTGATGAATAAATGAGATTCATATTCAGTCGAAGTGGTTAGAGGTAGTTATTACTCTTTTAAGTGTAGCAGAGTGAGTGATGCAGTAGAAAGACCTTTCGGTGCATCTTAAGATGCCGCCAGTCTCAGCCCCTTGTAGGGCACTTCATGAGCCGGTGGTCTTGACTATAGGAGCTGTGTCGCAATTCCATACTAAAATAAGAATATTGCATTAAAATTGCTTGTATAGGGTTTTGGCGCATGGTAAACTGAAGGTATGCGCGTAAAAGGATGTATAACGATACAGACTGTGGGGTGAATGAAGTGTGGTCGGTCAGGGATAAGATGTTCCTTCTTGTATGCGGATTTGTGCTCTTATTCATGCACACATTTTCAATTTTTTCGGTGATTGCATTGCTGGCGGCTGTAACCGTCAGCGCCCTGAACGGCGTTTATACAGGTCAAAGGTTTGTATACACAACCGCTACAGTCTATCTGCTTTTGTGCATCTTTCGTTCGGAGTTTTTGTTCTTTATACCGCTGGTGTTTTATGATGTATTTATCTACAATCTAACCGTTTATACAGGTGCGGTGCTTTTTCCGCTCCTGTTTGCCATCGGTATTTATATGGGAATACCGGACAAGCCGTCGGACAAGACAATTGTGACCTTGCTTTTCCTAATGATTTCCTATTTAATATGCAGGCGAAGTGTGACACTCAAACAGCTTAGACAAGAGCTTGTACGGCAGCGGGACAGCGGTAAGGAAACGGCGCTGCTTCTTGAACGAAAAAACAGGGATCTCATTGAAAAGCAGGATATCGAAATCAGACTTGCAACCCTTGCCGAGCGCAACCGCATCGCACGGGAGATTCATGACAACGTGGGACATATGCTATCTCGTTCTATTTTACAGGTGGGCGCTCTGATTACAGTCAGTAAAGAACCTGCTGCACAGGCCGGGCTAAGCGGGCTTCGGGATACTCTTTCCGAAGCAATGGACAGCATACGTACAAGTGTACATGATCTTCATAACGATTCGATTGATTTGAGTGCCCGGGTCCAAGCACTGGTTCGGGAATTTACCTATTGTCCGGTTGATTTCGATTACGATGTTGAGAGTGTCATAAGCAGCGGAATCAAATATGCGTTTCTTTCCATTATACGGGAATCGTTGTCGAATATAGCCAAGCATTCGGGAGCGACGCGGGCAAGCATCACATTGCGGGAGCATCCGGCACTTTTTCAGTTGATCATACAGGACAACGGACAGGGCATAACCGGCAAGCAGGGGCAGGGAATGGGTATCAACAGCATATCCGAGCGGGTTTCAGCATTGGACGGTATTGTTCATATAGACGGGAAAAACGGATTTCGGATTTTTATATCAATTCCTAAAAAAGAGACTGCCTGAATATCTAAAACCGGTGTTAACCCAATTGCCCTCTGGCAGTACGCGGAAAGGATGGTTCCATGATAAAAGTTTTGATTGTGGATGATGACAGATTGGTGTGTGAGTCCCTCAAAATCATACTGCAGGCAGATCCCGAAATAGAGATAGTAGGTACCGGCGGCAGCGGACGGGAGGGAGTAGAATTGTATGAAAGGCTTCTTCCCGATGTTCTGCTGATGGATATTCGCATGGAGGGGATGACAGGACTGGAGGCGGGTGAAATCATTCTGGCCTCCAGACCTGACGCGCGTATTCTATATCTTACCACCTTTTCAGATGATGACTATATCATACAGGCGCTAAGAATTGGAGCAAAGGGGTATTTGCTTAAGCAGAAATTTGATAGCATTGCCCCTGCAATCAAGGCGGTGCAATCCGGACAAAGTGTGTTTGGAAGCGAGATTGTTACACGGCTACCTGACCTGATGCAACATACACAGCATGCTGACTATGAGAGATATGGGATTAGCAGCAAGGAGCGGGAGGTTATTTCTTTGGTGGCAAAGGGCATGAATAACCGCGAAATTGCCGAAAGCTTATTTTTAAGCGAAGGAACGGTTCGCAATTATTTGAGCTCGATACTGGACAAACTAAACCTTCGAGATCGCACACAGCTTGCTGTTTTTTATTACAACCATCCATTTGAGTAAAATTTTGCTATCATTGTACTTTATGGCCAATATTCGGGTGCATAAATCTAAAAAATTAAAGAAAAATGACAAAGAGGCTTGAATAATAATCACAATATTGCTACAATACACAATAACGCCAAGGAGGTGATGCAAATGACGAAAGGACGCTCCTGTTTTGAAACAGACGAATTTGCAGCCCGCTTTCATTTGACCGGGGATGTGCGGGCATATGAGTTTTTGGGATGTCATCCGATTGGTGATGGGACAATCTTTTGCACATGGGCTCCGGCTGCATCTGCTGTCTCCCTGGTAGGAGATTTTAACGGCTGGGATAGCGAGAAAAATCCCATGGAACGGGTAAGCAGCGGCGGAATCTGGGAGTGCTCCGTATCCGGCCTTAAGAAATACGACATCTACAAATACTGCATCACAAGAGCAGACGGTACACAGGTGCTAAAATCGGATCCGTATGGGTTTCATTTTGAAACACGGCCTTACAATGCCTCCCGTGTTTATTATCTGGATGGTTACAAATGGTGTGATGATTATTGGCAAAAACAAAAAGAATTGAATTCTACCTATGATTGTCCGATAAATATATATGAGGTACATTTTGGTTCATGGCGCCGTTATCCCAACGGGAATACATTTTCCTATAAGGTAATGGCGGATGAACTAATCCCGTATGTGCTTGATATGGGTTACACACACATTGAACTGCTGCCAATCATGGAATATCCCTATGACGGTTCCTGGGGGTATCAGGTTACAGGTTTTTTCGCTCCCACCTCCCGTTATGGCACGCCCAACGATTTCAAGTGGTTTGTTGATAAGTGTCATCAATCCGGGATCGGGGTGATCATCGACTGGGTTCCCGCCCATTTTCCCAAGGATGAAAGCGGCCTGTACCGTTTTGACGGTGATTATTGCTATGAATATGCAGACCCGCGCAAGGGGGAGCATAAGCAATGGGGTACCTGTGTTTTTGACTACAGCAAACCCGAGGTGCGAAGCTTTTTAATCTCCAATGTGCTGTTCTGGCTGGATGAATATCATATTGACGGAATTCGTGTGGATGCGGTCGCCTCGATGCTGTATCTGGATTATAACCGGCAAAGCGGTGAGTGGGTCCCCAATTTACATGGCGGACGTGAGAATCTTGAGGCTGTTGATTTTTTAAAGCGGTTGAACGAGGAGGTTTTTTCGGCGTATCCCCACACCCTGATGATTGCCGAAGAATCGACTGCATGGCCTCATGTGTCAAGACCAACCAATTCGGGCGGGCTTGGATTTAACTATAAATGGAATATGGGCTGGATGAATGATATGCTCCGGTATATGTCTCTGGATCCACTGGCACGGAAGTATCATCATGACAAATTGACGTTTTCCTTTTTCTATGCCTTTTCCGAGAATTTCGTATTGCCGATATCACATGACGAGGTGGTTCACGGGAAGGGTTCTCTAATCAATAAAATGTCCGGAAGCTACCAGGAAAAGTTTTCAGGCGTTCGGGCGTTTCTTGCTTATATGATTGCCCATCCGGGCAAGAAGCTGTTGTTTATGGGGTGCGAGTTCGGTCAATTTAAGGAATGGGATTTTGAAAGCGGATTGGACTGGCTGTTGCTGGAGTATGAATCCCACAGAAAGCTGAAGCATTTTACAAAATCACTTAATCATTTTTATATACAAAATCCGCCGCTTTGGGAGGATGATTTTTCATGGGAAGGCTTTGCATGGATTGCAAACGATGATTATACCCAAAGCGTGATAGGCTTTCGCCGCATGGATAGGCATGGGAATGAGCTGATTGCGGTATGTAATTTCAATCCCGTTTTGCGGGAGAATTATCGAATCGGGGTGCCGGTTCACGGAACCTATGCCGAGGTCTTTACAACAGATGCGTCGGAGTATGGCGGAAGCGGAATCCTGAATGGAATTGTTGCCAGCAGCCGCACGCCAATGCATGGGTGCAATCAGTCGATAACGTTGACACTGCCGCCGCTTTCGGTATTATTCCTAAAGCTTCGGGAGGTTATAGAGGAGCAGCCGCAAGACCAAGATGCAGTAGCAACGCAGTCCAATCATTAATCATTGTAGCGAGTGCCGTAGGGTTGTAGGGCAAGGGTTTTACTATTGCCCAAAGGTTTTACTGTTGCCAAGCCGGTTCAGGACATCTAAGCGTACATGCTACTGACTGTCAGAGAATTTTACCTTGCCCCATCTTGCGAAGACTAAATCATCAAGAGGAGGAGTCTAATGTTCCGTAAACAGGAGTGCGTTGCCATGTTGCTTGCGGGCGGGCAGGGGAGCCGCTTGTATGCACTGACCCGCAATCTTGCAAAGCCTGCCGTGCCTTACGGAGGGAAATACCGTATTATTGATTTCCCGCTTTCAAACTGTGTCAATTCAGGTATTGAAACAGTAGGCGTTCTTACTCAGTATCAGCCGCTTGTACTCAATGAATACATCGGCTCAGGTCAGCCTTGGGATCTCGACCGTATGGAAGCTGGGGTTCATGTGTTGCCCCCCTATCAGAGAAGTCGGGGCGGTGACTGGTATAAAGGTACTGCCAACGCAATTTATCAGAATATTCATTTTATTGAACGCTATGATCCCGAATATGTGTTGGTGTTGTCCGGCGATCATATCTATAAAATGGATTACTCAAAAATGATCAATGAGCATAAGAAAAATAAGGCTGCCTGTACCATAGCCGTAATCGAGGTTGAAATGTCGGAGGCCAGCCGGTTTGGCATTGTAAATATCAAACCGGACGGCACCATATATGAGTTTGATGAAAAACCTGCCCTGCCCAAAAGCAATCTTGCTTCCATGGGGATTTATGTATTCAGCTGGGATAAGCTGAGAAGCTATCTTACAGAGGATGAGAAAAATCCGCAGTCCAAAAATGATTTCGGGCAGGATGTATTGCCGGCTATGCTGGCTGCCGGAGAAAAAATGTATGCCCACCGGTTTTCGGGCTACTGGAAAGATGTCGGAACAATCGACAGTCTGTGGGAGGCAAACATGGACTTGCTTAATCCCAAGGTGCCGCTTGATCTTTCCGAGACTGACTGGAAGATATATTCACGCAATCCCGGTCTGCCGCCGCATTTTATCGGTCATAACGCCAAGGTCCAGAACAGCATAATTTCGGAAGGCAGCAATATTTTCGGGAAGGTTGATTTTTCGGTTTTGTTTTCAGGAGTGACGGTTGAGGAGGGGGCACAGGTCAATGATTCAATTCTGATGCCGGGCGTAAAAGTGCTTTCGGGTGCCCGCATCAATTATTCCATCATAGCAGAAGACGCCGTCATAGGAGAGGAGGCTGTAATTGGTTCTCGCCCGGAGGAGACTGCAAATCTTGAGGATTGGGGAATTGCTGTAGTCGCCGCCGGTGTCAACATCGGAAAGGGCAGTGTGGTTTTGCCTAAAGCCATGATTGAAAGCAATATGTAGTTTGAAATGTCCGAATTTTTAAAATTTAAGTCTCATTTCGCTTTTATGTATTGGGAATTGCGAATGGCACGGGAGGGCTTGATTCTTTCATGCGGAACAATAATGTATTGGGGGTTGTTTTTTCGAGCATGCATGATGAGGTGCTGACCGGACTTACAGCCATACGTCCTCTAGGATCGGTTCCGTTTGCCGGACGATACCGCCTCATCGATTTTCCGTTATCCAACCTTGTGAATGCAGGAATTTCCAAGGTGGGTATCATAACACAAAATAATTATCAATCTTTAATGGACCATATTGGTTCTGGCAAGTCATGGGATTTGTCAAGAAAAAATGAGGGGCTGTTTTTTCTGCCTCCGTTTACAATCAGCAACGAACTTTATGAGGGGCGGATTGCTTCGCTTATGGATATCCGTCCTTTTTTCAAAAACGCACGTGAGGAGTATGTTATACTCTCTGACTGTCACGTTGTGGGGAATATAGATTTTGACAGTCTGCTCAAAAAGCATATTGCATCCTCTGCCGATATTACGGTAGCGTGCCGTCATGGCTATGCTCCGCGTATCAATAACAATCTGATTATGTGGATGAATGCTGAAAATCGTGTGATCGATATTGTGATTGGACAGCGGCCGGCTGCCGAATGTGATTACGGCGTAGGGCTTTATGTTATGCGCAAGGACTTTTTAATGCGGATGCTTGATGCCGCGGCAAGCCGGAATCAGATGCATTTTGAACGTGATATCCTTTTGCGGCATATGGGCGAAATTCGCATCTGCGGATACCGGCTGCCGGAATATACCATTGTTATCTCATCCCTCGGAAGCTACTTCAAGGCAAGCATGGAGATGCTTTCCGCCCAAGTGCGCCAAGCGCTGTTTCAGCCCGGACGCAGCATCTATACCAAGGTCAGGGACGCTGCGCCTGCAATCTACGGTCTTCATGCTTCGGTTAGCAATTCTCTGGTGGCTGACGGCTGTTTTGTTGAAGGAACGGTGCGCAATTCCATACTGTTTCGAGATGTCAGGATTGCGCGGAATGCTGTGGTCGAAAACAGTATCGTCATGCAGGGCGCGGTTATCTGTGAAAAAACATCCCTCAACTGTGCGATACTGGATAAGGATGTAGTTGTAAAATCAGGACGAGTGTTAAGCGGAGCCGATGATTATCCGCTGTTTATAAGTAAAGGTACCGTGGTATAGGGTATCTTATTGCGAAAGGAGCAACATGCTCATGAAGGTTCTATATGCAACCAGCGAGGCGCTCCCTTATGCAGCTTCCGGTGGACTGGCGGATGTCGCCGGTTCTTTACCTTACGCTGTGCGGATTAGATTGATCGCATGCCGTGTTGTGTTGCCTTTATATGAAGATGTGCCGAGTGAATTAAGACAAGGAATGAAGCTTATAACCAGTCTTTCCGTACCGGTTTCTTGGAGGCGGCAGTATTGCGGCGTTTATGAAGCAAATCATAACGGAGTTATCTATTATTTACTCGATAATCAGTATTATTTCAAGCGGCCCGGTCTTTACGGTCATTACGATGACGCAGAGCGCTTTGCTTTTTTTTCACGGGCTGTATTAGAGATGCTGGATTATATTGATTTTAAACCTGATATTGTTCATGCCAATGACTGGCAGTGCGCATTGGTACCGGTATACTATAATCTGTTTTACAAACAGCGGCAGGGATTTGAAAAAATAAAAACAGTTTACACCATCCATAACATTCAGTATCAGGGAAAATACGGTCATGAAATACTTGAAGATGTTTTCGGCATATCACAGGAAGCCAAATCGGTTGTTGAGCTGAATGGGGTAATCAATCTCATGAAAGGCGGTATTGACGCCGCCGATAAGGTAACGACTGTCAGCCCCACCTATTCAAAAGAAATTCTTGACCCGTGGTTTGCACACGGCTTGGATGAAGTGCTGAGAGATCGCCAATGGAAGCTGCAGGGAATCCTCAACGGGATTGATACCGACGCCAACAACCCCGAAACTGACACCTTAATCTGGTCGAATTATTCTGCTGAGGATCTGTCCGGCAAGGCAGTGAACAAAACCAAGCTGCAGGAAAGACTGGGTCTGCCGCTGAATCGGGAGGTTCCGATTGTTTCAATGGTAACAAGGCTGGCATCACATAAAGGCCTTGATCTTGTAGAAGCTGCGCTTGAAAAACTGCTTTCAGAGGATATACAGTTTGTTGTGCTGGGATCAGGGGACTGGATTTATGAAGAATTCATGAGGGAGATGCAGATCCGCTTTCCCCAAAAAATGCGCTTTTGTTCCGGTTTTATACCCGAACTGGCACACAAAATTTATGCAGGCTCTGATATTTTTCTTATGCCGTCTAAAAGCGAACCCTGCGGTTTGGCGCAAATGATTGCGTGTCGTTACGGTACGGTTCCGATTGTCCGAGAAACCGGCGGGCTGAAGGACAGTATCTCTGACTGCGGTGACGGCGGTGGAATAGGATTTACTTTCAAGACGTATGATGAAACAGACATGTCGAATGCAATACATCGTGCGTTGAAGGCGTATGGGGATAAACAGTTCTGGCAGGAATTGATAGGCAGATGTATGGCTGCTGACTTTAGCTGGGGGCGGTCGGCAAATCAATATATCCGATTATACCGCTCGATGCTAAAAGAAAAATCATGAAACGCTCGGCTGTAGTTTTTAAGTTTTATTTGCAAGGAATTATAGGTTGCTTGACTTGTTTTTCAGAAAGCAGTATTATAAAGTAAATTGGGGAAAGAATACGGGAGAGGATTTACTTTCAGCCGATTACTCAAAAGATGACGCCTGTCCTAAGGCTGTCAAAATGTTTTAATTAATATTTGTGCCGTTTTTGCATTTGAGAGTATCTATAAAGATACCAATAAGCCGGATGGCACGGAAAGGCATGGGACTGAATATGAAAAATCGTGAAAACAAACTGGCATTTATTGTGATTCTCGCCGCTGTAGTTGCTGCATTGACCACGCTTGCCGTAATCCTGCTGCGTATGCGAGCCAAGAAAAGGGCATTTGCCTCTTATGGAGATGCCATTGATTATGATCTTGATGATTGCTGCTGCAGCGAATTTGACGAGGAGATTGACGGGATGGAAATCCAAGATTCTATCGAGATTCCTTTGTCAGAGCCTGCGGATGATCAAGAAGTATAAAGTAAAAAAGTTACAGGCTGCTGCACATTATAGTGCGGCAGCCTGTTTTGACTGTTACGGGACGCTTAAGGACCTGCGTTCCCTAGGAATGGGAATTTAAATGCGGGTTGTAGGGGCGGATTCCATGTCATAGTGAAAACATCTCCCTCAGTCGCCTGCGGGCGACAGCTCCCTCTGGGAGGGAGCCGGGGATGTACGCATAATCGTCATGTTTGTGCTG
>DHOG01000024.1:30639-45781 GCA_002410715.1 Ruminococcaceae bacterium UBA5396 | reverse complement strand
CGGAAATTGTTCGAAGTGCCGGAGGGAGTATGTATGGTGGGCTGGGGGTTTCTTGCCCTATTCCTTTGTCACTATTTCGGCGTATTGATTGTTGACAACCTTGCCAAACGGGGCTGTTTTCGACAACTCTCCGGCTTGAGTCATAACATCCTGTAAGCGATTGAAGGAATCGGCTGTCATCACCGGTGTTTCATTCCATGCCCCGATGTCCTTGTATCGCTGTGCAACTGTGGTCAAAAGCTCTGTAGATGTGTCGGGGAAAGAAGGGGCAACCGTTTCGGCAATTTCTTTTGCACTGCTTTTTGCCACCCATTGCTGTCCTTTATAAACTGCGCGGGTGAAGCGTTCGATTAAATCATGATTTTCTTTTATGAAGCTCTTTTTGGCAAAGTAAGCGGTATAAGGGATATCTCCGCTTTCCTCGCCGATAGAGGCTACAATGTATCCCTTGCCCTCTTTTTCCAGCATGGATGCCGTAGGTTCAAATAGTGTGACATAATCGCCTGTACCGCCGGTAAATGCGCCCGCCATCAGTGCAAACTGAATGCTGTTATCAAGCGTGGTGTCCTTTGCCGGATCCAATCCGTTTTTACGGATTACATATTCCAGTGTCATGTAGGGCACGCCGCCTTTCCGTCCGGGAAGTACAGTCTTTCCTTTGATTTTATTCCAATTGAAATTAAGATCAGGTTGACGGGCTACCAGAAATGAACCGTCACACCTTGTCAGCTGTGCAAAAACCTCGGCATAGTCCTCCTTTCCCTCGTTGTAAACATAGATGGCAGCTTCCGGACCGGCAAAGCCGATATCAACGCTGTCGGAGAGCACCGCCGCCATAACCTTGTCAGCGCCCTGACCGTTTGAAAGCTCCAGCTCGATGCCCTCATCCTCGAAATAACCCAGATTGATGGCAGCGTACTGGGGTGCGTAAAAAATCGAGTGGGTTACTTCACATACTGTTACTTTGATTTTTTTCTTGTCAGTGCCGCATCCCGCAAATACCGACAGCACGATAACCGCCGCGATACAGGCTGTAGCCTGGATTTGTTTAACCCATTTCATTCGCATCTTTCCTTTCGTAAAATATAAGTGATTAGCTGCCGAAACGTTTTGAAACAAGCTTTTGCAAGAAAATTACTGCTTCATACATAAGTGCAGCTACAATTGCAAGGATTAATACGCTCGCCATGACCAGATCCAGCTTGAACACCTGACCGCCATAGACGATCAAATAACCAAGCCCAGCCTTGGATACCAGAAATTCACCGGCAATCACACCCACGAGAGAAAGTCCGATGTTGATTTTTAACGAATTGAAAAGTGTTCCGATGTTACTGGGAAATACGATTTTTATAAAAATCTGTCCTTTGGCAGCCCCAAAGGTTGCCGCCATTTTAATAAGCTCGCCGTCGGTTTTATGAAATCCATTCAGCATTTCAAGCACGGTCACGATTAGAGAGATTGCCAGTGCCATAAAAATAATGGCTTTGGTTCCTGCACCCGCTACGATTATGATTACAGGGCCGAGGGCAATCTTAGGAAGGCTGTTCAGCACGACAAGGTAAGGTTCGCTGACGCTCGAAATAAAGCTGCTCCACCATAAAATAACCGCAAGAATAGTACCCAGGATTACCCCCAACACAAAGCCGACAACGGTTTCATAGACGGTGATACCGATGTGCATATACAATCCGTTTTGCGCCATATTGATACAGGTGCTCAGGATTCGGGAAGGTTGACTGAGGATAAAGCTGTCAATCAGCCCGAATCGCGCTGCCAGCTCCCAAGCTGCCATTAGAAAAACCAGCATACCTATGCGTGTCAGAGTGATTAGCTTGCTGCGTTTTTTTATTTTTTTTAGATATTGACGTCTTTCAACCGATGGCTCATTTTTTTCGGAAAGAACATACTTATTCATACGCACTCAGCTCTTTCCATATGATATCAAAGTACTGCCCGAAATTGGGGTTGTTTCTGCATGTTAAAGGGCTTCTGTTGCTGCCAAACTCTATGTCTAGTGTTTTTTGTATAACAGCCGGGCGGGAGCTGAGAATGATTACTTTGTCGCCCATACTGATGCTTTCCGGTATATCATGGGTAACCATAATGGTTGTAATCTCTTCATTTTTTAATATCTCATATACATCCTCGGTTACGTTCAGTCTGGTTTGATAGTCCAGCGCGGAAAATGCCTCATCCAGGAGCAATATGTCGGGATTGATTGCGAGAGTCCGTATCAGTGCCGCACGCTGCCGCATTCCTCCGGATAACTGCGATGGGTATTTATCTTTAAATTCGTACAATCCGTAGGTTTTGAGAAGTCTTATCGCACGATGAATATTTTCGGGTGTAAGTATATGTCTGATTTCGAGTCCCAGCAGTACATTGCTGTATATCGTCCGCCAGTCCAGCAGATTATCGCGCTGAAGCATATAACCGATGTGGGATGAAACGCCCTCCATTTTTTCACCGTTTACATAAATCGCACCGGCACTTGGTTTCAGTAAGCCGGCGATGATGGACAGCAGTGTTGATTTTCCACAACCGCTTGGTCCAACGATGCTGAAAAATTCGCCCCTATTCATTGAAAAGCTGATGTCCTCAATTGCCGTAATCTCACCGTTTTTGGCCTGATATTTTTGCCGAATATTTTTAACTTTAAGAACTTCCATTCATAGAACCATCCTTTCGCGTACAGGCCGAAGATGTAATAGATAGGTCTTTACATGGCTTGATTCTATGCCTTGCAGGGATACGGATTCCCGCATCCCTGCCCCCACCCTTCAGACCCTATAATCGTTTCAGGGCTTATCGATGAACCGCAGATAATGACAAATCGCTGCTTGCAACCGCCCGGTTATATAAAAGCCCTTCATGGTATTGTATGATGAGGGATAGCAGTGGGTGAACTTGTTTAGATTGAAAAATTAGCTTTGAATAGAAAATAACATTGGAAGTATACTATTTACAGACTCAACCAATCGTTGAGACAATAAATCAGTGGGAGTGAATACCATGTCGCACAGCCCCAATATACCGGCAGGTAAAAATCAGAAAAACAAATCAATACAGAACCAGTCCAATATAAATGAAGCCAACAATACAATTTCCGAAAATTCAATTACCATGGCGGGTAAAACCCCTGAAGAGGTTTTACCGTACCTGTTGTCAGGAGAACCGGATGATCTCTCACATGAATTCTTTGATACTATATAATAAAAGGATGGTGCAGCCTGCCGTGTAAAGCAGGCTGCACCATCCTTTTGTTGGCTTTAGCCGCGCCTTGTCCGTGTCAAAACCAACAACACGTCAGCATCGATATGCTGATGTAGCTATGCCGGGGGAGGGAATAGCTTTAGCTTCAAGCGTTCTTCTCGCTCGTGCCAGCGGTTGCAAAGACCGTCACTCCAACAAAAAATCCGCAGATTGTGATTAATGTGCCTCCCTCATGGAGGGAACCGGGATAAGCCTCCCTCGGTGAGGGAGGTGGCAGGCGAGAGCCTGACGGAGGGAGTTTTTCTTTTTACTGCGGTTATGATTCACACCAAAGATATGGATTTTTCTTCAAATTCAAGCTGCATCTTTAGTTGTTTCATGATGTTATCAAATTGTGCTGGCGTCAGGGACTGGGCGCCGTCACTCAAAGCGGCGGAAGGGTTGTTATGGACTTCAATCATCAGTCCGTCGGCACCTGCTGAAATAGATGCTTTAGACAGGGGCTCCACCAGCCACGGGATTCCCGCCGCATGGCTGGGATCAACCACGACAGGAAGGTGAGACTGATGCTTGAGAACCGGCACGGCGGAAATGTCAAGCGTGTTTCTTGTCATGGTCTCAAAGGTACGGATGCCGCGCTCACACAGAATAACCTCTGTGTTTCCGCCCGCCATTATATATTCGGCACTCATCAAAAACTCTTCCATTGTATTTGCCAGTCCTCGTTTGAGCAGAACAGGCTTTCCGCAATGTCCCAGCGCTTTCAGCATTTCAAAATTCTGCATATTTCTGGCGCCCACCTGGATTACATCCACATCGCGGAACAGCTCAATATGTGACAAATCCATGATTTCAGATACAATGGGCAGACCTGTTTCCTGCTTGGCAATCATTAATAGATCCAAGCCCTCTGCATGAAGCCCCTGAAACGAATAGGGAGAGGTGCGGGGCTTGAAGGCACCGCCCCGAAGCATGGTGGCGCCGCTCTCTTTCACTTTCCGTGCGACCGAAACGATTTGTTCCTCACATTCTACCGAGCATGGACCGGCAATCACGCCGAAAAAACCTCCCCCAAGCTTGGATTCCATGCCGTATTTTGTCTTGACACCAATGATGGTGTCTTGGGGCTGAAACTTACGATTGACTGCTTTATATGGTTCGGATACACGCTTAACATCCTCAACAATCTCAATGGCTCTGACCGCGTCAATATCTACCCGGGAAGTATCACCGATGATCCCCAGTATGGTGGTGTGCGCGCCTGTGCTGTTGTGGCATGAAAGCCCCATTTCTTCGAAATGACTGACTAATTTATTTATTTTCTCTGATTCAACATTTTGCCTCAGAACAACGATCATGAGTATGACCCCCTCTTTTACACTTTAAAGTGTAACAGCAGAATGTAGAGTTGTCAAGCTGTATTATTATATACGTATTTCACGCTGTATATTGGAGATTATGTGCTTGACCAATGAGAATATTCGGGGTATGATACTGAAGATTATGTATGAATCACAATCGGTTCAGATATAGGCAGGCATGAATGCTGGAAAGGACAAAGAGTACCTATGATCACAATGATAAAAAACAGCACGTTGAAGGTATCGGCTGACAGCTTGGGCGCAGAGTTAAAAACCATTGAATCTTCGGACGGCGTCAATTACCTTTGGAATGGGAATCCGGAGTATTGGATGGGGCGCGCACCCATTCTATTTCCGTTTGTCGGTGCGCTTCGAAACGGCAGGGCAATTTCTGCCGGCGGCGAAATCACTCTACCGCGCCACGGATTTGCGAGGTCAATGGACTGGACGCTTGAAAATGCGGAACATGACAATATGACGTTTTTGCTGCGTTCCAATCAGCAGACCAATCAGAATTATCCATACGATTTTACCCTTAGAGTTGGATACATTCTGATTGATAATGCTGTAAAAACCGAATTCAGGGTGTGCAATACCGGTGATGCTCAAATGCCATATTGTGTGGGCGGGCATCCGGCATTTAATATACCGCTGGTTCACGGGGAATCGTTTGAGGATTATATTGTGAAGTTTGAAGAACTCGAAAACGCCGACTGTCCGTATGTTGACTTGGAGACAGGAATTATTTTAGATGAAAGGCGTACAATATTAAAAAATCAGGATCAGATTCGGTTACATCACGATTTGTTTACGCAGGATGCATTGGTATTTGATAATCTCAAGTCCCGAAGCGTAAAGCTCTATTCGGAGAAGAGCGGGCGGGGCGTCCAGATGGATTTTCATGGAATGGATTACTTCGCGGTTTGGTCGCCTGTCAAGGAAAGCCCTTTTGTATGTCTTGAACCATGGACGGGAACCGCAACTCTGGAAAGTGAAGACGATATATTTGAGCATAAACGGGGCATCAGGCTGCTGCAGCCCGGAGAGGAGTCCATCGTATCCTATACGGTGACGTTTTTTTGATGATACAATTTAAATGGGAAGCAATTGTGCTTGATCTGGATGGTACGCTTGCAGATACGCTTCATGATATTGCAGAATCCACAAACGCTGCGTTGATAAAAAACGGGTATCCGCCCTACGATATAAATCGATACAGGGTGATGGTTGGAAATGGACTTCAGAGGCTGATTGAACGTGCAGCAAACGGTGCTGATGAAGCAACGGTAGGTCGTATTATGGCTGACTTTGTTGCTATATATGACCGCGACTGCCTGAAATCCACAAAAGTCTATGATGGTATGCCGGAAGTGCTTGCGATTTTACGCAAAGCGGGCGTTAAGCTTTTTGTGGTTACCAACAAACCGGACGCGCAGGCCCAGAAAATTGTAACCGGTCTTTATGGCGACGGTTTATTCCAAGGTGTTTACGGAAACAGGGAAGGGCGGGCTACAAAGCCTGATCCCGCACTGACGATTCAAATTCTCTCCAATGCGGGCGTGTCCCCCTTGGCTTCTCTGTTTGTGGGTGATTCGGACGTGGATATCTTCACGGCTGCCAATGCTGGAATGAAAAGCGCGGGTGTTGTCTGGGGATTCCGGACAGAACAAGAGCTGATATCCGCAGGGGCGGATTATATATTTAGCAAACCGCAAGACATTCTTATTGTTTAAACTGAACTACTACCGACTGGAAGTCGCCTAAAGAATTGGTGCACATACACCGGTTGTGCGCATACTCCCTCCGGCACTCCGCCTCCCTTACGGAGGGAGCTGTGGTCCGCAGACGACTGAGGGAGTATTTATTGGATTCTATTTTTCTGCACGTTTATTCTTTAGTTAGGGATTTACACCCATTATACAAATATTAAAAATAAAGGAGCTTTGGGAAATGCGTGTTTTATTTCAAGGTGACAGTATTACAGATGCAGGCCGTGACAGAACAGACTCGCATAATCTAGGCGGCGGGTATCCTTATTTTGCGGCAGAGTTGTTAAGGAAAGGTCATCCCGAGATGGACTGGGAATTTATGAATGTAGGTATCAGCGGGAACCGGACGGTTGATTTGCTGAGCCGCTGGCAAAAAGATTGTATAGAGATTCAGCCGGATATCCTTTCAATCCTGATTGGGATAAACGATACATGGAGGGCGTTTGATTGCAATAGTCCTACCAAGGCCGAACAGTATGAAGCGAATTACCGCCAGCTGCTCCAAGATGTAAAAACCCATACAAATGCAAAAATCATTCTGTTAGAACCGTTTGTATTACATAATTCGCCGGATAAGGATGGGTGGCGTGCCGATCTTAATCCAAAAATAGATGCTGCCCGTCGTTTGGCGCGTGAATTCGCCGATGTCTTTATCCCACTTGACGGAATGTTTGCGGCAGCCAGTGTTGAGAAAGAGCCCTCCTATTGGGCGGCAGACGGGGTGCATCCAACGGTTGAAGGTGCTAAGTTCATCGCGGCGGTCTACGCAGATGCAATCCAGAAAATACTATAACCTCAGCCTGGCTTTTTGAATTCATCTGTTGTTAGAATTTTTCATAAAATACTGTTTCACTCAGCGGTTTGCGCCACTTGTCATGGCGGTCGGGGGAGCGGGGCTCGCCGGATGAATAACCCAGCATGAGAATATACTTCGGCTCGATATGTTCCGGAATATCAAACTCTTGACGAATTACAGTGGGATTGAAAGCTTCCACCCAAACGCTGTCTACTCCTAAATCGGCGGCACAAAGCATCATGTGGTCGGTCACAATTGCAGCATCGGTATCGGCAGAGTCTTTGCCGTCGTATTGCCTTTTCCAGGATTGGCTGTGATCTGCGCATACTATCAATGCAAGAGGGGCACCAAAAGATTTATATGCCTTTGCCAGCTTGGCAAGTCCCTCGGATGACTGTACCACCAGAATCCTCTGGGGCTGATAGTTGACGGCCGTAGGGGCAACCCGCCCCGCTTCTAGAATTTCGGAAAGCTTTTCCGGCTCAATAGGCTTGTCCTGATATTTTCTGCAGGAATAGCGTTTTTTTGCAAGCTCAATAAATTTCATAATCATCCCTATTTCATGTTTTTACTATTTACTATTGTATCATTTATAGGATAAAATATCGAGCGAGATCACATATAATTTTGATACCTTTATTGCGTTTTGGACATGCATTGATTAGAATCCCGTCACTTAAATGTCGCAGCATCCTCGGCAGATAGCCGAGGATGCTGCGTTTACTTCTAGAAATCGGAGTGCACCTGCCGATATTTTTTAGGTGAGTATCCATAGAATTTTTTAAATGTACTTACGAAATGGCTTAGGCTGGAATAACCTGTTTTCAAAGAGATTGCTAAGATGTCGCAATCGGAATTCAACAACATTTTGGCGGCAAAAACCATGCGCGTTTTTGTGATGTACTGATTAGGGGTTATGCCCATCTGCTGTTTCATAATGCGGCAGAGATACCCGTGACTCAATCCTGTAATCCGCAACAGAGCGGGAATACCCTCCTCAATATTTTCCTTTAGGGTCATTTGCTCTAAAGCGCAGTTTAGCCAAGGACTTGAACTTTGCTGGCTTTTTAATTGAAAATACCGCACGAAGGTTACCATTGTCTCCATCAGAAGCAGACGAAAACGAATATAAAGCTCATAACTAGTGCCGCCAAAATAATTAAGAAAACTGTGATCTTCAATCAACATGCAGTCGGCAAAGGGAAGAATATTAGCCTTGGGAGGAAATAATGGAGTCTGAATCTGTCGCTCAATATCCTTACCAAGATACTTACAGGCTGCAAAAAAATGATGTGCGGAAAAGCTAACATTAATCATCTCAAATGTTTCTTGCTGATACACCTCGTACGAATGATAATCGCTGGGGCGAATAAAAACCAAATCACCTTTAGACAACCATTCCCTTGAACCGTTGACATGATGAATTACATGCCCTTTTGTGATTATAAAATACTCATAAAAATTGTGACTATGAGCAGATTTAATAATACTTTGATTGTCAAGAAAACGATAATCAAAGCACAGTCCCATATTCATATAATCGCTGTCAAAAATAATCACTTTCATGGTTTCAAGCCTACCATTCCAATGTTAATTTCAAAAAACCACAACACTAAATGAACTTATGTCAAAATTTTGTGATTAATGTTAAAATTCCGCAAGTCAGAATTTTAAATTGATGATATTATAATGATAGCTCTTGAAGTGGGCGAGTTTACAGGTTCCATAATACTATTTAGGAGGTGAAGTAAGCACATCTGGGGGCTCACAGACCCTATATTGGATTAATTGAGAAAGGGGCGCTAGAAATGTTTAAGAAGAGAATCGTTTTACTGACAATCATCTTTGCTATTTCCACCATTATGAGTGTCGCGCCGTTTACTGCCTATGCAGAGGAACAACAAAATGGTTATCGCAGAGGGGTAAATATGGCATGTGCCGAAAGTACCGGCGGCTCTGGCACGACTGTCCCAGGAATTCCGGGGGAAAACTATGCTTATGTAACCGAAAATGCTTACAAGTATTTTGCATCTAAAGGTCTTGATTTGTTCCGAGTACCTTTTTTATGGGAGAGAATTCAGCCAACGCTGCGGGGGCCGTTAGAAAGTTACAATCTTAATGGATTGAAAAACAGTGCTCATTGGGCGGACAAATATGGGGGACAGATTATACTGGATGTCCATAACTATAATGCCTATTTTAATAACCCCATTGGCGGAAATAACGTTTCTGTGGAAGATTTTATCGACCTTTGGATTCGTTTGTCTAATGAGTTCAAAAACGACGGGCGTGTTTATGCTTATGATCTGATGAATGAACCGGTAAATATCGCAAATGTATCATGGGAAGAGATCTCCCAGCGGGTTGTTACTGCAATTCGTGCAAACGGTGATAATAAACTGATTTATATTGAGGGAAATAGCTGGTCTAGCTCTGAAAGCTGGCCATATGTCAATAATGTGGATCCTGAAATAGGAATAAGCCGCGGACCATGGATTAATGATCCTGCAAATAATATCATATATTCTGCCCATTGCTATTTTGATTTGGATGGCAGCGGAAGCTACCAAAGAAGCTATGACGAGGAATTGGCATTGAATCCGAATCTTCCGAATATCGGCGTTGAGCGTGCAATCCCTTTCATTGATTGGTGCAAACGATATGGGGTGCGAGGATCGTTCGGCGAGTTTAATGCTCCGCACAGAGAGGATAGCTCGGATTGGGCAGATCCTCAATATGATAACCGTTGGAAAATTGTTATGGAGAACTTTCTTGATAAGCTGGATGATGAGTGCTTTGAAGCAACAGCATGGGCTGCCGGTATGTGGTGGGGACCACAAAGCAAGCTGAATCTTTATCCTGTGGATCAGTACGCTCCCGAATTCCAGGTGGATGCAGTTATGACAGACGTACTGGAAAACCACCCGTCGGATCCAAATGCGGTGCCGGTGGCAGGAGAAGAAAAACCAATATTATATTCCTGGACATTGGATAGAATCAAAAGCTCAATTCAAATTGGATCCTCCAATGCCACGATGTACCGATGGTTTGATAGCTATTATAATGACAACTGGTTTGAAGATAATACCGGCCGTGACGGATATTTTAGACCAAATTACTGGGCAATTATTGATCTTGGTGAAAATTATAATTTAACCAAGTATATTATTGAAACTGATCGCACAAATGCTGTACGGGGATATAATTTTTACGGTAGCCAGAACGGAACTGATTGGTCGCTTATTGCCCCTAGCGTGACAGATAATACATCTGCTTCGGCTCAGGCGAATTTTAATAGTGGCACAAATGTGCGTTATGTTAAGTTCCAGGTGACCAACCGCAGCCAGAATCATTCCGATCCTGTGAACGGATGGATCAATATAAAAGAAGTTGAACTTTACGGAACAAAGAGCGGTGGAACTAATCCACCTGACCCGACGCAACGCGTTCTTACCACTGCCGGATGGGATTATACAAAAGCGTCTCAACAGGTTCAAATCGGCATTACGACAGATAGAGGATGGAAGGCCGCCCGCTGGTTTGATAATGTATATAATCAGGATAATTACATGGAGGACAACAGCGGTCGCATAGGTAATTACCGCCCCAACTACTGGGTGATTGTGGATTTAGAGCAGTCCTACACTTTAACCGACTATAAGATAACATCAGACGGAATTCGAGGTTATGATTTTTATGGTAGTCAGAACGGCTCTAATTGGACGCTAATCGCCTCGGTGGATGACAATACCTCCAACCAGGCTGTAGGAAACTTCACTGTAGGCGCCGCTTATCGGTATGTTAAGCTGCAGATAACAGATCACAGTCAAGATCACAGCGACCCTGTCAACGGATGGTTTAACATTCATGAGGTGGAGATTTACGGCATTCCTTCAACAAGTCCGCCGGTACAAAGGGGATTGTTATCTGCCGGATGGGATTATACAAAAGCGTCTCAGCAGGTTCAAATCGGCATCACGACAGATCGAGGATGGAAGGCCGCCCGTTGGTTTGATAATGTTTATAATCAGGATAATTATATGGAGGATAACAGCGGTCGCATAGGTAATTACCGTCCCAACTACTGGGTGATTGTGGATTATGAGCGACCCTATACTTTAACAGATTACAAGATAACATCAGACGGAATTCGAGGTTATGATTTTTATGGCAGCCTGAACGGTTCTGACTGGACATTAATCGCCTCGGTGAATGACAACACCTCCAATCAGGCTGTAGGAAACTTCACTGTAGGCGCCGCTTATCGGTATGTTAAGCTGCATATAACCGATCATAGTCAAGATCACAGCGATCCTGTCAACGGGTGGTTTAATATCCATGAGGTGGAGGTTTATGGGTATTAAATAGGCATTCCGATAGTTGAGACATCGTAATTAAATAGAAATAGCAGGAATGATTAGGGCACATTATTGTTGAGATCAATAATGTGCCTTAATTTTCGTTTAGTCTAACTTAATTTGGTTGTTCGATGTTTCTGATATCTTTTACCGAGTCCTTAATAATTATCTCGGTATCAATAACCTGATTTTTTAGTTTTTCATTAGGCTGTTTGATTTTGGTTAACAGCATCTTTGCTGCAGCCGCTCCCATTTTATCAAAATGCTGTGCTACTGTTGTCAGATTTATGGGGAGTTGTTCCTGTAAAATCAGATTATCAAATCCGGTTATTGAAAGCTGATCCGGGATTGAAATACCAAGCTCCATAGCTGCTTTTACGAGAGCGATTGCTATAACATCGTTTAATGCCATGATAGCTGTGGGTTGTGGCTTTTGGGATAGCATGCTAGTAAGTACTTTTTTTGCTGATTCTATAGAATGCGGGTTTTTATAGATACTTATAAATTCCTTGTTACCGGATTCTGCAATATAATCATCGAATAGATAATTGCTGTTTATTTCAATACCATTATCGATAAGTGCTTTACAAAAACCTTTATAGCGATCATAAGATGAGTTAAAAAGGTGAATATTATGACCTACAAATCCAATTCTTATATGTCCGTTATCAATCAGCAGCTTTGTAATATTATATCCTGCATCGAAGTTATTTGATGTGACAGACGGAGCATCTATTAATTCGATTGTTCTATCTACAAATACAATTGGTTTATTTCGTATTATCAAGCTGCTATAAAGATCGATATTAGCGAAGGTTGAACTTGGGTAAATAATAAAACCCATTGCATTATTTTCACTTAAATTTATAATAAGCTCGCGTTCTTCTTTCGGGTTATAGTTTGTACAATTGTAAGAAACATAATAGCCCCATTTTTTTAATTCATCTTCAGCGCCTGATAATATGTCAAAAAACCATTTTTCCTTAAAAGGAATAATTACTGAAATGAATTTAAACTGATTGCTAGCCGGCTTATCATTAGCATCTTTAATAAAAGTTCCGGTACCTTTTACTTTATAGACTAAATTTTCGTTTTCCAGTTCTTTTGTAGCCCTTGTTACAGTTATACGGCTAACATTATAAATTTGTGCCAACTCATACTCAGTCGGCAGTTTATCACCAGGTTTATATTTGCCACTGCTTATAGCATTTTTTATATCATTGATAATGGTCTGATATAGAAGACCGGATTTATTTCGCATGCATTTCCTCTCCTTAAATATTTATCCCAAATACATAATATCACAAGCGTATGATATATTCAACAGAAATATATTTTTAGTATGATATATAAATGCAAAACAGAGTTTAACAAGTAATACGTTACTAAAGTGTGATAATCCTTTATTAGTGCCATAGAAAGAACATAGTAATATATAGGTATTAAATACAATACAATTAAATGACATATTATACTACACCAAAACTCTCAAATAAATCATACAATCTATTAACGCTTATTATAAAAATAAATAAAAAAATATGGAAAAACTATTGACATAGGATGTATGCTGGGGTATTATAGAAACAGTAAAACATATCAATCAAAAAACAGAATTCAAAATTTTATTAAATGATATATCATACATAATGTGAATTGTTCATAATATAGCAATAATTTAATGGAGGAAAACCCTATGAAATCAGCGGAAAAAACAGCGGTAGACAATTGCCAGGGTAAAAATCCTAACTATAAAGAAGAATACTTTGAACAATACATAAAGGAAACAAATACATATAACTCAGTAATTAATCGTGTAAACATTAAAGATACTTTTTATAACGGGCTATGGCAGAGATATAAATATCCGGTGGTTACAAGAGCTCACGTGCCCTTATTTTGGCGATATGATTTAAATCCGGAAAGAAATCCATATTTTATGGAGCGACTTGGGATAAACGCAGTTTTTAATGCAGGTGCAATACATATGCACGGAAAATTCTACCTAATGCTACGTGTTGAGGGGTATGACCGTAAATCTTTTTTTGCATTAGCTGAAAGTGGAAATGGTACTCATGGTTTCCGGTTTCAAGACTATCCTGTTGAAATACCGGATACAGAGCCGGAAGAGACCAATGTATACGACATGAGGCTTACACATCATGAAGACGGGTATATTTATGGCGTGTTTTGCAGCGAATGCCATGATAAAACCGCGTCTTGCTGGGATACTTCTGCAGCTGTTGCGCAGGCTGGTATTATCAGGTCCAAGGATTTAAAAAACTGGGAACGCCTGCCCAATCTCGAAACATCGGTTCCTCAGCAACGCAATGTCGTTTTACATCCCGAATTTGTGAATGGTAATTATGCTTTTTATACACGCCCGCAAAATGGATTCATTGATGCGGGCGCTGGTTCGGGCATCTGTTTTGGTCTATGTCCCGACATTACAAAACCTTGTATAAAAAAAGAAACGCTTATGAGTCCTCGTATATATCACACGATAACCGAATTAAAAAATGGGCAGGGCATTGTCCCGATAAAGACCGAAAAGGGCTGGATACATATTGCTCATGGAGTCAGAAATACTGCAGCAGGCTTAAGGTACGTACTATATCTTTTTGTAACCGACTTAAACCGACCTGACAAAGTCATTGCGGCTCCATCTGGTTATATGCTGGCACCATTGGGTTATGAGCGCGTTGGAGATGTTTCTAATGTTTTGTTTTCCAACGGTGCTGTCGTAACAGATGATGGTGAAGTGTATCTTTATTATGCTTCGAGTGATACTCGTTTGCACGTTGCGACCACTACCATTAACCGCCTTTTGGATTATGCGTGGGAGACTCCGCCCGATCCCCTCAGATCTGCAGATTGTGTGCAACAGAGAATTCAATTAATAAAACGCAATTTAAAATATATGGATGATCATAATTTATATTTGCGGTAAACAAGTCATGTAATGAGAAATGCTGAGTAATTCTATGGGATCTAGTTACCGATACTGAGAGGTGTGTATTGTGCTTAGAAAGCTCATTAGTTTATGTACAGGGTGCATAATCTTTGCAATTGCTTTTCCGTCGAATACTTTTGCGGAGGAAGTTCCTGCATTACAGAACGAAAACACAGTGAGTAGTGTTATCAACTTGTATGATTATTATGATTATTTAGAAGAAAACAGAAATATCCCAAGTGCAAAGTCTAAAGTTGAAATTGATGCCAAAGATTTTGCTTCTAACAATAATGCGAAGGCAGTTATCAGTAATCATTATCAAGGTGCAAAGGGTGCTGTTGTAGTATGGGAAAGCGAAGAAGGCTCGCTGGACTGGAATATCAGCATACCCGAAACTGGTTTATATCAAATTGGATTCCTCTATTACAATACGCCTGGACGAGAAAACCCGATTAAAATCAATGTAAAAATTGACGGTGAATATCCATTTCCCGAAACAAAAAACCTGGAGCTTGCAAGAATGTGGAAAGATGCAGGCGGGATACGGAAGGATGCCAACGGAAATGAGTTTTCCCCAAAACAGGAAGAGTTACACGGCTGGTATAAGCAATGGATTGAAGATCCAAAAGGACTCGCAACCTCCCCTTTTTTATTTGCGCTGGAAAAAGGAATCCATATGCTAACGATTC
>DHOG01000024.1:24096-30423 GCA_002410715.1 Ruminococcaceae bacterium UBA5396 | reverse complement strand
CATTTGCTTTAGATAAAATCTATCTCTCCCCCCCCGAAAACGTTAAATCTTATGCAGAAACCATGGCTGAATACAATTTCAAAAAATATAAAGAATACAATGGAGACCATATTTCTATACAGGGCGAATCAGCAGACTTAAAAACCTCAAACGATTTAATTGCTAAATCTGATTCGTCTGATCCAAGCGTATATCCGACAGATCCTTTTAAAAGCAAGGTAAACTATATTGGCTCAACAAACTGGCAGCAGCCGGGTGAGACTATAAATTGGAAATTTGAAATACCCAGTGATGGTTTGTACAAATTGGGATTTAAATTCCGTCAAAGCTATTTACTTAACTGCGACTCATACAGAAAGTTGAAAATTGACGGAAAAGTTCCGTTCACTGAAGCAGATGCTATCTCGTTTCCATATGGTTTTGGTTGGCAATATAAAGAGTTTTTAGATAGAGATAGAAAGCCTTCCCTGATTTATTTAAGTGAAGGAGAACATACCCTGTCACTGGAAGTAACCATAGGTCCGCTTGCCGATTTTAATAGGGAAATGCAAAATATTGTAAGCAGTCTGGGAACGATATATAGGAAAATAGTAATGATTACAGGTGATTCTCCGGATCCAAACCGAGATTATAATTTGTTCGGTCAAATACCTGATTTACGCTCTAGCCTTGAATCAAACCTCAAAGTTCTCACTTCGATAGCAGGTGAAATTGACGAACTTACAGGTAAGAAGGCGGGGACTAATTCCATAACCATTCGGAATATGTCCAGTGTAATTAAACTTATGCTTGATTACCCATATAGAGCCCAACATTATAAAGATGACTTTTATACTAATTATTGCTCAATAAACTCTTGGCTGAATGAAATGAAAAACATGCCTTTAGATATAGATGTCATCACTTTTGGAGCACCTGATAAACCTTATAGAGGTCAATCCTCAAGTATTTTAGAAAAAGTATCATTTTCGGCACAGAGGTTTATCGCTTCTTTTTTCGCGGATTATAACAACGTTTCCCATGAAAGCAGCAATGAAGGTGGAAAGATAACCCTATGGCTCAACTGGGGACGTGATCAAGTTCAAGCCATCAATAGCTTGATTCAGAGTTCATTTACACCCGAGCATAAAATCGGGGTAGATATAAGAGTAGTAAACACCTCAATCATTCAGGCAATTCTTTCGGGCAATGGACCAGATTGCTCTTTGATGCTTTCAAGAGCGCAACCGGTAAACTATGCAATGCGTGGAGCCCTATATGATTTAAAGAAATTTGGAAATGACTTTGAGTCGGTAAAAGAATGGTTTATGCCATCCTCACTTCGTCCTTACGAATTAAACGGAGGGTGTTATGCACTTCCGGATTCACAACAATTCAATATGATGTTTTATCGAACCGACATAATGAATGAGCTGGGTATAGAATTACCAAAAACATGGCAAGAGATGCTTGGTGCATCTGCTATTCTGGCTCGCTATAATATGCAGATTGGTTTGCCCTATACGCAGATTACAGAGATCGGGCAAACAGATGCAGGTATGGGCGCACTGAATTTGTTTCCAACCTTACTGCAGCAGTTTGGTGCAAAAATGTATGCAAATGATCTGTCTGAAACAGATCTAACCAATCCTAAATCGATAGAGGCCTTCAAGTTTTGGACGGATTTTTACACAAAATACAAGTTTCCCCTTACATATGATCTTTATAACCGTTTCAGAACAGGTGAATTACCAATTGCGATTTCGTCTTATACGTTATATTCAACGTTAAAGGTTGCTGCGCCGGAGATAGATGGACGATGGACAATGGCTCCTATTCCTGGATTCGAAAATCGTGATGGGACAATTAACAATATAGAAGCGGCAGGCGGTACAGGAGCAGTTATTCTTAATATGTCAAAAAACAAGAAACAAGCTTGGGATTTCTTGAAATGGTGGGTATCAGAGGATACGCAATATCGTTATTCTGCTGATGTTGAATCTATATTAGGTGTTGCCGGAAGACACTCTACAGCAAATGTTAAGGCTTTATCCAGATTGGCATGGGATAAAGGCGATTTAGATACCTTAATGGAACAATGGGAAAAAGTAAACGAGCTCCCCGAAATTGCCGGAGGATATTACGTTCCGAGAATTATTGATCAGGCATTTTGGAATACAGTGATTAACAAAGAAATTCCGCAGGATATGCTTGATAAATGGAGCCAATACGCAAACATCGAGATTGCAAGAAAAAGAGATGAATATAACCTTCAATGATTAATCGGGGTTGGCATCGGTATACAAGATGTGTTAGGGGTGTTTTAAATTGAAACCACATTCGTCATCAAAAGCCGGTAAAAAATTAGGTAAAGAGCGTTTGCAATTACATTTGATGATTGCGCCATTTGCGATTTTGTTTTTCTTGTTTACTGTTCTTCCGGTTATTTCATCCGTCGGGTTAAGCTTTTTTTCTTACGATATGATCTCCACGCCTTCATTCGCGGGATTTAAAAACTATATTCATATGATTCTATATGATGATATCTTCCCAATTTCAGTTAAAAACACCCTTATATTTGCAGTGATTATCGGGCCAATAAGTTTTTTGCTTTCATTTCTGCTTGCATGGATGATCAATGAATTCGGTCCAAAATTAAGAGGAGTACTTTCTTTTCTGTTTTATTCTCCTGCACTGGGTGGAAGTACATTCTTTATTTGGCAGGTATTATTCAGCGGGGATCGCTTGGGCTACGTCAACAGCTTTTTAATCAATATGGGTCTGATTACATCTCCGATTCAATGGTTTAAGGATGCCCAATATGCGATGACATTGGTAATTATTGTACAGCTATGGGTCAGCTTAGGCGTCTCATTTCTGGCAAATATTGCGGGTTTGCAAAATGTAAATCCGGAGATCTATGAGGCAGGCGCTATTGACGGGATTCGTAATCGCTGGCAGGAGGTGTGGTATATCACGCTTCCCTCCATGAAAAACATTCTTTTGTTCGGATGCGTAATGCAAATTCAGGCATCATTCTCCATAAGTGGAATTCCTGTAGCATTAACCGGCTTTCCAAGTGTTAACTATATGACGCATACAATTGTTACGCATCTAACTGATGTGGGCACCATACGGTATGAGATGGGGTATGCTGCAGCCATTTCTGTGTTTCTTTTTGCGATTATGGCGGTTGCAAGAGTTTTAATTGGAAAGCTTATTGATATGACAGGAAAGTGAGGGACAGCACCCAGATGAAAACCTCTCAATATAAACGCTATACACGTACCAGAATGGGCAATATTATTTACTTCTCTGTTTTGTTGGCGTTGGGCTGTTTTATGATTATCCCTATGGTGTATTCCATCATCACATCCCTAAAACCATTAGATGAATTGATGATATGGCCGCCCCGTTTTTTCGTGAAACGACCCAATCTTTTAAATTATTTTGTTCTACCGACATTGCTGTCTAATTTGAATGTTCCCTTATCTCGCTACATATTTAATAGTCTTTTCATCAGTTTTGTAACCACGTTTTTGCATATTTTCGTGGCATCCTTGGCTGCCTTTGTACTGTCAAAAACCGATTACAAGGGTAAGAAGATTATTTTTCTTGTGGTTCAATTTTCGCTTTTGTATAACGCCTATACACTTGCGATTCCTCAGTATTTAATCTTTTCGAAATTGCATCTGATTAACACCTATCTTGTTTACATTCTGCCCTACCTGCCGTCTTCTTTAGGTGTATTCTTAATTAAACAATATATAGATGACAGTATCCCCGACACTCTGCTTGAGGCAGCAAAAATCGATGGAGCAGGATATTTTCGAACATATTGGCACATCGTTATGCCTATTATTAAGCCTGCATGGATGACGCTCGCGCTGTTTGCCTTTCGGGATATGTGGGGCATGTCACCTTCAGGTACAATATTTAATGAGGAGCTAAAGACTCTTCCTACCATAATGGGTCAGGTAGTAAGCGGCGGAATTGCCCGCGCCGGAAACGCCATGGCGGTTAGTGTACTGCTAATGATTCCGCCCGTTATTGTTTATCTCATAACCCAGTCCAACGTTATTGAGACAATGAGCAGCGCCGGAATCAAAGACTAGATCAAAGCTTAAAACCGAGCGGGAGGGTATTGAATGAATAGGCAGTTCCCTTGCTTACCAAAAAAGATTTTGACAAATACAAATAAACGGCGATTAACCGGAATTATAAGGGTATTGATTGCGTTGGCTCTTGTGTTAACTCTGCTTACGGTTACCACCAGTGCCAGCTCCATGCAGGACGTGCCTTACCAGTCATATACATACGATTACAATGGTGACCCGGTCATTAACAAGGCGTGCTATGTGCCTCGAAAACTGATAACCGGAAATTCTCTTGGAATTGAAGACATGAAAGAGCCGCAGAGCATCTTTTATGTTCCCCAAAACAATAATATTTATATACTGGATAGCGGCAATTCTCGTGTGATCGTTCTAAACCAGGATTATACCGTAAACAGGTTAATAGATAATATAACTTTGAATGGCGAAAAGCAGACGTTTGAAAAGGCGGAAAACCTGTTTATTAGTCATGAAGGAAAGCTGTATATTTCTGATACTGAGGGTAGGCGCGTTTTAGTCTGCAACAATAATGGTATCGTGGAAAAAGTACTGGATTCACCAAAGACAGAGTTGCTTCCGAAGAACTTTGACTTTAGACCAATGGGTGCGATAGAAGACAGGAAAGGATTTATCTATGTACTAAGCAGAGGCTCATATTACGGTGCCATGATCTATAAAAAAGACGGTAGCTTCTTTGGATTTTACGGAGCCAACAAGGTTGGTATGGACTCTCTGGAGTTGATAGGTCAAATTCTGGATAGGCTTTTTAGCAATGATGAGCTGAGAGCAACCGGGATACAGAGTCTACCATATCAGTTTACCGAACTGTGTCTAGGACCTGATGATTTTATATATACGCTGACATCGGTATCCAAAAGCAGCACAGGGCAGGTAAGAAAACTAAGTCCGAATGGAGAAAACATCCTCACCTACCGTTCTATTTTAGGTACAAACAATGCTGACTCTTTTGATTTCAGTGACAGAATGTCTTATGTTGACCGGGGTCAAAACTTGAGAAAGACAACTTTTGCTGATATTGATGTGGATGAGCAAGGGTTCATATATTTGTTAGACTCAACCTATGGAAAAATATTCATTTACGACAGCGCTTGTAATCCTATCACCATATTTGGTGGCGGTGTGGGGCGCGGAACCCAATTAGGTACATTTGAAATGCCGGTATCTCTTGTTAATGTAGAGGGAGACATTTTGGTTGTAGATTCAACCAAAGGAAGTATAACGGTTTTCGAACCGACACCTTATTTTGAATTAATTCGGCAAGCAGACCGGCTCTATTTGCAGGGTAATTATGCTGCAGCTATGCCTCTCTGGGGAAAAGTGCACAGTCAGGATAAAAATTTTTTGCTGGCTTACAACGGAATTGCCCAGGGCTATCTGGTGAGTCAAAAATATGACAAGGCCATGGAATATGCTCGTTATGCCTCAAGCCGGACCATCTACACTCAGGCATTTCTAAAAGTACGCAACACCTTTCTTAGCGATAATTTCTTCTGGCTTGCGCCTCTAAGCATTCTTTTGATTGCAGCAATTTTATTACTTGTCATGTATACATCCAGGCGTCGAGTTGTGTTAATCAGTAATGTGAAGCTGAGAACAATGATGACAACCATTACACATCCCATCAATGCATTTAATGAAATCAAATACAAACGGCATGGTTCGTTGGGGCTGGCATTTGTTCTAATGGCTCTTTACAGCATATTTAGCATATTGGCGATTATTAACGGCGGGTTCATGTTCAATATCTATGAGCCTGAGTATTATAATGCTGTTTTTACAGTCATCGGCACTTCGGGACTCATTCTTCTCTGGACGGTAGTTAATTGGGGAGTATCTTCCCTAATGGAGGGCAAGGGAAGGATGAAGGAAATCTTTATTATCACTTGTTACGCCATGCTTCCACAGATATTTAGTCTGGTATTGTTTATTGCAATGTCTCATGTCTTGGTTCCGGATGAGGGAGCCTTTATGGAAATTATAAAAACGGTGTGCAATATTTGGACCATCATTCTTATTCTTTTTGGTATGACAGCAATACACGATTTTGAATTTGGCAAAACAATAAAGTCCTCTATATTGACGGTGTTGGGCATGGCGCTGTTAGTATTTATCACTCTAATGGTGAGTACTCTGTTTCAAGACTTTATCAACTTTATTGGTACAGTGATTTCAGAAATTGTTCTAAGAAAAAATGTTTAACAGGATGGGGATT
>DHOG01000024.1:18144-23918 GCA_002410715.1 Ruminococcaceae bacterium UBA5396 | reverse complement strand
AACAGGATGGGGATGATCAAGCCATGCAAAATAATTCGATTATTTGCAGAATATTGGCAGTCTTATGCAGCGTGTTGCTTTGTCTGCTAGTGATGGCGTCCTGTTCGGAAAAGCCTGTGGTGTCAGATATACCATATAATAATGACAGCAATTTGCCTTCTATGAATAGCGGAGCAGCTGTAGAGAATCAACGGTACAGCCTATATTGGGATGACCAATATAAAGCCATTCTCTTATACGATAAAAACACAAATGTATGCTGGTCATCAACACCATATGAATATTATCTCGAAATGTCAGAATATCCGGATGCTACATTATCTTCCCATATAACTGTCAGTTATATTGAGGAGGCAAGTAATCAGCTCAAGGTGATTGATTCCTATAACGGTGCTGTAATAAATGGCCGGATTTCGTGTCAGAAAATTGCCAAAGGGATCGAAGTTACCTATTTTTTCGATGAGCTCAAAATATCAATTCCGGTTCAGTATCTGCTTACGGATAAGGGAATGGAAGCTCGTATCATTGTCAATCGTATCAGTGAGGGTAAAGAGCGCGTATATGATGTCTCTCTTTTGCCATATTTAGCCTCGGTCAAGGGAGACACCAAGAACTCTTACTTATTTGTACCTTCCGGCAGCGGTGCGCTCATGTATACCGATGTTGGTGATAGGGATATGCGGGTATATAGCGAAGAAACCTATGGTGAAGAGCTGTCCAAAATTACTTACGAAAAGTTTATTACTCCGGAAACAGTGCGACTTCCGGTTTTCGGTGCAAAGGCCGGCGACAATGCTTTGTTTGGTATCGTCAGTAAAGGCGCCGGATCCAGCACGATTTTCGCACAGGCGGGTAGCTATGGTGATGGCTATTCCCAGGTCGGGGTTACTTTTCGGATACGCGGTCGGGATATCATAGAAATCCCCGATTTGGTTGGACGAAAAGTAGCATCTGATCGGTTTTCTGCACAGCGTGTTGATACCGATTATATGTCGGTGCTTTACCATCCATTATATGGTGAGGATGCTACCTATGCCGGCATGGCAAAGGAGTATGCAAGGTATCTTACCGAAGTCGAACACATGAATAACAATGCCGCTAATCCACCTCTTTATATTGAGTTTTTGGGCGGAGCACTCAGCACAAAGCAGTTTCTGGGAATCCCCTATAAAACGCTGAACGTTGCCACTACCTTTGAAGATGTTGAAATAATACTGAAAGATGTAATGGATACAACAGGCGTAAAGCCGTTTGTCAAGTTGTCCGGTTTCGGAGAAAGCGGACTTGATATTGGAAAGGTCTCCGGCAACTATAGATTTGGTAAAGGTATGGGCGGAGTAAACGGACTTCGTGCTTTGAGCAAATTCTGCACCGCGCAAAAAATACCACTATTTATGGACTTTGACCTTATGCAATTTTCTAAGTCCGGCAACGGCTTCTCGATACGTTCGCAAGGAGCATATGGCGCAAACAATATTATTACCCCCCAGTATCGATTTGCGGTAAACTCGCTTGGTGTCGACGAATCTTCGGAAAGATATGTACTTCTTCAACGAGGATTGTTGGCAAAGTCGGCGAATAAACTATTGAGAAAATCAAGTAAACTCGCCCTTCCCGGAGTCAGTTTTACTACTCTTAGCAGTAAAGCATATTCCGACTATTCTAATAGACGATATTTTGCAAAAAACCAAATGGATGTTGACGTTACCGCCATTTATGAATCCTTTAAAAAAAGTGGGCATGAGATTCTTGCAGATCAGGCGAATGACTACGCCGCAACAAAAGCGAATTATATCGCCGGATCTCCTACCCGTTCGTCGGGATATGCTTCACTTGATCTGGATGTTCCTTTTTACCAAATGGTTTTTAAAGGTTATATACCTCTAGCTGTGTCCCCCATAAATCTTGCAGAGGAACCGGAGGTTCAGTATCTCAAGGCTATAGAAACCGGAAGTGCCCTTTCGTTTACCGTAACCAACACCTTTGATTTTAGCTTTGTCAAATCATCGTTTAGCGGGTTTCTCGCAAGTCTTTATAAAGACTTGAAACCTGAGATACAAACCAAGCTAGAAAAATCCGCCGATTATCTTCAGAAAGTGCAAAACGCCAAAATTACCGCACATCGGACAATTGCAAATGGTGTTACGGAAACCACCTTCGACAACGGTGTTAAGAGCTACGTCAACTATAACCCCAGTGTACATAAGATACCGGACGGTACTATCATCCCCCCTCGCGATTTCGTTTATATGGAATAAAGGAGATTGGTGCATATGAGTAAAAAGCATATAAACAGAAGGCTTTCTTTCCATCAAATGAAATCTATGTATGGTCGGTTATTTATCCTGCCATGGGTCATTGGATTCGTCCTGTTCTTTTTTATTCCATTATTACAATCGATATATTATTCATTTGCCGATGTCAAGGTTGGTTTCAACGGGTTTGATACTACCTTCGTAGGGTTGACGAATTATAAATATGTTTGGACCAACTCCCTTCCCTTTCGAAATAATCTGAAAGAATCATTGGTCGAATTTGCTTATTCACTCCCGATAATTGTTGTGTTAAGTCTCATTCTTGCAGTGATATTAAATCAAAAGTTTAGAGGTCGATTAGTAGCTCGCTCCATATTTTTTCTTCCTGTAATTATTGCGACCGGTGTAGTTATTCAGATTATGAATCAGGATATCCTCGCGTCTCAGCTTCGCGGCGGCGGGGAGTCGAATGCGTACCTCTATGGCTCAGTCAACTTTATTTCGATGCTAGAAAGTTTAGGGTTGCCTCAGCAGACTGTCGATCCGATTATCGGTTATCTGCAAGGGATATTCAATCTGGTTTGGGGCTGCGGAGTACAAATAATTTTATTCTTGGCAGGGTTACAATCTGTTCCGGATTATCTTTATGAGGTATCAGAAGTCGAGGGGGCAACCGCATGGGAAAATTTTTGGTTCATTACGTTGCCGATGATATCGAATATCACCATCCTGGTCATTATTTACACCGTAATTGACTTGTTTACAAATCCTGATAATAAGATCATGCAGCAGGGATACACGATGATGCAAAAGCAGAATTATAATAGAAGTTCGGCGATATTGTGGTCGTTTTTTATACTTGTCGGCTTGATAGCAGCAGTATTGATGACTGTAATCAGCAGAAAATTCCAGAAAAAGTGGGGCGATTGATTTTGTTGCAAAAACAGTCTCTAACCGTTTTTTTTCTGATAAGGGGTGAATATTTACGATGGCCGAGAAGATAAAAAAGATAACTAAATCCTTTAAATCGGTTGGTGTGGAGAACATCCTTACCCGCTGGAGAATGCAGAAATCGAGCCGAATTTTGATTTCGCTGCTTCGGTATATGTTGTTGTTTTCTTTGAGCTACATCATACTGTATCCATTGTTATATATGCTAAGTAATTCATTTAAATCTCTTGATCAGGCGATTGATCCCAGTGTGGTTTGGGTGCCCAAAAGCATTACCCTTGAGAATTTCGCAACTGCGGCTGAAGGCATGAAATATTGGAGTGGGCTGTGGGTAACTCTGGGCGTAAATATTGTGAGCGCTTTAATTGAGGTGGGTGTTTGTTGCATTATAGGGTATGGCTTCGCGCGATTTAATTTTCGTGAAAAAAAGCTTTTATTTGCCCTAGTAATGTTAACAGTTATTATTCCGCCACAGGCGATTATTGCACCGCTTTATCTGAATTTTCGATACATGGACTTTTTTGGACTTCTCAAAATTATCGGCAATATCATTGGTAAGGATATCAGGCTGGATTGGATTAACACTCCGCTAACATTCTATATCCCGTCAATTTTTGGAGTAGGTCTGCGTTCAGGGTTGTTTATTTTTATCTACCGACAGTTTTTTAAGGGTATGCCTGTGGAACTGGAAGAAGCAGCGTACGTTGACGGGGCCGGACCGTTTAGGACATTTTTACGAATTATGATACCTTCAGCCGGACCGGCTTTGCTAACTGTATTAATTTTTTCGGTTGTATGGCACTGGAATGACTATTATTTGTCAGCCATGCTGTTTGATAAAAACTACCCTCTGGCAGTTAATCTGTCGTTTATTCGCTCCGGACTTACTTTTGATGCCGGAACAAATGCTACTCTTATTAGACCAATTCTGATGGCGGGCTGTTTCCTATTTATATTACCGATTTTGATAATGTATATATTTCTACAACGCTATTTCTTGCGCAGTATTGAACGCGTAGGAATCGTTGGCTGATTATTTTGTGGAATTGTCAGGACTGGGTATTTGCTGGTTCCGGACATTTCAATATAAAAGAAGGAGAGTATAGTATGAATGCTCAACGGTTAAAACGGACACTGACACTCTGCCTTGCTGTGAGTATGCTAGCTTCATTATCCCTGATAGGCTCGTCATGTAAGGGTAATGAGCAAAGCGCAACATCGCATACCGGCGAATCACAATCTTCTAGTAGCGGTACCGAAAATGCTGAAGGAACGGAGAGTAACCCATCAGGTGATAACGGTACAACCGAAACCAACAGTACTACAGTTGAAGGAAATAACCCCGGCGGGCCGCTCAGACCGGGCACCACGCCAAACAACAATGGCAATGATGGTACTACTACCAACAAAAAAAATGGCGATAGTCAAGGCACTACCACTGCACCACCCAAAGATAAATATAACCCTTACCCACGGAAAAGTGAACTTAAAGGCAAAACGATAAAGGTATTGTTATGGTATCCGCCTCAACCAAATGAGGAAGCCATAATAAAAAAATTCGAAAAGACATTTGATGCAAAGGTAAACGTCATTGTGACAAGCTGGGCTGATTATATGACACGACTTTCCTTACTTATTTCTGGCAAAGATACTCCGGATGTTGTGTGTATGACCCCAGACAGGTTCCCTCTCATGTTTATCTCCAATCAGGTGGAACCGATTTCCAAAGGCCACTTTGATCTGAAGAATGACAAAATTTATGACATTACGCAGATGGATCAGTTCAAGTGGAACGGGCAGCACATGGGTGTTAATCTCAAGGGTGCCAATCAAGGCTGCGATTACTCCATTATTATGTTCAACAAGAGGATTTTTAAAGGCTCAAAACATAATCCATATGATCTATGGAAATCCGGCAAGTGGAATTGGGATACCTTCCTTGAAGCTGCCAGGAGCGTTACCAACAAATCCGCCAATAAATATGGTTTTGGCGCTGCGGATAAGAGTTTATGGATGCTTTCCGCCGGTACAGACTTTATACGTTTGGAAACCAAGAATAACAAAACAAAGATTATCAATAATCTTGATGATCCGAAGTTGGTTACAGCCTTTACATTTTATAACGATCTGCGTAAAAAATACGAAGTAGATCCTTCCGATGCAGATAGTGTGGGTGATTTCTTTTCCGGCAAAGTGGCAATGTACGCCGACTGGCAGTACCAAATGGCAAAAGGCAGTGAAGTGGATCAGAAAATGACCGATGACTGGGGTGTTGTTCCTTTCCCAAGCCCCAAATCGGGTTCCAATGCAATCATAGCGACAAAGTCTCGCCTGTGGTGTATTGGGATCGGCACAAAAAATACACTGCCGGCATCATACTTTATACGTTACTTTATTGATCCTGCCAACGGCTCGGGGGATAAGTTGTGGTGGGCAAAGCCCGAGTTTCTCGAAGTGTTTGTGGCCATGACAAACATGAAGAAGTTTTCCAATATTTCAGAAGGCGTTGTGGGGTATAACGATCATAATGACTATTTTGATCTGCAGTCAGTAGCGTATGCTGATCGC
>DHOG01000024.1:15988-18006 GCA_002410715.1 Ruminococcaceae bacterium UBA5396 | reverse complement strand
GGTAGCGTATGCTGATCGCGACCAGATTTCCAACGATCTGAAAGCGAGAAAACCCAAATTGGATAACATCATTAAGGACGTTGAAAGCAAGATTCCGCAGAGATAAGTGTCGCAACATGGTTTTGCCCGTTTATTTTGTTTTAGCAGCCATCAAAGTAGTGATGGCGTAAGGGGGGAGGGGTTAACCAACAGCTGGCACCTAGTTTTCTATCCAAGTTTAATTGTTTAGGAGGTTAGTAAATGAGAACCAAAGTAATTTCATGCATACTTGCAGCGGCAATCATTTTTTCATGCGGTTCGTATGTGTATGTCAGCGGGCAGAAGGAAGCTGGAGCAGGTGCATATGAGCAAGTCATGAACCAAGACGGTTTTTTGTACGGAATAAACCTGCCATGGCTGGGCGGTAGCTATAATAACAGCTATGGTCCTAACCACGCGTTGGGATTGGGTTCCGGATTCAGCCTGGAGATCCTGGATCAGGCGCTTTATAATTCCAAAGCAATCGGCTTTAATGCTGTCCGTGTTTGGATGTTTAAATCGCTTCAGGGAATTCAATTCGCAGATAATGGCGATATCACAGGACTTGACCCAGAGTTTTTAGGAAATGTAAAAACCATGCTGGACTTGTCCAAGGAGTATGGCGTCAATCTGCAGATTACAATTCAGCCCCATATCGATGTCAGTTTATGCGCAGGAAATGTAAGCAAGGATGTATATGATAAATACACACAATTCCTTGTCAAGCCTGCATTCCGCAAAAATTACATAGATAAGGCTGTAACGCCCTTGCTGAATTTGCTGAAAGATTATCAAGAAAACATTCTGATAATCGACGCTTATTCTGAACCCGAAACCGATGTGTATGATGCTTCTTTGCCGGTCGGAACAACATGGGAAAATGTTGCGACAGTGGTGAAGGACATTGTAAGTGCCACCAAAAAGGTTATGCCTAATATGGTTGTTACGGCTACCTCAGGTTCTGAGGGGCATGAGGCAATTATAAAGGGTGAGTACGATGACCTGGGCATTGACCTATACGGCGTTACGAATTTTAACGATTTCGGTGATGTAACCCCTGTCAGAGATATGAAGGTCGTTAAGCCGGTCATTCTGAACACCTTTGGTGTAGAAACATATTCCAACACCGACAATGACTTTCAGGTAATATCAACCGATGCTTTTTATGAAAATTCAAAATCGAGCGGCTACCGCGGCGCATTTTATTGGATGTACGGTGGCAGCAATGTGACCGACGCGATGACGCTGATTGATATGACAGGCGAGTTTAGGCCGGTTGTTAACACCATACACGCAGCGGTGCGCGCCAACCGCTATGAGCGGCAGGGTATCAATCCGTCCATAGATAAACCATCCATACTGTATACACAAAGCGCAGAGGAGATCCGCTGGCTGCCCACTCGCGGCACAAGCAGTTATATGGTTGAACGTCGCAAAGCCGGTTCCAGCAACTGGGAAGAGGCTGGAGAAATAGACGTTATGACAATGCAAGGTAACGGCACCTATATGTTCAGCGATACCGATGCAGAGCCCGGAAAGTATATCTATCGCGTTACGGCAGTGGGATATGGCGGAGAGAAAGCGGTTTCCGATATTTCGCAAGAGGTTGAGATCGAAGAACCCGTCCTGCCGGAAGATATTACAGGCGAGTGGCTGACCGAAGGCTGGGATGAAGCGTATCGCAAGGCTCGTATCCAAATTGGTTCTCACACCAATATGTTGAACTGGTTTGACGGTGTATTCGATGGTGATGAAAAAGACGGACGCCAGAACAACTATTTTGAGGACAACACAGGCATGAATGGGTATTTCCGCCCGAATTATTGGGTAATTGTTGACCTTGGTCGTCCGGTTGAAATGACCGGATATATACTCGATTCATTCGCTGTCAAGGGCTACGATTTCTACGGCAGTGATGACGGAGAAACCTGGACGCAAATTTCACGTTCGGTAAAGAGTAACAAGGAAGACCTGGCATGTGGTTTGTTCTATGAGGGTAC
>DHOG01000024.1:12075-15825 GCA_002410715.1 Ruminococcaceae bacterium UBA5396 | reverse complement strand
TCTATGAGGGTACAACCGTTCAGTATGTCAAGTTCCAAGTAACCAACCGCAGCCAGAATGATGGCGATTCGGTTCATGGCTGGATTAATATTGTTGAGCTGCAGCTGTTTGGTAACCCCACCACCGAGGATCCCGGGCTACCGGATCCTACTGAAGGTATCACCGGCAATTGGCTGACCGAAGGCTGGACCAGTCAGATGGTTTCCGAAAATATTACGTGTGGTACAAATGATAATCAGATGAAAAAGTGGTTTGACGGGCAGATTTACAAAGAGGGTGATAGTGGCCCGCTGCAGGATAACTATATTGAGAACAAATCTGGTGAGGGTAACGTTCCGGTCCTTTCTGACACCTATTGGGTGGAAATCGATTTAGGTCAGAAGGCGCCGCTGACGGCTTTACACATGATCACCGAAACTGTCCGTACCTTTACCGTATACGGCCGTAACAGCAGCAGTGAGAGTTGGGTCGAGATCGGAAAGGTAGTAGATAATCGACTGAATGATGCAGTTTGCCTGTTCCCGGAGAAACCCGAATACCAGCAAGTTCGCATATTTATGGACCAATATAGCTGGAGTGGAGATCCTTATAATGGATGGTTCAATGTCTCGGAGATCAAGATATATGGTGATGCAGATCCATATACCCCCGAGCCTCCTCCACCAACTGAGGATCCGGAAGGAATGTGGTTGAACCAGGGATGGGATGCATCCAAGATAAACTCTAATGTGAAAATTGATTCTGAAATGTCAAATTGGACAGAAAAAATGCAGCGTTGGTTTAACGGTATTACCAGCGGCGAAGATGACAACAACTACATTGAAAAGAAGGATGGAGAAGGGAACGTCTCGCCGCGACTCGACCTTTACTGGGCATCAATTGATTTCGACGAGCAGGTAGATCTGACAGGCTTAAGGCTGTTTACCAAAAATGTAAATGCATTTACGGTTTATGGCAGTGACGATGGCACGAGTTGGGCCGAGATTAAAAAAGTCACAGGTAACTATGCGGAAGATATCGTAGTTACTTTCCCGGAAGGCACAACCTACCGGTATGCCAAGTTTAAAGTGGATCGCCTGACGCAGCATGATACGAACGAGTACGATGGCTGGTGCTCTGTTCTAGAGCTGAAATTTTTCGGCATTCGTAATGAAGTCCCATGGACCGAGCCGGAGGCAGCCATGCCGACCGGCACATGGCTGAAGGATTTATATTCCGAGATAATCACAAACACTTCTAAAATTGGTGAACCAGGGAAATGGTTTGATGGCGCCGGTGGTGATCCTGAAGGAGCTCGTCCCAAGATGTGGTGCGAGGACACTACCGGCAGAGAGGGAGGCTATTGCCCAGCATATACCGTTATTGTCGACCTCGGCGAGGCACGTGATCTCACCGGCTTCCAGATGGTCGCCGGTGGCGGAGACGGCAATCCCGCCGAGGAAGGCAGGGCTATCCCAGGCTTCCAGTTCTATGGAACCAATACTTTTGATGAAGGTGTCGATAAAAACGACCATACCGGCTGGGAGCTGCTGTATGAGTGCAGAGAAAATACCGACCGCTTCCGTCCCGGTGTATTCGAAGAGGGTACCTCATATCGGTATGTAAAGTTTGTCATAACCAAGGATGCCGATCCGGTAGGGGCCGGTGCATGGATTAACATCAGCGAAATTAAGCTTTACGGCAACGTAGCTTAATACAAATCACCTCATTAAAACCTTGCTGAAAAATCAAGCAAAAAAACATATATCAAAGCTTTTTGCTTGATTTTCAGAGGTTTTATAATCGAGATAAGTATAAGAAGGAGGGTTAATGCAATATGTGTTTTTTAAATAAGAAAAAGCTGCAGAAAATAACCATATTCTTTAGTGTTATCGCTTGTACTGTTGCCTTAGCTGCCGGAACGCTGACGGCAAATGCGGAAGCAGAGCCCGCCATTACCGGTTTTGTCACCGATACATTAGATTTAATAGACGGCGGCACAAACCTGATTGACGGCGGAGATTTTGAAAGCACGCCAACCGGCAGCTGGAATGTGGATGGTTTATTAACCAATGGAGCGTCAATCGACTCCGACAATCCCTTTAAAGGCAGCAAGCAGCTGAAATTTGTAGCAGGTGAATCCGAAACAATTGCCTCGTTTACGGTTCCGGTTACTGCGGAGAAAAGCTATATGTTCTCTGTGTGGGTAAAAGGTTCTCAGCTGAGTGATGACAATTCCGGTGACGTACATTTCGGTATTGCTGATCCGGCTACCGGAGATTTCCTCACAACCAACGAGAGCAATAACGTAAACAGCACCGGCACAAAGGCGCTAACACCACCATCATGGGATGGCGAATGGTATCAGCGCGGTTACATATTCAATTCCGGTAATCTAACTTCTATAGGAATCGTAATTCGGGGAACGGCTTCTACGGCATATTTTGACAATATGGTTTTATGTCTGGAAGAGGATTCTGTTAAACCAGACACCACGATCACCATTACGCATCCCGAAGTAACCAATGCGAATCCTGATAAAAAAGGATGTAAACCGCAGCATAACCTGTTCGAAAACACTGATTTTTCGGGCAGTGACACCGCATTCTGGTCCGAGGTCGACAATTTTGATGCATTTTTATCCATAGGCGGTGACAAAGGCAAAAGCTCCAATAAGGTTTTGCTGTACGACGGAGGCAGTGAGGTCATCGGCACCGGTGCTACGTACAAGAAGTGGCTGGATGTGAAGCCGAATACTGAATATACGTTTACAACCGATGTTAAAGCCTATGTCGAGAGCGGAATGACTTTCGGATTGATGTATCTTGACGGCAATGGAATGCCCCATGTAATTGCCGGCGATATCAGCGTTCCAAGTAATCAAACAGGCAAATGGATGATTGCCTCCTACAGCTTTAATACAAAGGATATTGAACGTGTTGCTTTCTTTATCAATGATGGAGGCGGAAATGCAGCCTTTGACTTTATTAAGCTGTTTGAAAGTGTTCACGGTACCAAACTGACCGATACAAACGCTGATCCGAATCAAAAGCCCATCGACCCCGGTAAACCGGATGATGGGAAGAAACCGGGAGTTCCCAGCACCAAAACCGGTGATGCGTCCGCAATCGTCTTCGTGGTAATTGCATTTTTAAGTGCAGCTGTTATAGGCGTACTTAGCTATAAAAAGTATATAACTCGAAGAAAAGAGCGGCAAACGGTGTAGTCAAAAAAGGCAAAATGTTAACACAAATATTTTGACATATAACCGGATAAAGGTATAAACGGCAGTGTATAATCTGATATTCAACCTATCATATTTTCACTGCCGTTTTCGCTTTACTTGCGACAGGAGTGACAAATTTGAAAACGACTCTTCATAGATCGGTTTTGTGTTTGATGCTAATCTTGACAGTGATGATTATGTCATTTAGTGGCTGCAAAAATGGCCAAGCCGACTCAAATCTTGAAAATCACAAACAATCGAGCACTACAAGTGTTGATAATAACAAGACCACCGACACCGGTGATTCGATTATAGACGATGAAACCACGGCTCCCGGAAATACGGAAGACACGGGGATTTCAGGGACAAGTGACAATAACCAGACAAGCAGCTCTAAAACCAAGGATAAGGCAAACACTACGCCCTCGAAGTCTGATGGCAAAACTACCACCAAACCAAGCCCATCAAATGACGGGGACGATAATCTTATTATTACAATACCCACTAAAAACGATACATCCACAACTAAGAGGCCGGACACCTAT
>DHOG01000024.1:6849-11934 GCA_002410715.1 Ruminococcaceae bacterium UBA5396 | reverse complement strand
GGAGGCCGGACACCTATGACATGATCTATGCCGCGCGCGGTGTAGCCATCGCCGGGCTGGACTTTGGCGGGGGTCGTGGAGACGATTTTGTTATGGCGGATCAGGCGACCTATACCTATTTTGCCAACAAAGGGTTTGATCTTTTCCGTGTTGCAATCACATGGGAACGTATCCAGCCGACACTGGGAGGATCGCTTAGCAGCAAGTTCCTGGGTCTTTTGAAAGCAAATGTTCAGTATGCCAAAAATGCCAGTTCTAATGCCAAGGTCGTGATTGATATCCACAATTACGCAAAATATGACAAAAAAGGCATAGACAGCAGCGGTGGTCCAACGACGGCCGATTTTATCGATTTATGGGAAAAACTATCGAATGAATTCAAAAATGACGGCACTGTATATGCTTATGGGTTAATGAATGAGCCGGTGGGCGTGAGTCAGGAAAAATGGTTTGAGATTTCCCAAAAAGCTGTGACCGCCATTCGAAGAAATGGCGATAAGAAGCTAATTTCGGTATGCGGCCCGAGCTGGGCGGGTGCACATTCCTGGCCGACCGGGTCTGCCCCCTGGATTAACGATCCGGAAAAAAACATCATGTATGAAGCGCACCAGTATTTTGACAGGGATTGTAGCGGTACATATGAGGATACTTACGCGGATTTAACGTTTGTAGTTAATGACCTGCCCAACCGCGGTGTAGAATTGACAACAGGCTTTGTTAATTGGTGCAACAAATACAAGGTCAGAGGATTTATCGGCGAGTTCGGGGTTCCCAACAACGATGCTCGATGGATGAAGGTGCTGGATAATTTTATGAAGCTGCTGCAGGAAAACGGTGTTAGTTCCACGTATTGGGCGGGCGGTACAGGTTGGGGCAACTACCCCTTATCCATCCAGCCCAGAAACGGCGGGGATGCCATGCAGATGGCGACACTGGTCAAATATCGTCCGGGCACAATTAAGGTGTATCGCTGAGATACGGTAGTCATTGATTGATGGATAGTTCCCCTCCCTTTGAGACAAGTTTTGGGAGGGGAGCTGAATACAAAACGGAGGGCAATTCCTATGATATCACAAAAGGTTACATATCATCGCGGGCTGAACATGTCCGGAGCAGAATTTGGTCACCGGTTACCCGGGGTTGAGGGTACGGATTACACATGGAATGATGAGGCTTCTTTCCGCTATTTTGCTGAAAAAGGCTTTGACCTATATAGAATTCCGTTTCTTTGGGAACGGATCCAGCCTGAGCTCAACCGACCTTTCGACGAGCAATATTTGGCGGGATTGAAGAACAGCGTCGCGTATTCAAGAAAATATGGCGTTAATGTGGTGTTGGATCTTCATAATTATGGAAGATATTATGGCGAAATCATTGATGTCGGAACGGTTACAGTTGACCATATTGTTGATTTATGGGTGCGGCTGTCTAATGAATTTAAGGATGAGCCTGCCATTTATGCTTACGGCATCATGAACGAGCCACATGATATGCAATCTGCCAACTGGAAAGCGATATCCCAGGCCGTTGTTACTGCCATCCGCAATAATGGCGACAACACGTTATTGGCAATTCCAAGTGATAACTGGACGGGAGCGCACAGCTGGCAAATCAATAATCCGCCTTGGATTGATGATCCGGCAGACAATATTATATATGAGGCACACCAGTATTTTGACCATGATCACAGCGGCACATATAAAAAGACCTACGATGAGGAATTGGAAATCCATCCGAATCTAGTCGAACAAGGGCGTTTACGCGTACACGGCTTTGCAGAGTGGTGCAGAAAATATAACGTTAAGGGATTTCTGGGCGAATTTGGTGTGCCGAAAGACGATCCGCGTTGGTTAGAGGTCATGGATGCATTTCTTGACGAGCTGGACACTTATGGTATTGACAGCGCCTACTGGTCAGCCGGAATTTGGTGGGGCGATAATACGATGGCGGTACAGCCATATGATAATTATACAAGACCGTCAGAGCAGGAAGCGGTTTTACGAAAGCACTTGCCTGTGACGGAATAGATGGTAGTCAGTGCATTAGAAAGGAATATTGACATGGTTGTGGCAGAGAGACTGGGTATTATATTGCAGCCAAAACAAGGATATGCAAAGTTTAATGCGGGAATGATTCGTGAAGGGGAGACGGTGCACATGTTGTATCGCTGGGCTGCTTCATCTCGCCCTCAGGGAGAGCAGTTTCCTATATACAGTCAAGATCATGTGGCTTATGCACGGATGGATCTGAAGGGAAATGTTTTGGAAGATACAGATGAGACACCATTTATTAAGCTTCCTCCCAATCCCGATGGCAGCCCGGTGTATACACAGGATCCCCGTATCGTACCGTTTGAAGGTGAATACTATCTGTTTTATACAGTATGGAACATGAAGGCTGCGCGTGTAGGTATATCACGAACAAAGGATTTTAAAACCGTTGAGCACATCGGTATAGTACCCAACGGAAATTGGGACAAGGATGCTTTTATTCTGCCGGAAAGAATCAAAGGGAAAATCGCTTATGTTCACAGGGTTGAGCCTGAAATACAAATAGATTATTTTAACTCTTTCAGCGAAATGTTGGATGAAGCATACTGGAAGGATTACAGTCAGATCAAGGATCAGAGGATGGTTATCAGGGGCGAGCACGTCTGGGAAAACCAAAAAGTAGGAGGCAGTGTCCCGCCTATTGAAACTGAACTTGGATGGTTGTTCATTTATCATGGAGTATCAAACGATCGTACGCCTTTCTGTTACAGGGCAGGTGTTGCTGTGTTAGACAGAAACAACCCATCGAAAGTGGTTTACCGACTGCCCTATCCAATCCTGGAACCGACCGAAGAATACGAGTGCAGGGGGGATGTACCGGAAGTGGTATTCCCGCAGGGCGTATATTTGAATGGGGACCATTTGTATATGAGCTATGGCGGTGCCGATACGATTGTGGCAATGTGCCGTTATAATTATTCCAATCTAATTAATGAACTAAGCAAGTATCCTGTATAGACTGCACTAGGCTGTGAAAGTTTTGGAAAACCATAAATAGAGGTGTATCATGTTTAACGAGAGCAACCGTATTGAATACTGTGGAGAAGCCATAGACAGGCTAAAGGAACACGTCTATAGCAAGCTGTGTGATCTGGAAATGACGGCATACGTTACAAAAGAGCCATTGCCTTGGGAACGGAGAACCGAAGGGGAACAGAAAGAGATCAAGCCCGGTGACACATGGGGCGGATTGTTTGATTGCGCATGGTTCCATGTGAAAGGGATTCTGCCCACAGATGCTGCCGGCAAAAAGACGGTGCTGGTAATCGACCTAAACGGCGAGGGGCTGGTTTATGACCGGGAGGGACAACCATTCCGCGGCATCACCAACATCAATTCGGATTTTGATCGGCGTATGGGTGTTCCCGGAAAACGAATCGTTCCTTTTGGAGAACCTTCGATAGGCGGTGAAGTGATCGATCTATGGATTGATGCCGGTTGTAACGACCTTTTCGGAAATCTGCGTGAAAACGGATCGCTGAAAGAGGCGTGGGTCGCTATCTGTAACGATGCGGCGCGTGATTTATACTATGATTTATATGTGCTTCACAGATTGCTGCTGTGCACCTCTGAAAATAAGCCCAGCAAGTATGAGCTGTTGGATCGGATATTCCGTGCTGTTAGCCTTTTGGTTGAATATACGCCTGAGGAACTGGCATCGGCAAAGGCTATTGTGGCAGAGTATTACCAAAAAGAAACGGGATATCAATCGCTGAGCATCACAGCGACAGGCCATGCGCATATTGACCTTGCTTGGCTTTGGCCGATTCGGGAAACACGACGCAAGGGAGCCCGTACGTTTGCTACCGCGTTGGATCTGATGAACCGTTATCCCGAATACATCTTTGGTGCAAGCCAACCTCAGCTGTACGACTGGATTAAGAAGGATCATCCCAAACTTTATCAGCGAGCTAAGGACCGCATCGCCGAAGGGCGATGGGAGCTACAGGGAGCCATGTGGGTGGAAACGGATACCAACCTGCCCGGAGCAGAATCTTTGGTGCGCCAGTTCCTGTACGGTAATCGATTCTGGGAAAAAGAATTCGGACAATATGTTTCGTTTGTGTGGATGCCGGATGTGTTTGGATACACAGCATCGCTTCCCCAAATAATGCGGCAGTTCGGTGTTCATTATTTTTCTACTATCAAACTATCGTGGAACCAACATAATCGTTTCCCGTATTCCACGTTTTATTGGGAGGGACTGGACGGATCCTCTGTGTTGGTACATATGCCGCCCGAAGGGAATTATCTCAGCGAAGCATCCCCAAACGCTTTGGTCGACTGCATGAATAGCATGGCTCGAAGCGGACAATACGGTGAAGCACTTTTGCCTTTTGGAATCGGTGACGGCGGCGGGGGTCCCAGCCCTTCCCACTTGGAATACCTACGTCGGGAAAAGCATCTGCCTGGACTTCCGCCCGTAAGTCAAGGCCTGATTCGAGATTTTTTTGCTAGACTTGATAAAACATCGTCTTATCCTACTTGGAAGGGCGAACTATATCTGGAAAAGCACCAGGGAGTATACACGACGGCAGCCAAAAATAAATGGTATAACCGAAAAATCGAACGCGCTCTGCATGATGTAGAATTTCTTAGTGCCATGGCTATGCGAGTGGCGGCGGGGGACTATCCCCAGGATGAATTAGAATCCTTGTGGAAAGAAGTACTGCTGTATCAATTTCATGACATTCTCCCCGGTTCTTCAATTGACCGCGTTTATGAAGAGAGTCAGAGCCGCTACCAGATTATGCTTGACAGAACGAGAGAGCTTTGTCAAAAATCAGCATGTCAAATTGCGGAATCAGTGGATACCACCGGTCTACAAAATCCGACAGTACTGTTTAATACGCTGTCCTTTGAGCGTACAGTCAGTTGGCCAACAGAAGAAGGCGCTGTGCAGGTAACGCTGCCTCCTATGGGTTATGTCGCTATTGATTTAGCAGAAGCCGGCGAGGTTACTGATCTGCCTAAGTATGACGCCAAAACACGGCAGTTGGAAAACAAATATCTATGTGCCACTTTTGGAGAAGAC
>DHOG01000024.1:4006-6662 GCA_002410715.1 Ruminococcaceae bacterium UBA5396 | reverse complement strand
AGACGGCAGCCTGGTTTCTTTGATGGATAAAGTCAGGCAGAGGGAAGCCCTGAAGGCACCCTCTAACTTATATTTACTCTATCCTGAATCCGGCGATGCGTGGGACTTTTCATATGACTACCGCAGCAGCCCAATCGTGCAGGCATCCCTGGTTTCGGCTGCTTTTACAATGGACGGCACAACAGCGGTGTGCACCCAGCATTATCAATATAAGCAGTCAAGCATTGATGTCAAGATCATGCTGGAACCCGAAGGCGATGAACTGCTGTTCGATTGCAATGTCAACTGGAATAAAGACGATGTCATGCTCCGCGCACAGTTCCAACCTAACATCCACTTCACGACGGTGGATTGCGACATCCAGTTTGGATATATCACTCGTAGTGCACTCAGTAATACCTCACAGGAACAAGCACAATATGAAATTTGTGCTCACAAATGGATTGAAGTAGATGAGCATAATGCAGGATTCGCTCTTTTGAACGATAGTAAATACGGTTATTATGCAAAATGCGGTATTCTTGATATAAACCTTTTACGCAGTACCTTTAATCCTGCCAAGGAGGTTGATCGAGGAACACATACATTCCGTTATGCCATTTATGTCAATGGCGGCAAGAAAGATCGCTTGCAAACCATCCATCATGCCTATGCTTTTAATACTTCGGTCTTATCCGTTCCCACACGCCCCCATAAAGGGCATCTTCCCGCTACACATTCGTTTATGGATATTGGCAGTGATTCGGTTATAATTGAGACAGTTAAAAAAGCGGAGGACAGCAATGCCATTATCGTCCGTAGCTATGAGACTATGGGCGGGCAAACCGAGGCAGAGTTAAACTGTCGGTTTGCCCATGGCGGCCAGAGTGCGTGTAATATGTATGAACAAGAGATTGAGGACGGAGCAACTCAATACAGGCCGTTTGAAATTAAGACAGTCAGCGTTGCTGAGTAAAACAAACAACGGGGGAATTCTATGCTGGATGATGTATTTCGAATTAGACGACTGGAAAAGCCAACCGGTGTTGTGGATGTGATATTGGACACAGATGCATATAACGAGGTTGACGATCAATTTGCCCTTGCCTACTTGATACGTTCTCCGGAACGCATCAATCTCAAGGCGATGTGTGCGGCACCTTTTCTCAATGAGCGGGTACAATCTGCTGCTGAAGGCATGGAAAAAAGCTACCAGGAAATTCTCCATATACAGAAGCTTTGCAATGGGGAATCAATTATGAAAAACACCTATCACGGATCGACAGCCTTTTTATCAAATGAAGATGAGCCTGTTATATCACCGGCTGCTGAAAAAATAATTGAATTAGCAAAAGAGCAGCCTGAGGATAGGCCGTTATATGTCATTTCAATTGGGGCAATTACCAATGTTGCATCCGCGCTACTGATGCAGCCGGAGATTGCCCATAAAATTGTCGTAGTATGGTTGGGCGGTCACGCATATCATTGGCCGCACACATGCGAATTCAACATGGATCAGGATAAAGCTGCGGCAAGAGTGGTTTTTGGCAGCGGCGTGCCAATGGTACAGCTGCCATGCCTTGGAGTGGTCTCCCATCTAACCACGACGGAACCGGAACTGAAACGGTATCTTTGCGGAAAAAGTGAATTATGCGATTATTTATATAGGATTGTCATTCATGAAATGAAGTACAGAAAAACGATGTGCTGGAGTCGTACTATATGGGATATTTCTGCGGCGGCATGGCTTATGAATGACTGCTTCACTGCTGATTCCATTGTACACAGTCCGATTCCTTCCTATGACGGGCATTACGGACATAGCGATACGCGGCATCTAATAAAATGCGTATATCAGGTGAACCGCGATGCGATTTTTGACGATTTATTCAAGAAGCTGGTACGCTAAAAGGAATATGTTCGAAGGGTAATCTCATAAATTAAGGGCTGGGTATGCAAAGAATGCTTGATTTTCAATGCGTCTGTCGTTGGACGAAATTTATGGAATATCAGTAAAGCGATAGACCTCCTCGGCAGAAGCCCATTGATTATAGTAATAGAAATGGAGGAGGGCTGGGCATGCCTGTCAAATTGATTCATATTACAGACATTTACCATCCTCATGCTGATCCCGATGATCATTATGATCTTTCTCAGATCTTTGCGCTATCAAAAATGGGTGAAATTAAAATAGAACAGGTTATTATTGATTATCCTAGCTCATATGATTATGGATCTCCTGCAATATGTGCAGTCGACCAGCTAAACTATCTAACCAACAGCAATGTGCAGGTAACGATAGGTGCCAGCGTTCACGAATTTAGAGGGAAGCCGCAGTTATGGAAATCAGCTGAAAAAAATAAAGTTGGTGCAGCTGAAAAAATAATAGAAATACTGGATCGTGTGGATGTACAAGCAAACGAAATGGTGTTTATAAACATTGCAGGAGGTTGCCTCGACACAGCAATAGCATTGGAGCGTTCACCCGAGATTTTTAAAGATAAATGCGCAGGTATTGTGCTGAATGCCGGTGCCAGTTTCCATAGGCCTGGCATTCAGGAATATAATGTCGCTCTCGGTGCTTTGGAATATTCAAAAATATTCAGTGCGCCGTGCCCGGTTTATTGGAGCCCCTGTTATGAAAAAGTGGTTGATCAGGTAGGAAGCTACGGAACAT
>DHOG01000024.1:0-3885 GCA_002410715.1 Ruminococcaceae bacterium UBA5396 | reverse complement strand
AGGTAGGAAGCTACGGAACATATTACCGCTTTTTGCAAGGGGAAGTATTCAAACAAATTACAAAACCGTTATTAAACTATTTTATGTATATGTTAGCAAAATCGCAGAACAGCCAGCATTTAGATGTTTTGGTAAACCGAAGTTTTGAAAAAGGGCTTATAGAAGAATTTTGCAGCATGTACCGCAATATGTGGTGTACCGGTCCAATATTTAGTATTGCAGGAAAAACAGTTACGATAGACGGGGAAATCGTTCCAAAAGGAGATACCGATAAACCTGTGTATGAATATGAGCCTATTAAAATTACCTGTACTCCGGATGGTGTAACTGAATGGGAATATGATAATCTTTCCGCAGAAAGGTTTATTTTTCGCGTCAATGATCTAAACAAATATGAAACAGCAATGTTTAAAGCATTAACGACCGTACTAAAGGAATTGTAGATTTTCCGTTATATGTCGCAGGATACGATAATACAAGTGGAGGATATTTAAATGGAAAATAAGATTATGGGTGGAACATCCTACTATCCGGATCATTGGCCACAATCAGATTGGGAAAGAGATATGACACTTATAAAAAAGAGTGGTCTTGAAATCATTCGGTTTGGGGAGTTCTCATGGTACTGGTATGAGCCTGAAGAAGGTATATTCGACTTCTCAGGATATGATATATTTATGGATTTGGCGCACAAACTTGAGTTGAAAGTTGTTTTATGTACGCCTACCGCTGCAGCGCCCGAATGGCTGCTTCATAAATATCCAGATGTCAGACTGGTGGATCAATTTGGCAGGCAGAATCAATATGGGCGGCATATGGTTTCTTATAATCATCCAAAAGCAAAAGAGCTTGCCCAGCAAGCCATAATAGAATTAGCTGAGAGATACAAGGATCATCCTGCTCTGTATGGTTGGCAGATCGACAACGAACCAACCGCCGGCGAATCAGGTGATAAAAATAAAATGTATGACTATCACCCTGAAACAGTAAAACTGTTTAGGGAGTTCATGAAGAATAAATATAAGAGTTTAAAGGCATTGAATGAATCTTGGCAGAATAATTTCTGGAGTCGCTCTTTTACGGATTGGGAGCAAATAAAACCTCCTCAGTCCCCTGTTATTCCGGGAATGTGGCTTGATTGGATGCGATTCCGCGATTACGATGTTGTGAACTTTATCCGCTGGCAGCTGGGGATTCTCAGAAGTGTTAAAAACAGTTTTATTATCGGAACCAATATACCCGAATGTGGATATGGGACGGTGATACTTGCTCAGGATTACTGGGAGCAGTGCAAAGGTTTAGATTATGTAGGAACTGATCTATATTTGCATACGCGAGATTGGGGAGAATCTATGCGCAATCTTTCTTTTTCGTGTGATATTATACGTTCTGCCGCAAGCAGTGCCGGTGCTGAATTCTGGATCAGTGAGACACAGGCGGGTCCCAGTCGAAGTCCATGGAGGTCTACTTTTGCTCCCGGTGTTTGGGGAAAAGAATTTCAAAGGCTTTGCGTAAATGGATATGCAGAACACGGGGCTGAGAAAATATTGTTTTTCCTTTGGAGACCTACATACGGGGGTCGAGAATTTGGCGGTAGCGGTCTTGTTGATTTCGATGGGACTCCGAATGAAATAACGAATAATATATCTGTAATTTTAGAAGAATCAAATAGCAAAAAAGACAAGATTTTTGAAAGACCTCCGGTATGCATACACCACTCAAGAGACAGCCTGCTGCTTGCGAGGGGATATGATCCCGACGATAGACCATGGGATACAATTGTAGGCTGGTATCATTGTTTAAATGATATAGGGTATAGAGCTGAATTTTTGAGTGATGAAATGTTGATACAAAAACGGTGGAATAAAGGAGATATTTTAGTCTTACCTTACACCACCGTAATTGATGATTATTTAAGTTGTGCCATAAAAGGAGCAATTGAGAAAGGTGTAATAGTAATATCGGGTTTTTCAACCGGATTTTTTAACGAATTCGGATCCATAGAATTTCATTGTCCGGGGAAAGGGCTTGACAATTATTTCGGCGTAAAAATAAATCACTTTGATGTTTTGCCGAATGATATCGCAACTTCAATTCAAAATAATAATGACATTGTATTAGACGAGCTGGTGGCTTACATTCAGGTAAACAAAGGAGAGGTACTGTTAAAAGATTCTACTGATAAACCATTGGTAGTAAAAAATGCAAATGTTTTGTATTTTTCATTTGACTTTGGTTCTTTATATAAGAAGTTAGATAAAGATAAAAAGACAGTATTACAAAACTTGATTCATAAAATATTTGACCTAACGGTGTGAACACCCATTCAATTTTATATTTTTGGAGATTATAATTAGAATAAGGTGAAAAGGCTGAAATATTGAGGGCATTGTTTCCTCATATTTCAGCTTTTTTGCTTTAGCCTTTTTTGACGTGTCTTGTCCGCAATAAAATTTTACCGATGAGAAAACTTTGGGTAGGGCACGAGATCACATATAATTTTGATACCTTTATTGCGTTTTGGACATGCATCTGGTATAATCCACCATAATATTGAAAGCGGTTCTATTACGATGTCATTACGATAATAAATTTAGATGAGGAGCTACTATGAACGAAAAAGAAATTGCAGAAATTCGCCGCCGCCTTCGTCCGGATAAGGGCAATATCAACCGGATACGCGGCTGCTATGTGAACGATAAGAAAGAAATCATTTCTGATTTTAAACAGTCTCTGGGTACCATGTCTCAGGCGGAATCCGAAGCACTTTTGACCATAATAAAAAAGACGCTGTCCGGAACCATCGGAAAGAACCTGATCGACATCGAGTTTGCAACAAGACAAGTCCTTGAGGGTGACGAGCATAAGCTGCTCATGGCACTCAGAGATTCTTCTTTGGAAGATGATAACGCTGTGCAGGAATTCTATGGGCGCATTATTCAGACCCTAAATTTGGAAGGCAATTATCTGATTCTTCTGGCTTACGATAAGTATGACGTGCCATCCTATTCGAAAGGCGGCGAAAAGCAGGATTCTTCAGAGGTTTTTTCATACTTTCTGTGCAGTATCTGTCCTGTTAAATTAACAAAGCCGGCGCTTAGTTACTATACATACGAAAATAGGTTTCGCAATCTTGCGGCAGACTATTATGTTTCAGCTCCGGAGATTGGTTTTATGTTTCCGGCTTTTGATGACCGCAGCGCCAATATTTATAATGCTGTCTACTATACCCGTAATATCACCGAGAACCATTCAGAATTTGTGGATACCGTGTTTAAAAGTGAACCCCCCATGCCTGCTGCTGTGCAGAAAGAAACCTTCCAGTCGATTTTGGGGGATACCATTGCCGATGATTGCAGTATCGAAGTAGTACAGGCGGTTCACGAGCAATTATCCCAAATGATTGAAGAGCACAAAATCAATAAAGAAGCAGAGCCGCTGGTAATTTCCAAGAAAACCGTCAAGGGTGTTCTGGAATCCTGCGGCGTTTCGGAAGACCATGTCACGGCATTCGAAGAAAAATATGATACCGCGTTTGGTGCCGAAACAGAAATCAGTCCACGCAATATAATTGATACCAAGCAATTTGAGGTTCGTACCCCCGACGTGACAATCCGTATCAATCCCGAGCGCAGTGATTTGGTTGAAACAAGAATGATAGATGGAGCAAAGTACATATTGATTCGTGCAGACCAAGGCGTCGAGGTAAACGGCGTAAACATCCATATTTCGTGATGTCATAATAGAGGAATAAGTAAAGCTGAAATATGGGGAATTGTTTCCCCACATTTCAGCTTTTGTTGTGTAAACGAATACCACCCGCTAGGCGGGTGGTTCTAAAAAGGCTATGCCTATGAGTAGAAAAAAGCACCTCCTTTGGTAAAA
>DHOG01000139.1:326-2543 GCA_002410715.1 Ruminococcaceae bacterium UBA5396 | reverse complement strand
ATGGATGTCGGCATACCGGTGAGCTATATGACATGGTGCGGAAACATCGTAAACAAATTGAAATTAGGCTTTACTTATCAGGATGCCGATGTGGCGGTTGCTTTGAAAGATATGAAAACTCCTGTGATGGTAATAAATAGCAAGGTTGACTCTGTGACGCCTTATTTTATGGGAAAAGACATCTATGATGCTCTTCCGGAAAGCAACAGGGAAATTTGGACGGTGGAAGACAGCGAACACTGCGAGATATGGCTGGATTACAATCAGGAGTATCGCGATAAAATTGAAGGCTTTCTGACAAAGTATGAATGAGGTGGGGATATGCAAAACATACGGAAAGTTTCTTTAATAGCAATTATACTAATGGCTAGTCTGTCGTTTTCAAATTTGCTTGGATTAAAAATTGCAGGTCTTGCAGTGGTGGTTGGTGTCGTCTTTTTCTTTGTTGATAAGGTATCAGAAAAACAGCCATTTGAAGGCGGCGGACTTGATATTGGTGCTATACGAAAAAACTTCAAAGATAAAAGCATTTGGTTCTGGATGGCTCTGCCAATCATTATGGATGCTGTTGCCATAGGAATCTCAAAACTGCTTTTACCTGAATACATAGATCATGTACTTGCGAGAACAGAAGCTTTTGTGTCCTTTGATAAGGTTTTGATACTGATCATTCAGCTTGCGTTTCTTGCCTTAGGAGAAGAAATCGCATGGCGCGCTTTCTTCCAAAAACAGTTAAACAAAGCCCTGCCGATTATTCCAACATTATTAATTTCGTCGTCATTGTTTGCAATCGGACATTTTAGTCAAGGGAATGCGGTTATCGTACTGTATGATGTCTTGTTTGTGTTCATCAATAGCGTTTTGTATGGAATCATTTTTCACAAAACGAACAACGCATGGATGAGCGCAATATCACATTTCGCGGCAAATCTATTCAGTATCATAGTTTTAGTGTTTCTATAATTCATCAGTGATAGATTTCAGTTCTGATATTTAACATGAAATAGAGCAAGGCACTCTACGTTATGATTTCGTAGTGCGCCTTGTTTATTTTTATCCTCATTTATTTACATCCACCGTCAATCCGGACTTAAACTCCACGGTGAATTTGTCCTCGTAGATGGTGACCTTCTCAATCAACCGCCTGATAAGCTGTTCGTCATATTCGGTAATGTCGGTGGGCTGTTCTTTTAGAAATGCGCTCATGTCTGCAATCCGTTTTTTCAGCTCCTCACGGTTGACGTTTTCAAGCTGCAGCTTTTGCTTTTGGTCACGCAGTCGGTGAATCTCATCGCCGACTTTATCATAGTCGGCATTGGAGGTGGCAAGCTTCAGAAGATCCGTTTGAAGTTCTCCCAGTCGCTTATCGATATCTGCCAAGGCTTGGTCACTTTCATGAGTAATGATGATGGAAATGTTATCCTGTAGGGTTGAGAGGAAAGAATCTTTATCGCAAAGTGCCCGATTGATGGCGGTGACAAGAACTTGCTCGATGGTGCTTTCCAGTACCGTGCGGGCATCGCAGAACAAGCCTGTGTTTTCTAATCGACTGACGCAGCGCCAGACGATGGATTTCTTACCACGGTTGTTCCAGTGCACCCTGCGGAACACTTCACCGCAGTTGCCGCAGATGACTATCTGAGCAAAGCAGTGATTGCTGCTATAGGTTCTGGTCTTTCCATTCGGGCTGGTATGGACAATGCGGCGGCGGACAAGTTCCTCCTGCACCTGCATGAAAACTTCACGCGGGATGATGGCTTCATGGCTATTTTCTACATAGTACTGCGGAACGATACCGTTGTTCTTGACCCGCTTTTTTGTTAGGAAGTCAACCGTATATGTTTTCTGTAAAAGAGCGTCTCCGATGTACTTTTCGTTTCGTAGGATCTGATTTATGTTGCTGGTATGCCAGCGTTCCTTGCCCGCTCCGTTTAGGATGCCGTCTGCTTCCAGACCGCGAGCGATTTTCAGCATACTGGCACCCTCAAGGTATTCTCGGTAAATGCGCTTGATGATTTCAGCTTCCTCGGGCACAACCACCAGACGCTTGTTTTCATCCTTGGTATAGCCGAGAAACCGAGCACAGTTGACTTGGATTTCGCCCTGCTGGTAGCGGTATTGCAAACCCAGTTTCACATTCTGACTTAAAGATTGGCTTTCCTGCTGCGCAAGGGATGCCATAATTGTGAGCATGACCTCGCCCTTGGAATCCATGGT
>DHOG01000139.1:0-153 GCA_002410715.1 Ruminococcaceae bacterium UBA5396 | reverse complement strand
TTTATGTTTTCTTTCTCGAAATAGACCGGTATGTTCTTGTCCTTAAGTTGGCGGATATACTTCAAACAGTCCAGCGTGTTTCGGGCAAAGCGGCTGATGGACTTTGTAATGATCATATCGATATTGCCGGCCATACACTCGTCAATCATGCGG
>DHOG01000114.1 GCA_002410715.1 Ruminococcaceae bacterium UBA5396 | reverse complement strand
GTGCAGTATGCTTCCAAAGCTTACTGTGACGAATTGATCAAATGCGGCATTCGTCAGAGCATGTCCAGGCAGGGAGAAACGCAAGGCAAAGCACAGGGGACATTAGCTCCCTGTGCTTTTCTTTACCTACATACCTAAAATTCGCCAGGGTATCCTTGCAAAAGGGCTGTCAGCCAATACGACCCATAAAGGTTGTAGATAATGGTAATTTCCTGCCGCTTTATGCCGTAACTGTTATCTGTCCTACCACAATTCTACCCACAGCTTTGCCAGTGGCTCTTGGTCGAGCTCCCTGCATGCTCATACACTTTCGAATAAAAGAAACCACTCAAGGATATCACTATCTGCTTCCTGTAAGTGGATTAGTTGCATGGCAATACATACAGTTTCTACGGTTGAAGGTTTTCTATTATTATGTTAAGCTCTTCAGTCAACACCTTTTATTAAATGGGTACTACCTTAGATGTTGTGCTTATTTATCTATCTTTCGTAAAGCTATTTGCTTTAAGCGGTCGAATTGAAATATTTTTAATAATGTTGTAACGAAACATTATTTTTCCGGATATAAGGTACAAGGAGGTGAGCCAGTGCAGGACTTAGATACAATTTATAGAGAACACGCAAAAACAGTATATAAATTTTTGTACTCTAAAACCCAAAATGGTGATTGGGCAGAAGAATTAACCCAAGAAACCTTTTACAGGGCCATGTATTCTCTGGATACTTTTAACGGCACTTGTAAAATTTCTACATGGCTGTGTCAGATTGCAAAGCATATTTGGATGCAAGAAATTGAAAAAAGAGCTAAGTATTTAACAACAGATTTAAAAGATGAGCTACCCGCTGGAGATGTAAATGTCATTGATCAACTCGTTGCCACAGAACAAAAAATAGGGCTATTTAAGGCTCTGCATCTGGTGAAAGATCCGATGCGTGAGGTGCTTTACTTAAGATTGTTTGGGGATTTAAGCTTTAAAGAAATAGGTGAAATAATGGAGCAAAGTGAAACCTGGGCAAGGGTCACCTTTTACAGGGGTAAAAAAATGATAGTGGAGGTGTTGTTATGAAGCAAGTAATTTGTAATATTATTCAGGATTTACTACCGTCCTATATTGAAAGGCTAACCAGTGAGCAGAGCAATCAGGCGATTGAAAAACATGTAAACAATTGCTCGGAATGCAGTAAATATCTCAATGAACTCCGGCAAGATATCGCGCCACAGGCAGACCTACCGGATGAAATTGATTATCTTAAAAAAATTAAGAGCAAGATGAAAAGATCCAAATATATCAGCCTTGGAATCCTATTCCTTGCCTTAGTTATTTCAATGGGTGCATTTTTGCGTTTCTACGTAATTGGTTGGCCTGCCAACATATTTTCTACTGATATTACTATTGATTATGATTATAAAAACGATAATGTTGTTATTCAAGGGCAACTCCTAAACGGAAACAGCATTGGCAGGGTGGTGGTGCGTGATACAAATAACACAAACATTACCAAGTTAACCATGTATGAAGTGCTACCTTCATTTTTGTTTAATAAAAAAGACTTTACCACTACCATCCCCTTACAGGATGATATGTACGTGGTATGGCAGGAACGAGACAAGCAGCAGGATTTATTTTGGGAATCTGAATTCCTACCATACGTTTCAGTCTTTGAAAACAATGCGTATACACAGAATGGATCGGTAGCTGATCGTACGGTATATGCCAAGTTAATTACTTTATTTAACTCTGCCAAATCTACAGGCACTACTGTAGAGCATAAGGAACCGGAACTTGATAGCTACATTTCGATTTCTATACCCAAAACCCATCATGCGCTCATGATAAGAAATCAAGCTCAGCTGGGACTTATTCCATTTGAGGATGTTGCCTTTGTGTATGAGCGAAATGGAAAATTCATGCTTCAACAGTACGGGCAGCCTTTGAAAGAACTGGACGTGGAGCAGAGGAATGAGTTTCAAGGATATATTGACAATTTAGATATACGCTAAGGTGAAAAATCATACCTATAGCATGGATCTGGAGGATCTGAACCGGCAAGCGCTGAGCTGGTGTCGTCAGGCCGACGGAAAAGTTCATCATACTACCGGCAAAATCCCGCTACAGGAGTTGATAAATGAAGGCTTGCGGGAACTGCCGCCGAGGGAAACACTGGACAAATACCGCTGGGAAACCCGGGGCGTCACGCGCGACGGGATGATCAGCTTCGACGACGTCCGTTACGGCGGGCCGTAGCAATACAGCGGCAAGGAAGAACACGCCCGCCTGTGCGCTGGTTCTCTGGAGATTTATTATGGTGAGGCGCTACTGGCGAAGCATAAGGCGCAATACTGTTCCGGTAACGTTGTTTTCCTGCGGGGCAGTACAGCGGTCTTGTGGAAAGGAACGGCATTCCCATCCCCTTTCTACCTGGGGCCAGCCGGCGTTGGGAAGACACATTTGGCTGGTAAATGTACTTGCAAAATGGTTGATATAGATTTGCAGTTTTTAGTTAATTAAAAAAGACGATGCAGTTTAGATGCAAAAATGATACAGGGATGTCGCTTTTAAAACTTATAATAGAAATACAATACAAAAACAGGAGGTTATTCTTAATGAAAAAAACGATAGCTGTAATTTTGCTTATTGCGTGCCTTTCAACAATGTTGGCAGCTTGCGGACCAAAAGACAGCCAAGGAGCAAGTCCATCTGATGCTCCACAAAGCAGTACCCAAAAGGTTCAAAGACCACCAAACCACGATGATAATGCACCACTTACAGAAGATGAATTAACAAATCCAAATATAAAAGGCTAATTTTCTCAAGCATATCAATCATCATATATCGGCAAGAATCGCGGTACATGCCTTTTTGAAAAAGAATGTACCGCGATTCTTTATATGCACTTACTCAAAATGTAAAAGCACTTGTCATTCTCGAAGATTGGCAAGTGCTTTTTAATCTTGTTGTTTATTAGTATGATAGATTATATAGTTTATTTAGAATGATATAGCTTAAAGGTTGCCTAAATATTCCTCCAAGGCAATTCCTTTTTGAGTTATTTCAGCAGCTGCTTCTTTTCCAACATATCTATAATGCCATGGTTCATAGCCGATCCCTGTTATTTCAATTTTATCTGAAGGGTAGCGAAGAATAAATCCATATTTATAGCTGTTTTTCATCAGCCATTTTTGTTCTTCCGTTTTTTCTTGTGACTCATCAAGCATCTGATTATTCAATGAAACGATATCTACTGACAACCCTAACTGATGCTCGCTGGTTCCCGGTACCGCAACCCATTTTGCCGCCTCTTTCTTTGCATCTTCCTCGGAATATCCCTTTGCTTTATAGTTTTCTATCTTATTATTAAAAAGGCGTTCCTGCTTTTCGTTGGTTCTTGTATCGCCCATAAAAACATCGCCCCACACCTTTTTATAGATGCGGTCACGAAACAGAGCAATGTTTTTGTTTCTTACAAACAGCAAAAGAATTTCGTACTCCTTTACTGTCAAATTTATAATCTCGTCATTTTTCTTCACGACCCTGGAAAGGGTGTCGATTGTAACATCATCAACTCTGAGCATCTCTTCATTTTTATGATAGCGTCGCAGCACGGTTTCAACTCTTGCCAAAAGCTCAATGATTTCAAACGGTTTTGTAAGGTAATCTTCAGCTCCGAGCTTCAGTCCCTTTACTTTGTCCAAAACATCTGATTTTGCAGTTAAAAAAATAACCGGTGTTTTAAAGTTTTTGATATACTCTATCAGCTCATAGCCGTTAATTTTTGGCAGCATAATATCAAGCAAAATCAAATCAAAGGATTCTTTTTCGATAAGATTTGCTGCTTCCTCTCCGTCAAATGCACACGTGCAGTGATATCCGGCATCTGATAAATTAGTTTTTATTAAATTTGAAATAGGCTTTTCATCCTCTACAATTAAAATCCGATTCATTTATAGTGGCCATGCCCTTACATTTACACTATTTATGCCAATGAAAAAGTTGGTTATTGATAATATGACATATAAAGCATATAACGAACTTCGCTTGACACGACCCTATTTTCCCTGAAATCATCATTATTATGCTTTGGGTTTTCGTCTTATATTGTCTATTATAAATCCGCTCTTTGGAAGAGTCGGAAATCTATTTAAGCTATAGCTTAAATCCTGATCCGGCACTGTATACTCAATTTTATTTACAAGAAAATCCATGCTTGTTTTCATAAGCTCCACGGTAATACCCTCACCGGGGCAGCGATGGCCATTGGCAGGATCGCCCCCGCCCTGTGGCATGAACTCATACAAGCCACCGTTCCAGTCGGAAAATCGTTCAGGCCGAAATTCATATGGATTCTCCCAAATCTGGGAGTCATGATCCGACCCGTAAATATCAAGGAGAACAAGCATGCCTTTTTTGAACTGACAATGATTCCAGACAAAATCATTTCGTACCCTTGCTCCGATAAAGGGCGTAAACGGATAGCAGCGGCGTACCTCCTGTACAAACATTTCAAGATAGTTTTCGCTGTTCGATTGAATTTTCTCTTTGCATTCCGGATGCTCATACAGCGCCAAAGCTGCAAAAACAATAAAAATCGAAACAGCTACGACAGGACGCAATACGTTTATAAGCTCCACCGCAGCCATTTGGCCGTCCAATTGGCTTCCATTTAACTCTTTATAAAAGGCAATTGCCTGGAGTACAGAGCCTTCCTCAGGTTTCAGTTTGCCTGAACGGACGTCGTCGATAATATTTTTGAGCCATTTTTCAGCTCTGGTTCTTGCATTTTTTCCTTCCCAGTATCTAGTCCCAATTGCGCCAAACCCATCAACCATCGCACCGAAATCATCCGCACGTTCCTTTGCCTCACATGCATTTAGCGGGACGCCGGTCCATTGGCACACAGCCCGGCAGAGAATAACCTTTGCCTCATCAAAAAGCACAACTTTTTTCGTGTTCCCCCATTTGTTGATTAATGCCTGCCACTGCTCCATTGTCAGTTGCGACAACCGCTTTTGCTGTTGGGGTTTCATCAATGACATGAAAAAACGCTTTCTGTGAATATGAGCTTCGCCATCCATGGATTGTATGGCATTTACGCCAAATAATGTTTTCTGTACCCGCTTAGGAGTTGCATTGTAGCGCTGGAACCGATCTGTATCGTAAAATATCTCTGCTGCTTCCTTACCGCTCATGCATATTACTTTCTGCATCAGAAGCCGTGTCTGGAAGAGATCAGACTGATATCGGTCAACCCTGTTTTTGATAAAAAGATACCCGTCTCGCATCAGAGCGAGACCGCTTTCAAGGGTTTTATCATTTGGAATTTGGTCGTTTATTGACATAGTTATTATCACCTAAAGATAGTATGGCAATAAACTTAAATAAAATTCTAATTCCAGATGCGCTTCAATAAGAAGCACCCCTGTCGGATTCTACACTCCAGCACGATGTGCCCTTAAAATATGATGAACTTATCGATTTTTAAGTGTAAATACTGCTTTATGATTGCCACCAAACCATTGATTTTCCGCGGCATGCGCTTTCCCCTGCGTATTGCCGTAGCCAGCAGGCGTACGCGTTAGCGCCATTTCGCCAACTTGCGCCGCAGCGGGGGAGGGAGGGCCAGGTTCGGGCTGCACTTCCTATGGGCTCAGTGGTCGTATTAGGCGTTGGTAGTCCAAAAGGGTGCACGTCATGCCGATATAAGGACTACACAAGGGTATACACACATGAATATCGATGATGTAATCATTGCTGTAAAGAGCCTTCCTAAGCTATTTGACTGAACGAAAATGTATGATATACATCAATATTTTATGGCGTTTTACGATACTTGAGCAAAAATTGAGAGAAATAAAAGGAACAACTAAAACAACAAAAAACCCGCAGAACACTAGATGTTCTGCGGGTTTGGCGGAGAAGGAGGGATTCGAACCCTCGCGCCAGTTACCCCAGCCTACTCCCTTAGCAGGGGATTAAATCCTAGCTAAATATCTAGGCGCGATGCCGTGATGTGCGTTTAGCGTGTGTTATCGAAAACTTTAATTTTAAATAATAGTATGCTATCTCGATGAACGCATTTTAATTGCCGGTCGCGATTCCATGTCTTGTGTTGACACGAATATTGTGGTATATAACAGCATCTCAGCAGCGAGGAGCGAGCATGAAAAATCCACAGAACCGGCATGATATTTCAGACTCTGTTTGGGCATTGTTGGCCCCTCATCTGCCTGGGTAAAAAAGGACAATGGGGCGGTATTGCGGATGATAACCGGAGGTTTTTTAACGGTGTGTTTTGGGTACTGCGCACAGGTGCCCCATGGCGGGATATGCATGCAATTTCCCGCTGTTTAACTCTCTTTCTGATAATGGTCACAGCAAAGGCTTCCACTACCGGAGCTAGGAAACATGCCATGGGATCATCCCCCTAAAATATTTTAAAATCCATCATCAGCAGATTCTGGATATCATTTGGTTTTCCAACATACTAAGGATTCGTTCGCCTCCCGGAGGTGTTCGAATACAAACTTTGCTTGTACGCCTTGTTAAATGTTCCGATTTGTTCTGCGTCACGGCAGATCTCAAGGCATTTCAGATATTTACGATTTCCATGCCATAGCCTTTTTCAATGACAAGAATCATCCTTCCCTCGCTGGAAAAATACAGGGGATCTGTGCCTAAAAGCTCATGGACAGCGCCCACGGCCGGACGGATGTGCAATTGATCTTCTTCGATCAAAGCACCGATATGATGGCTTTCGGATATTTCGCAGAGCGCGGTGGCAAGGCCGCCCCGCGTTGGGTCTTGCATTCCTACAAGAAATTGCTCGTCAAAAGCCTGTATGATTTCTGCTGCCTCACCGACATGGCCATGATCGCCGAAGGCATAGAAACAGAGTCGGAGCTACGGGCGCTTATCGACATCGGCGTTCATTACGGACAGGGCTATTTCATCCAGTATCCGCAAAGCGACATCAGCGAGATCGAGCCGCATGTCCTGGATTCCATTCGGGCAAGCAACGCCCAGAAGAATCACCATTTCAGGGCCGTGACAAGCTTTTATATCGGTAACCTTTGCGGAGAAGGTATCACCGCCTCGCCGCAGGACCTCGCGGGGGAGGTGTATGACGCTTTCTTGCGCGACGAAAACCTTATGGGCATCACGGTCGTCAATGAAAAAAAGAGATCATGGGAATCGTGACACGCTCCGGCATCGAGCATATGATGAGCGGGCAATATGGCTTCAGCCTTCATGCCAGGCGCCCGATCTCCAATATCATCAACACGTCTCCCCTGGTGACGGATTCCACAACGGCCATCGATATCGTTTCCAGGATGGCTATGTCCCGGCCTCTCAGATCCATTTATGACTTCATCGTTGTAACGGAGCAGAACACATACCTGGGGGTCGTCACCATCAAGGACCTTCTGGAGAAAACGATGGAAATCGAGGTCTTCAGTTCCAGGCACCTTAACCCGCTTTCCGGGCTGCCCTGGAACCTGTCGGGAAAAACATCCAGCGATCCATTACGGCCCAGGAGCCTCGTTCCATCCTATATATCGATCTGGATAACTTCAAGGCATACAACGATACCTATGGCTTTGGCAACGGCGATCGCGTGATCCAATTCGTGGCGAACCTCCTGACGGATACGATCCCGGCAGGCAATTTCGTCGGCCATATCGGCGGGGATGACTTTATCGCCATACTGAACACATACGACATCGGCGATGTCTGCAGTGACTTTATCCGCCGCTTTGACGAGGGCATCCGCGCTTTCTATTCGAAAGACGACCTGGATTCCGGTTAGATTGTGGCAAAAAACAGGAAAGGCGAGGAAGAACATTGCCCAACTATGAGCGTTTCGGTAGCTAGCATCAGCAGCAGCCACAAAAAGTTCAACAGCGTTGATGAATTGGCTTGCACAGCCTCTTCGATCAAGAAGCAATGCAAACTGACCTGGAAAAGCTGCCATATTCCCGGCTGATTTAACGTAATCGGAGATTCCCTGCTTTTGAAGCTCCGTCGTTTGGGAAAATGGAAAGGAACTTGAAATCGCCCGTTTTGGATATACGCCGGGCGGCCGGCTTAAAAGCTGGTGGAGTGGTTTGTGGAGAGCGCAAGAATATCAGATAGACCTCCGGCGCATCGCTTGCAGTTCTTCCGGGCGCATGCTAATTTGCCGTACTGTTCATCAAGGCGTTGATTTGCTCCAGACGGAATTGCTCGGACAACTGCAGGGAATTCAAAAGCTGGTCCAGGCACTCGCCGTCACGATTAACGGTGGCTCGCAGCGATAGAAACATTTTGCGGCAGGAACCGGGGGACGGGCTTCCCTCGCTGGCCTTGTTCGAAACGGAGTTGTGGGCCGACATTAGGGCAGCCCACTCTTCTTCTGTAATAGAGGTATCGTGCCCATAGACCTTTTGGCTTATATAATTCAGGTCGCTCAGAGCAATCCCGGCCCTTTGTTTTGCCGCACTCTCGCTTATAGCCAACGCCACGATGTTGTGCGCGCTCCTGAATGGGAACTCCCCTCTTCGTTCCAAAAAGTCCGATACATCCGTCAATACCGAGTTATTGGTATCGGCAAGGCGTTCCATTCGATCGTAATTAAATACGATCCCGTGCAGCATATCCAATGTTAGCTCCAAAATGCTCGTCATCTGCTCCATGCAGTTCCAAAATGGCGGCATACACTCAAATAGGTCGCGGCTGTGGCTATATACCGTGCCTTTTAAGCACATAACGATGTCCATGTACGCGCTGGACAAATGCGCGGTGCGGCTTTTGATGTGCTCCGCGGATAGCGGGTTCTTTTTCTGCGGCATAATACTGCTGCAGCAGGAAGTAGAATCCGAAAAGCTGACATAACCGAACTCCGCTGTAGACCAAAGGTAAAGATCCTGGGAAAAACGGGCGATCGTAGAACCAAGCGTGGAAAAATCGGCGGACAGCTCCATGAGGAAATCCCTTGACGCCACCGCATCCAGCGTGTTGGCAACGATCCCGTCGAAACCAAGAAGCCGCGCCGTATATTCGCGGTCGATCATATACGAGGTCCCCGCAAAGGCACAGCTGCCCAATGGCGATAGGTTTAGCCTCTGGTAAGCATTTAGCAGGCGCGCAAAATCCCGCTCCAACGCTTCGGCGATGGCCAAAAAATAGTGATCCAGCGTAATGGGCTGGGCAGGCTGCCAATGGGTATAGCCGGTTATGACGCGCCCCTGGTTTTCCTCCGCCAAGGCAAGTATGCGGCGCATCAGGGCCATCAAGCGCGCGTAAACGACCAGCAAACCATCACGCACACTCATGCGCATCATAGTCGGCGTCATGTCGTTACGGCTGCGGGCTATGAGGATCTTACTGCCAAGCTTAAGGCCTAGGTTGGAAATCAGGTATTGCTCAAAATTTAAAAAACAGTCCTCATTCAAGGGGTTGGAGCCGATCGTATAAGCGTGCCTGTCCATCAGGGGCAGGATAAACCGCAAAAGCTCTTGGCCGTCTTCCCTGGTAATAAGCTTTTGACGGTGCAGCATAAGGATATGACCGATAATGGTCAGCAGCAGATTCTGGTATGATCGCTTCAGATCATCCTGCAGGAAGGGCATATAAACATACTTGCATACGGTATCGCTGGGCTGGGTATTAAGACGATTTCTGGCATAAGGGGATTTGACCACGTAAGTGCCGGACCCCTGCCTGCGGGTAAGCAGGCCCGCCTCTATCATGCCGTCGACAGCCTGGCGGACCGTGGTGCGGCTCACGTTAAAATGCTGCGCCAATTCATTTTCCGTGGGGAGCCGGGAGCCCAAGGCCCATTCGCCTGATTCAATTTTCTCGCGGATGTGCGTTTCCACCTGATAATAAAGAGAAATGCCTTTTTGTTTCAGCGTGTGATCCGACATAGAAGATATACCACCTCGCACGTTTTGTTGCATTGGACAGCGGCTTACGAAAGCCGATCTCTATGATAGATGTTAACATAAAGCACCGTATGTTTCCAGCAAGTTGCACACTGTTTTAAATAATTCATATTTAAATTAATACAAATACAGAAAAACGATTCCATGTACCAGCCCGCGGGGAAAAGCGAAGGCTCTGTGGGGAAAGAGATGAAACTGGCGAACTTCCGCTGAATCTGCTCCTTTTTAACTTCTATATAAATCAAAGATAGATATAATCGATAAATAAGATGTTTGTATTGAAAGACATTATGATTGGCCATATAATAACGGCAAACAAACAAATGGGTCTCCGATGTATTATTTCGATCTCAATTTTTCAAATATAGCAGCGACCTAACTTCACCGGATTAGCGGCCGCAAGGAGTTATGGTGGGCATATAAAAAATAAAGATGCGGAGAGAGATAGGATATGTATAGTGTAATCATTCCGGTTGGTTTGTTATTTACTCTCATCATGGTGAAAAAAATACCAAAGATTGGCGGAAACGTCCCCCTAGCCCTGTTGATCGGGGCCATTGTTACGCTGATCTGCGGTAAAATTTACAACCCAATCGAATGGGCGAAAGCCTGGATCAACGGCCTTGACCGGTTATCCTGGGTCATGGCACTTTCATTTGTAGGCAGCTTTTACGGTGAGACACAGGACAAGATCGGCACGCTGGATACGGTGGTGGATTTGTTCCGCTCCCTCTTCGGCAAATCCGCAAGGGGTATGGTTTGCGCCGTGATTATCGCCATCGTTGTGGGCGGCGAAGCCTTTGGCGATTGCAACGGTGCGGCAGCCGTTATTGGCCTACTGGTTGTTCCGGCGCTGGCCGGCATGGGAATGTCCGGCGAAAAGGTAGCGGCAACGATTGCGCTGGGCTGCATGCTGGGCTCCATTATGCCGCCAATTTCGCAGGCGGTCATCCTGTCTACCTCGATTTTGGATCTGCCGCAGGCGGTCACGGATCAAACGGTTAACATTACGTTCATTACATCCGGCATTCTGCTGGTGCTGAGCACGGCCTACGCCGCTTTCTTCTTCGTGAAGAACCAGCCTCTGCCCGCGGATATGATTCCCAAGGAGAGCCCGCTGACGATCGTTAAAAAAGGATTCGCCGGCCTTCTGCCGCTGATTCTCGTCATCGTGCTGATCATCCTCAACTCCATCTTTAACCTCAATATCATGAAAATGCTGCTGGGGCCCGTCTATACCTTCCTCAGTCAAATACCCGTCGTCAAGGGGCTAACCAACAGCATCGTGATGATCCTGATCGCGGCATCCTTGATTACCTTTATCTTTAAGAATGTCCGGAATAACGCCAAAGATATCCTGTCCAGCGGTTTCAAAAACGTCATTCCCAGCCTCAAGATTCAGGTTTGCGCGGCGTTTTTTGTGGGCGCTATCCTCGCGGGCGGGCAGATTGATGTGATCATCGAAACCATGGAGCATTTGAGCGACAACGTCATCAAGATCGGCGGTGGTGCATCCGTGGTGCTGATGGGCATGCTGACCGGTTCCCAGACCAGCGCACAAAACATCATCTTCACTTTCTTCGGCCCGCTGCTCATGAACATGGGCATCTCCGGGGCGCATGCATCCATCGTGGGCTCCCACCTGGCCAGCGCCGGCCAGATGATGCCGCCCGCCAACTTCACCGCCATGATTTGCGCCGCGCTGGTGAGCAGCAGCCTTGGCAAAAAGGTCGATCCGATGAAGACGATGATGTACCTTCTGCCAATAGCCTTGGGTCTGGCCTTTGTCGGGTTCCTGTTCATGTATATCTAAGACCGCTTTGACGGCTGCCATCTTTAAGGAGGAAACTGCAATGAAGCACGCTTTTCGTTGCGTTACGAACAACCCGCTTCTGGCCGTGCAGGATTTTCCGAATTTGGAATACCATGATACGGATGTGCTGGGGCTGCTTCGGATCGTTTATCAGGAAGTGATAGGGGGCGTTAAGCTCCTCACCCACCCCCTGACAGGCAGCATCCGGCCGGACATTACGCCTTATAAGACGGTTCTGCTATCCGCTACCGCTAGTCGGGTCGATTTTGAATCGGTCCGGCTGATGGAGCGGGCGCTCCAGTACACGGAGGATCTGTACCGCCTGCGGGATATTCCTCTTTACAAACAATGCAGTGATGAAGCAAAAGCGGATTTTCAACTAATCGACCTATCGATCATTGAGCGCGCCCTCGAGGTCGCCCAATGGAGTTGATAGACAAAACAAAGGAGGAAACCATGAAGCTCACGTTGAACAAATTTCATGTGAAGGATATCCGGTTTGCAGAACAAAGCAGCTTTGCAAACGGAATCCTCTACATAGACAAAAAAGACCTGGCCGCATACCTAATGGAGGATTCCAACATCCAGTCCGTCGATTTTGATATTGCCCGCCCCGGCGAGTCCGTCCGCATCGTTCCCATCAAAGATGTCATACAGCCCCGCTATAAGAAGAGCGGCTCAGGCCAAATCTTTCCCGGGTATGTCGGCGATGTGGAGACGGTAGGCAACGGCGAGACCAATGTGCTGGAAGAATGCTGCGTCGCCACCTCCGGCAAGATTGTAGCCTTCCAGGAGGGCATTATTGACATGTGTGGCCTTGGTGCCGAATTCAACAGCTTCTCCAAGATGAACATTCTGGTGCCCCTGATCCAGCCCATAGATGGGATAGACAAGCATACGCACGAGGCCACCGTACGGATTGCCGGCTTAAAGACCGCCGCCTATATGGCAAAGCTGTCCTTGGCCCTGGCGCCCGACGAGGTGGAGACGTTTGAGCACGAGTCCATCCTGGAGATGGGCGCTAAGTATCCCGATTTGCCCAAGGTGGTTTATGTAGACATGGTTCAATGCCAGGGCTTGATGCATGATACCTACATATATGGGCTGAATGTCAAGGGCATCCTTTCCACCCTGATCGGGCCTCTGGAAGTTTTGGATGGTGCGATCGTCAGCGGCAATTGTGCCGCCCCCGGCCATAAAAACGCCACCATCCACCACGAAAACAACCCTATCATTATGGATCTGCTGCGCCGCCACGGCAAGGAGCTATGCTTTGTGGGCGTCCTGCTGAGCAACGAAAGCGCCATGCTTAAGGAAAAGATGCGCGCCGCATACTATACCAGCAATCTTTCCGCCCTGTTGGGCGTAGATGGCATGATCATCAGCGAGGAGGGCGGCGGAAACCCCGAGACCGACCTAATGCTCAATTGCCGATTCCATGAGCAGAGGGGGATCAAGACGGTGCTGGTAACCGATGAATATTGCGGCCGCGACGGCGCGTCCCAGGGCCTTGCGGATGTAACGCCCGAAGCGGATGCCGTAATTACCAATGGCAACGGCAACCAGTTTGTCGTGCTGCCCAAGATGGATCGGGTGATTGGCGATATCGAAACGGCCCGTGTTATCACCGGCGGGAACGCAAACAGCATCGGTGCGGACGGTACATTGTCTGTTGAGATTGCGGCTATCATGGGCTCTTGCTGCGAAATGGGCTATGAGCGCATGACGACCCGCCTACGTTAAAGGAAAGGTTAGGTTGGATCATGAAAGAAATTGTACATTATCTGAATCAGTTTTATGGGCAGATCGGCGGTGAGGAATTTGCCGACCAGACCCCGATCATACGGGATGGACCCATAGGGCCGGGTGTGGCGCTCCAGAGCCTTTTGGCAGAGGAAGCACAGATCACTTCCACCATCATCTGCGGCGATAACTATTTTGCCGATCATCAAGACGAAGCTTTGGAGAAAATACTGGCCCTGATTGATGAGAAAAGACCCGAGATGCTCATCGCAGGCCCAGGATTTAACGCAGGACGCTACGGCCTGGCATGCGGCACGGTATGCGACGCCGTAAAAAGCAAGTTTTCCATTCCTGTGCTGACAGCGCTCTATCCGGAAAACCCCGGCGCCGAGATGTTTAAGAAAACCGTGTATATCGTAAAAGCGCCCATCTCCGCCGCGGGTATGAAAAAGGTCATGCCCGCCATGGGTAAGCTGGCGCTCAAACTCCTGCGGGGCGAAGAGATCGGTTTCCCAGAGGAAGAAGGCTATATTCCCCAGGGCTTCCGTATAAATGTGCATACCGAAAAGAACGGCGCGGAGCGCGGCGTTGATATGCTGATCAAAAAGCTCCGCGGGGAACCGTTCACCACCGAGCTGCCTATGCCTGTGTTCGACAGGGTCGTTCCGGCCCCCGCCCTCAAAGATCTTGCCCATGCCAAGATCGCCCTCATAACCTCTGGCGGCATCGTCCCGCAGGGCAACCCGGATCACATCGAGTCTGCTAACGCCTCCCTATACGGTATCTACGATATCACCGGCTTGGATAATTTGACCGCTGATAAATACATGACCGTTCACGGCGGCTATGATCCCGTTTATGCGACCGAAGACCCCAACCGCGTTCTTCCTTTGGACGCCATGCGGGCGATCGAGCGCGAAGGCGGCTTTGGCGAGCTGTACAACCATTACTATGCGACTGTCGGCAATACTACCGCCGTAAGCAACGCCAAGAGGTATGCCGAGGAGATCGCCCAGGATATGCTCCGCAATCAAATACAGGCAGCGATCCTGACATCCAACTGAGGAACCTGCACACGTTGCGGTGCAACGATGGCGAAAACAATTGAAAGCTTTGGCATCCCTGTCGTACATATTTGCTCGATCGTGCCGATCTCGTTAGCGGTGGGTGCGAACCGTATCGTGCCGGCTGTCGCTATCCCCTATCCGACCGGCAACCCCGGTTTATCCAAGGATGAGGAATTTAAGCTTCGGAAGGGCATCGTGCAAAAGGCGCTGAAAGCCTTGGCCACCGATATTTCCGAACAGACAGTATTTTAATGGACGGAGCAGTGGAGCGGTGGCTTTGGCTGCCGCTCCAATTCAAAAGAAAGAGGGGTATGGCCCACAGTGACCATGCCCCTCTTTGTGGTTGTATAAAAGCAACTACCTGCTTATGCTTTTACTATGTCTGCCTTTCTTCGTTCAACCTGAAGTTTGGCGTTCACTCTCGCAAACGTATAGGAGACCATATCTGTATCTATAATCTATTACTGGTCAGGAGACAGATTCTACACGATTCATATAGTACCCCCACAAATCCCACATTTGCTTTTTTTATTATCGCCCTTTATTTGTTTATAGATGATTGAACGAATTGCCAAGTAGAACTGTGCCTTGCCGGTTTCGGCGTCAGCCAATTCACCAGAAGGAAAGCAGATTTCATATGCCGCTTTCAGCTTACGGGACAGTCCCATAAATCGAGTTTCTATCTCTTTGCTCATCTGGATGTATTCGGCAGCATTGTTCAGACACATCAATCGTTCGAGCGGTTCACCAGAATGGAACTTTTCAGAATTGAAGCCATGCAACAATTCTTCAATCATTACGAGATGGTTGCGGAAAATGGACAGTGAAATCGCAAGTTCGTCTATGGGACTTTCCTGTGGATTTCCATATTTTTTAATTGCTTCTAACATGTCCTGCTTGATGCCGATATAGTCAACCACCAAGCCGCAATCTTTCCCCTCAAAGACCCGATTGACACGAGATATAGTTTGAATCAAGGTGTGCTTTTGAAGCGGCTTGTCTATATACATTACAGCAAGTGACGGCACATCAAAGCCTGTGATCCACATATCCACAACAACGGCAATTTTGAAGTTAGACTCGTTGTTTTTGAATTGTTTATCAAGCTTTTTACGGTATTCTTTTGTGCCGCAAGCATCGTAAAGACCCGGTATTTCTGCATCCTTATCAGTACCTTGAGTTGCTACAAGATTAATTTTGGGCAAAGTGATTAACTTCTTCAGCTTATCTTCATCCAGTTTGCTCTCGTCTTCTGCTTTTCGGGCAATGCCCCAGTCCGGACGAAAACTAATGATTTCATTTATCAAATGGAACGCCAGAGTACGGTCGGAACATACAATCATCGCCTTTTGCACAATTTCAGGTTTTTCACCACAGAGGGCCTCATAATGCTGGATAATATCCGCTGCCAGTTTTTTCAACCGATCGGGGTTACCGAGAACAGCTCGCATCTTGCTCATTGCCTTTTTGCTTTCCTCGACTTGCTCAGGATTAGACCCCTCCTCAGTGCATTTGTCATAGTATTTTTGTATTTCTTGAGCCTGTTTTTCGGAGAGAATTACTCTTGCCAAACGTGGCACATAAGCAATTCGGACAGTAATTCCATCATCGCTGGATTCTTTCATTGTATAGCTGTCAACTATTTTGCCAAACACAGCCATTGTCTCATCAATTGGAGTTCCCGTAAAGCCGCAATAAGTGGCGTTTGGAAAACTGTCGTGCAGATATTTGGCAAATCCGTATGTAGTGAATACGCCTTCATCGGTCTTTTTCAGCTTTGCTCCCGTGCCGGTTTGAGTACGGTGTGCCTCGTCTGAAATACAGATGATATTATTACGCGTTGACAACAATCCTGTCGTTTCACAGAACTTCTGAATGGTTGTGATATATACGCCGCCGCTTTCGGTGGTGCTTAATACATCCTGCAAATCCAGTCTGCTCTCGATACTCCGCAGATGGTTTTCGTTCTCTTTGAGATAATGCTGTGCGTTGGCGAATAATTCAGACGCCTGTGTATCTAAATCTTCACGGTCGGTAATGACGACAATGGTGGGATTGTTGAATGTATCTCGCGCCCGTTGACCGATGAGGCGCGCAAGAAACAGCATGATCATTGTCTTGCCGCAACCAGTTGCACCAAAGTAGGTACCGCCTTTGCCATCCCCATTCGGTTTCAAATGCTCTTTGATATTTGTAAGGATTTTATTGGCGGCGAAAAACTGTGGATATCGGGCAACGACCGCTTTGTATTTTCTATCATCATTGGGATAGAACACGAAATCACGAAGGATTGCCAGGATACGCTCTTTGGCAAACGCACCCTTAATTATGGTGAGTAGTGACGAAATCCCATCGGCAACACGCTCTTTATCGTCTACCTTATTCCAGGCATAGTAATACTCATAGGGGGTAAAGATAGTACCGAGGCGAGTATTTGCTCCATCGCTGATGACTGACAAAAAGCAAGTTTTCATCAGCTTGGGAATGTCACGGTTGTATCGCACTGTAATTTGTCTGTGCGCATCGGCAATAGTTGTACCTTCGTTAATGGCAGATTTGAACTCGAAAATGGTGACGGGTATTCCGTTTACAAAGAGCAGCAAATCGGGGCGGCGTTCCCGAGTATCCACAACGGTGAATTGATTGACCACCTTAAAGATATTCTTATAAGGGTTGTCATAGTCAATATAATCAACGTGTATGGGAAGCTTTTCGATATCATCCCGCTCCAAATCAAAGCCTTCATTTACAAGCCAAAACGCTTCCTTATTGCCCTGATATAACGGCGTTGTAGGAATATTGCGTAGACGGCTTATAATTTTTCCCGCCTCGAACTCCGTGAGATCGCTATATCTCCCAGAAAGGAAAGAACGCAAATCGTTCTCAAGTAAGATGTCCTCATTGCGGCGATGGATACCATCACCGTGGACATAAATATAGTCCTGTTGTTCAAACAGGGTAATGATTGCCGATTCAAGTTCGGCTTCGGTAAATTGCCCTCGTATGAATTCATAGTCCACGGTTATTTCCTCCTTACACCCTCGCCGCTTCCTCCAGCGAGCCTTTTATCAGTATCCGGCAGAGGTCTTTAATCTGTACCTTGAGCTGCTCATTTATTTCGCGACGCAACTGATAAACTGTATAAATGTTAACGATATATTGCTGAACCCTGATGTCTGGAATCGGAATTTTAACTTCACACATATCATCCCAACTAAATGTTTCCCTTGCACTACCCCAAGAATGAAAGCGAACGTAACGGTCAAACTCTGATCGGCCAAAGAACATCATTATCCATGTGATCCTTATACAGGGCTTTGAGTTGGCTTTTGGCTTGCAGGATAATGCAGGCTGATATTTCCCGGCTTCGGATCACGGAGATAATCCGCTCAAAGTTTGGAATTTGGCCGATGTTGTAGGCTAAGCACCAAGCGCCTTACCGCATCACTGCGGCAGGTTTCCGGGCGCTCGCCCCCGAACCGTACGTACACCTCTCAATGTATACGGCTCTCCATTTACTCAAATCTACGAATGAATATTGGCATGGCAATCTCTACATACAACCAGAGTTTTGCGCCGCTTTTTCAGCATGGCTTGTTCCCACTGCGTTTTCCCGGTCAAGTCTTTCAACGTCCCGACCTGATGCACCGTCACATCCTTGCTGATTGCGCCGCATAGGTCGCATATCCCCGCTTTGAAGCGGAAGTAAAGCTCTCCGGGCATGTTCAGCTTTGCATATTCGGGTGTTTGGTCAACAAAGTTCCCCATTGCGTATTTCACGCGTGGAAAGCCCCCGTTGTAGAATACAACGGATTTCTCGCCGGATTTATTGCGGTAGGGAACGGAGAACACGCCGTTTTTGTGGTATCTTAGCTTCGCCTTAGTCATGGTGACACGGTACTTTCCGGCAAAGGTCTTGTGCATGCTGTATTCCATCACATACCGGAATTTGTTCAGCACCGATACGTTGGACGCAAGGCGGTAATAGTTGTAGATACCCCTGATTTGCGCGTTGTATTGCACCACGATTTCATGGGGAGCGAGATACATATAATCATCCCGCTGTAGCGGCTTCCATTTTTCTTTCCCGTGCTCGTCCTTCACGATTTTCAAGACACCGTAATCCAGCAACTTCCCAATCCATTTCTCGCGGGGCAGATACAATCTAACCCGATTCATATAGACTCGGGTTTGCCCCTTTGAGGTTTTGCGTGTGGAATTATCATCGTTCACGGTGATGTCGTAGCCCAAGAACCGGGCCTTGTCGTGGCCGTGGGTGATGAGTGTTTTCTCCGCCGACATGGTGAGCTTCAGCTTTTCCGAGAGAAAGCGGGAAATATCAGCTTTTATCTGCTCGGCATCTGATTTGCTCCCAATAACGCCAACAAGAAAATCATCGGCGTAGCGAACATACTGGATTCTTCGGTATCCTTCGTCCATCGGGTCAAGTCCGGAGAATTGTTGATACTCTTTGCGCAGCCGCTTTTGTTCGGCAAGCGCCGCCTCCTTTTCTTCCTTGCTCATGGTTGGCCAGTATTTTTCGCATTTAACGATAAAACGCTGGTATCTGCTTTGTCGCTTGGTATATTCGTTGTTCCGTTCATGGATTTTTCCCTTATCAAAGCTATTTTTGTATTCTTCCATATAGCCGTCCAAATCGTTTAGGTAGATATTTGCGAGAATCGGACTGATACCGGAGCCTTGCGGCGTTCCGCTGAACGTGGCATTGTACTGCCAGTCCTCCAGGTATCCGGCTTTCAGGAATTTCCATATGAGCTCAATGAGGGATTCATCCACAATGCGACGTCGGAGTATGCTTGTTCCCTACGTTTGATAATGCGGTACTCGTCCGCTATATGCAGTTTTCAAAGTGCGGGGTATAATTACCCTAACTGCCTGACGGGTTATACGTTCCCCTTGGCATATCCGTATTTGATGAAATGGAGGAATCCCATGCGGGGAATCCTTATCCGGCTTCCCGTTACGATTACGGGGAACCCTAGCTTGGTTGGGTCTGCTTGTGCCTGGCTTCGAATGTCTTGCGCGTTAACACCCAGGAAGGGGGCCACATCGGAAGCCAGAAGAAATTCATCGGTGGAAGCTTCGATTTCAAACAGATCTATCATGGTGTCCTCCGGATTGATACACACAGGTAACTTTCAGCGATTGTTCTGATTTGCAGAGGCAAAATACTCATTAACCAAGGGATGATTCTCGATCATCTTCATAGAAAAGCTGCCAGTCAAAGCCGAGTGCCTTTGCAATGGCTTTTGCTAACTGGACGGACGGCCTGCGGGTTCCCTGCTCAATGTTGCAGTAATACTGCTGTGAGATTCCGCAGGTCTGTGCAACGGTCGCCTGGGATTGGTCTCCGCGAACCTGTATAAGCCAGGCCCTCTCAATGGGATTTTTTTGTGCCAAAATAATCACCTCCCAACTCGCATATACAACACCTTGTTGTATATACTATACAACAATTCGCAGTATTGTCAACAACGATTTGTTTTTTGCTTCTAACATCTTTTTGAAGTAAGATAACAACAAAGAAGGATTGAGGAATTTTATATGTCAGTATTTTCTGAGAGAATAAAAGAAATCCGAACGCAGAAAAGATTAACGCAAAAACAGCTTGGTGACAAAATATGTGTGCCACAGCAAACAATTGCGCGTTGGGAGAAAGAGATTACCACTCCTGATCCTGAGCAGTTGGCGGCTACGTGTGATGCTCTGAACGTTTCGGCCGATTATCTGCTGGGTTTAACGGATAACCCTGCGCCTTTCCCCGAAATTAGTGCGGAGGAAATGGCCGAACTGGAAACACGGGCCGATAGAGAAGCTGTGCCTATGACGGAAGATGAACTCGTTTCAATAATGCCACCTGAAATGCAAGATGCTATTAGGACATTGATAAAAGTTGAACTCTTTAAAGCCGAGGAAAGGAAAAGAAAAAAGTGAAGGTTATCCTAGGTGTGCATCATCGTAGGCTAAATGAAACATGAAAAATGCCCCCACGGGATTCCTTCCGTGAGGGCATAAGTGTCTGATGCATCAGGAAGCCGCATGCGGCAAAGCTAGCTATTACTCTCTGTCCCCTCGCCACTGTTCAGTGAAACTGTTCTCTAAGCCGAGAGCTGCGAGGCATGCATAATAGCAGTTGTACTGGATACGGCCCGATTCGAGGATAAGTACCGCAGGATGTAACGGACTACAACAAAAGATAACGTAGAACCTATTAACCATGGGTTCCTCCTGCCGGAGGCCCTCCGAGATTGTTAAATTATGGCCATGGTCGCATTATACAATACTAACCGATAATTTGCATTACAAACAGGACTAAACGAATGAAATGTCGAAAATGTGAAGCCCAATTACCACTGAAAGCTGTATTTTGTCATCTTTGCGGTACAAGACAAAAGGCCCTTAATACGAATGGCGGCCGCAAGTCCAGGCCGGGAGGACAGGGGACGGTTTATAAACGTGGCAAAACCTATACGGCACGCATCACAAAATCCATAGCAGGCGTTCGCCAGAGTAAAAGCAAAGGCGGTTTTAAGACACGTTCTGATGCCTTGGACTATATGCCGGAGTTAAAAAAAGCGATAGGGCTTGGGGCAGGGGACGATACACGCCGGGTTATTACATTCTGCGATCTTTACGACGAATGGAGCGATAAGAAGTATAATGGCCGATTGGGCCGGGTGATTGGAAAAAGTACAATAATAGCTTATAAGATTGCTTATAAACGTTGTGAGCCATTATATGTGTTTCAGGATTTCCGAAAGATCCATTACCCGGATATGCAGCTGGTAGTAGATTCCCTGGCATCGTATGATACTCAGAAGGACGTACGTGAGTTACTGTCCCAAATGAGCAAGTATGCTATGAAAATGGAGTACTGCGAAATGAATTATGCAGCATTGCTAGATGTGATAAACTACCGTTCCCCAGAAAAGGATGCTTTCACCGACGAGGAAGTAGCCGCGCTTTGGCGCGACTATAAGGGTGTAGATAGGGAAGGAAATGCGACACAGCCCCATCCGTTCACAGGCTTCATTTTAATCATGATCGAATGTGGGCTTCGGTATGGTGAACTTTCCACCATCAAGAAGGAGAATGTCTTTTTCGACGAACGCTATATGCTGGGTGGCATAAAATCAGTAATTTCTCGCAATACACCCATTGCGATATCCGATGTAATTCTTCCGGTAATCAAAGAGAAATATGACGCTGGCCGAACAAAGCTGCTGCATATGAATGAGGATAATTTCTATAACGCATATTATGCTACCTGTGAACGAGTGGGTGTTCGACCCCTGAATCCTCATTGTTGCCGCCATACGTTCATTACACGCCTATCACGGAACGGTGCTCCCTTGTTTGTAGTCCAAAAGGGTGCCCGTCATGCCGATATAAAGACCACCCAAGGATACACCCATATGAATATCGACGATGTAATCAATGCCGTAAACAGTCTGCCAAACTTATCTGAATAAGCACAAAAAAGTTGTGCGTTATAGCGTGCGTTATAAGTCAATATTTTATGATATTTTACGATACTATGCCTGAAAACTATTGAAATTTAGATAAATTAAAAACCCGCAAAACATCAGATGTTCTGCGGGTTTGGCGGAGAAGGAGGGATTCGAACCCTCGCGCCAGTTACCCCAGCCTACTCCCTTAGC
>DHOG01000158.1:58340-58927 GCA_002410715.1 Ruminococcaceae bacterium UBA5396 | reverse complement strand
GAATGAACAGATACTAAATAAACTAAATGAAATAATTAACGAGTTTGAAAAGACCGTCGATAAAGATGGCTACTTCTATTACCGCTCAAAGGAGTCCGGAAATGTCTGGCATTACATGTACGATAAAATGGTGCTGGGGCTGACAGATTCCTACATATTTGCCGGAATACAAAAAGCGGAAGCAATCTTAAGCCGAATAACCGATTGGGCAATGATTAATCTCAGCCGAAGCCGCGTCCAGCCTACGCGAAAAAACTTTGTAGGCGTTTTTTCAGATAAGGCTTATGATAACGAATGGTATACATTATCTGAAAATCTTTATCGTGCATACCTTGCAACCAATGATGAAAAGTATAAAAGTTTTGCGCAGGTTTGGGCATACGATACGTTCTGGGATGCGGTAAGGCTAAAACAATCAGGGTACTGGCCCGGTCTGCACGCCTACAGTCATGTTAACTCTCTGGGTGGAGCGGCTTTATCCTATATGGTAACGGGTGAAAAGAAATATTACGATACAATCGAGAATTTTTATAATGTATTTGAAGAAAAGGAATTTTTCTCGGGCGGCGGATACGGCCCCGGCGAGT
>DHOG01000158.1:34217-58165 GCA_002410715.1 Ruminococcaceae bacterium UBA5396 | reverse complement strand
GCCCCGGCGAGTGTCTTGTAGGGGATACTAAAAATCTGGCGAATATGATGCGGGCTTATAAATGGTCTTATGAAATACCATGTTGCACTTGGGCCGGATTCAAACTTGGTCGATATTTATTAAGTCTGACTGGCCAATCTCGGTTTGGAGACTGGCTGGAAAAGCAGCTTTACAATTATATTATGGCGGCTTCTGACATGCGTAATGGCAAAAAGCGCGGTGAAACATTTTATTACGGGTGTTTTGCGCAGCGCGGCGCTACAAAATTCATGTTTCACGAGGGGTGGCCATGCTGCTCTGGAACATATCCGCTCTGTCTTACAGAATATACCAATTTAATCTATTTTAATACACAAGACTCACTGTACTCTAATCTTTTTGTATCATCAAAGGTTGAGAATATATATAACGGTAAAAAAGTTTCCGTAACTCAAACTTCCCAATTTCCGAATACTTTTGCTACCCGGTATCAGATAGAAACTGAAGGGACAGCGGATTTTGATTTTTATATTCGTATTCCTCAATGGGTAAGAGGAACAGTAAAGGTGAAGATAAATGGCGAGTTTATTTGTGTCAACAGCAGTAATGAACAATGGGGAATTGACAGCATGCCAGGTTCATGGATGTGTATAGGCAGATCATGGAATGACGGGGATTTAGTTGAAATTGAATTGGGCACTGATATTACATTTGTACCCTGTGATGATACAAACGCAGACTTCGGGACTTTTATGTACGGCCCGGTTGTTCTTGTCGCCAAGGGAGTCGTGAATGGCGATATTTCAATAGATGGCAGAGATTTGAACGAAGTTTTTGTACGGCAATCGCAAAGTTCTCTGAAATTTTCGGTGACCGATGCGTTGAATCGTGAATTTACCTTTGTACCTTATTATGAAATAAGTCAGGGTGAAAATCTGTCTGTGTACATGGAGCGAAGTCATTACAGGTAATCTGCGAAGCAGATAAAATGGGGGTGATACAGTCTACTGATTCATATTTATCAAAGGTTTCTGGCGACCCAAATAAATACTAGGAGGATAAAAATGAAAAAGCACAGTATCAAAAGTTTACTTGGTTTGGTTCTGGTAGGTCTCCTGACTTTAACTCCGGTAATGTCTTCTGCAGAGCCTGCAGTGTCTTCCACAGATTTCAATGATGGCTTAAAACTATATTATGATTTTGAAGGCGATTCCAGTACGATGTTTAATGACAAGTCAGGCGGTGGGTTTGATGCATTTCCCGCGAAACCTGCGGAAAATGACACCCGCACGACTGATGGAGTGACGGCAACTGTTTCTGATGGGAAAACGGGTTATGGTAAAGCACTTGATTTACCGGTTACGGATGGTATGTTAGCAATTCCGGATAACTTTAGAAGTACAGTTGCTAATACAGATCAAACAATATCATTCTGGTTTAAAGGAACAAGTGCGATGGCCGAATACCAGACTGTATTAGCTTTTGGTGATAAGATGCTAGTAAAGAAAATCACATTCCACGCTACAGGTTTTGAAGGAAACCCATTGTGTGTCTGGGTGTCTGATGCCACAGGCTCGGATGCTACCCGCTTATTTCAGTCAGAAACTGCTGTTCCATCAAATGACGATCAATGGCATCTTTATACTTTAACTATAACCCGTGGGGATACAGCGGATGCGCTTGTTTTCTATGTGGATGGCGCTAAAAAAGCGGAAAAAAATGACATCAAGCTCCCCGACTATGAAAGCGATGGATTAAATATCTGGAACCAGATCGGAAGATCCTATTGGAATGAATCGCCGACCGGTCAGTTTGATGAATTACGTGTCTATAATAAAGCCTTATCTGAAAATGCAATTGTAGAACTAAGAGATGCAGCTACCCCTCCCGCTCCGCCGGAGCCTGCAGATTTAACTTCAGATTTGAAATATCACTTTAGTTTTGATTTTGATAATGTTGGGCGAGACTCTGTTTCCAAGAATAACATTTTAGAAGAAACTGGTGAAATCGTACGTTCAGACGAAGACGGGCCTCTTAATAATCAGTATGGCAAATACGCAACATTTGACGGCGTTTTCACATATGGTCTGATTACCGATGACATATTGTCCGGCATCACGAATGAAATGACTGTCTCATTGTGGGTGAAACCAGTGGCAATTAAGCCTTATGTGCGATTATTTGACATTGGATTAGGAACAAAATTTTTCTCTGTTATCCTAAGCACAAGCGATGACGCCGAATGGGGTCGTATAGAAGCTGCTATGACAACCGATGGATGGTTCGGACAGCCTGGCACAACGTTCAGTTCAGCATATAATGAGGATAAAACGATTAAAAAAGGCGAATGGAATCATGTTGCAGTTACTGTTAAGGATAAGCTCATGACAGTTTATGTAAATGGATCAGCGGTTTGTTCAACAACGAATTTAGTGGACTTTAGCGATATCGGAGAGTCTTCGGAGAACTATATCGGCATGTCCAGATTTGTACAGGATGCTCTGTTTGAAGGCTCGATAGATGAGCTCCGCGTTTATTCACGTGGTTTCACAGTTGCTGAAGTCGGTTTGTTGAATGCCGGTGAGACTCCTGCTAATCCGGACGATGGCACTGGCGGTGAGCAAACCACCAGTCCTACTACTGCTGCTACCACAATTGTTACAGAAGATACGGAGCAAACAGAAACGACTCAAAATGCGGATGAATCGCCTGACACCGGTGATGCATCACCGGTTACCGGAGCTATTGCGATATTAGTGCTTGCAGCCTCGGCAGTTATGGTCTTAAATAAGAAGAAAAGCGCTTAAATCATTGCTGTTGTCGCAGAGCGCTCACAGTAACGAAATCTGTGCGGCGCTTCTGCGGTAACGCGATTTATGAACACAAGTTATTTCTGCTATGGAAGGGGCGTGTCCCAAAATGAACCTTAAACAGTTAGCTTCTATATTTTCGGTAATATCACTCTTAATCGTTATTGTCAGCGGCTGCGGTAAGAAACCTGAAGATAACAGCGGATCATCCAAAACCACCGGATCTGTTAGCTTAACCGAAAGTTCTATTTCTGAAACAAATTCTTCAGGTACAACTGGCTCGCAAGCGAGCAATTCCGATACGACATCAAAAAGCGGTAATATTACAACGACTACCGCTTACAAGGGAAATCAGGGGGAAACCTGGGATGATGTTAAGATAGATAAAACGGCGGGAAAAATCACGATATGGTGGCCGGATACTACGGACGCGAAATCAATTGTTTATCAACTGTCCTTAGATTTTAAGAAGGTTTATCCAAATCAGAAGGTTGACATTGTAGCAAAAGGGCCTGATATGTATACGGATCTGAAAGCTGCGCTGGCGGCTAAAACGCAGCCGGATATCGTGAAGCTTTCACATACATATGTGGCAGAACTTGCTCGTACAAACCAGGTTTACGAGCTGGGGCAGTATGGTGCAAACAGCGATAAAGTAAAAGGCAAATATATTGCTTCAACATGGGAACCGATTCTGTATCAGAACAAACCGTATGCGCTTCCTTTTGACGCAAACGTCATTACCTTTTCTTACAATAAAGACATTCTTAAAAAAGCTGGAGTCAATCCTCCAAATACATGGCAGGAATTAATCAGTGCGGGAAAAGCAATTAATTCTGTAAAAGACCAGATTGACCAGTTTGAATCCGCGTTTACAATTCCGGTTGCCGGAGACGGTATCGTTGGGGGATGGACGGCATTTACATTCTGTACGTACCTGTGGCGTCTGGGCGGAGATGTTTTAAGTGCAGACGGATTGAAATCCACTTTTAACAGTGACGCAGGCGTTCAGGCTATGAATATGATGCTTGTCGAAACGCGCGCAAATAAGCTTGTCAAGGATGATTATTATTCAACTGTCGAGTTCCTGACAGGCCGTGTAGGTTTTATTGAGGGCGGTTCCTGGGATATTAAGGATTTTGTTAATCCGGGAAGAAACGCTGATTATGGCATAAGTCTGATGCCGGAATTAAAAAAAGGTGTTCCGCGTTATTCAGGCATGGGAATGTATGCTCTGTCCCTCGTCAAGAATGATAAAATAAAGGAAAATGCCAAATATGCATATGAGTTTATGCGTCATCTGGCGACTGATGAAAAATATCAGGTCAATTACTGCTCAAAGTTGTGGCAATTACCTACTTTAAAAGGCGGGTACGATTATCCGGAATACAAGAGCGATTTGTGGCAGGCATGCCGTAAGCAACTGGAATTATCAAAAGCACGTCCAAATTCCCCGGCATGGGCGGAAATAGAAAAAGCGATTGACGGCGCATGTTCGTTGGTGATTCGTGGAACTCCGGCCAAAAGTGCTTTGGACAGTGCTGCCAGGGTTGCGGATAAGGCCATTCAGAAATACGTGTAAAAAGGGAATCGTGGCGATATGCAGAGTGGATTTGCATATCGTCGCCCTTTGAAAGGAGTTTGCAGATGAAGCTCGCTTGGCGGTTGGTTGCGCTATCTGGTGCAATTCTGATTTCAATATACGGTATAACCGGATGTAAAAGCACTCAAATGGATTCTTCTGATCAAAATACAGGTTTTACTACAGGAACAATGAAAGAGAGCAAATCTGCAACAAATACAAAGGGCTCTATTCAAGTGACCAATACAACGGCAGGCCGATCATCGGACACAACATTCAAAACCGAGTCATCAACTGTTAAAACAGAACCGTCCGCACCGCCGGAAAAGATTATAAAGATTAGTCAGGATCCCGTAATGACAAAATCAGTAAAAGCAGATAAGCTTATATGTCATTCCTCGAACAGTATGACAAAAGATGAGAAAATCATGATGGCTGTGCTTCAGGGTTATGTTGCGCAGAGCAGTTCGACCCAAATATATTTTTCTGACTCACACTACGCAACGTATTTAAAGTATCTGAAAGATAATTATGATGTATCCTTTACAGCCTCGAGTGATATCTGGAATACAATAGGGCAGTTTAAGAGTTTATTAAAGGGTTATATTTTATACGATGGTACTGGAAGTGAATCTACGAATGTCGCAAATTCACTGGGGGGACTTCTCGGATGCCTTGTCGTAACGCCGTCATTGGAATCCAAAGCAAAATCACTCGGACTGACAATGAAGCTGGATGTACGCGGGAAAAACCTTCAATGGCTGTTCGATAATTATTGGAAAAGCCTGAGCCATAAGATTGTTGTGGAAATAGATCCCAAGAACAGCTATGAACTCAGGGATTATGCGGCCCTAAGCAAAGCTTTTGTTATATACGGCAACACCGCTCTTCATGATAAACTGTTAAAAGCTATGGATAAACATGCCCGAGCAATCGGATATGGAGATTATTCCAAGGGCGAACAGGAATTTGTCAACAATTACTCTGATAATGGAGTGTATTTGATTGCTGACGGTTTATCCAGTAATCTAAGTGTGTTCTGCGGCTATCATTTGCAGGAAACGCAACCCCAAAAAAATGCGGGTGGAATTAAAGCGGATTCCAGTAAACATTATGTGGCGTTTCAGGTATCGGATGGAGATAATGTGCAGGTGGTACTGAATGCGATGTATACTTCGCCCAAGCTTTGGAAACAGCCAGACCGTAAAAGTATGAAGGTCAGCTGGGGTATTCCACCGGCCCTGATAGATTTGGCGCCGTTTAGTCTAAAATATTATTACGATAACGCCGGTATGAATTCGTTTGCATGTTCGGCTTCCGGAATGGGTTATTTTTATCCGAGCAGAATGCCATTGGATGAGTTAAAATATCAGGCTGCAACTCTAAATTATTATTTGGAGCGCACCGGAATGCGTTTGGTGCAGATATTGGATCACAACAGTTATTTTGACGGTTATCTTTGGGAGACATATACAAAGCAGCCAAATTGCGATGGTATCATATATGAAAACTACGGTTTTAACAAATCAATTGACGGATTGGTTCGGTTTAGTAACGGGAAACCGGTTGTAGCACCGCGCTTTACGCTTTGGGAAGCCGGTTCGAAAGCAACGGCTGAAGAAAACAGCTATATTAAATATCTGAAAGAATCGTCGGTGAAAGACCCAACAATTGCGGCCGGCTATACTTTAATTTTTGTAAACCTTTGGGCTGAGGGATTAAACAGTGTTAGCCGAATCATAAAGTCACTGCCGTCAAACGTTGAGGTAGTGACTCCCGATGAGATGTTTCATCTTATGAAGGACAATATCAAGCCGACGGAATGGGATTTCCGCAAAGGTACAAACAACTGGAAGATTAGCGGTAAAGCAGCATGGGGCAGCGGCAGCGGCATTGTATTCCGCGGTGACGGCGGATTCAGTGACGGGCAGGTAAAAGCATCTGCATCCTACAATTTCAGGATACCAAACAGCAGTGAATATATGATTTTTAATTTCCATGCTCCTGACGCGCAGGCGGGCGGTTGCTATCGGATTCGAATCAAGGATGGGAATAACGAGACAGTGATTGCAAATTGGACAAGGTTTACGAGATCATATCAGGGTGTTTATGCGAATGTAAAAAAATTGGCAGGAAAAAGCATTACGGTAACGGTGGATTACGATAACGGAATGAGTGGAAAATCAGAAGCACTCATACTGGAAAAGGTTGAGCTAGTGGGTAGATAACTGATATTCAGCGCATGCCGCGCTGAACGCAACATTCAGCGCGGCGTTCTATTTAGAAAGGCGGAATTAGAATTGAAGCTCTATGACAAATCCGTTTTGAAAAAAACTATAGCTTTGCTTTTAACCTGTATTTTCATTTTATATCCGGTATCGGCAGATGATGAGGTTCAGACAGATTCAATAGAGCAAACAGATAATGATTCGTATTTTTTTGAAAGTCCGAATGAGGGAAGTTATATTAATTATATCAAAGATTGCGAACAAAAGGGAGCCAAAGACACTTCTGATCTGATAATTCAATTCGGCACCGAAGCCATAACGTCATTCGATGGGAAACCGGATATCCGCGCTGCATATGAGAATGCTGAGAAACCCGTTTTGATTTGGGAAAAGAATGAATCATTTATAGAATGGACAATAACTGTTCCACAATCCGGTTTTTATAATTTAAATGTGGAATATATAACAATTGAAAATTCTGTTGATACACCGAAACGTACGCTGCTGATTGATGGTAACTTACCTTTCAAGGAAGCAACGGGTATCAATTTCTATAGATTATGGACCGATAACGGAATGATCCGGGAGAAATATAACGGGGATGAAATACGCCCTAAAATTGAAGAAATCAAGGTTTGGCAGAATCGATATCTATATGATGCAAGCCGTCTGTATACAGAACCGTTGCGTTTGTTTTTTGTAAAGGGAAGCCATACTGTCAGATTTGAGTACGTAAGGGGTGATTTAGCAATTCAGAAGCTTGAGCTTACCTCTCCTGTAACATATAAATCCTATAATGAATTGCAGAAGGAGTATAATCAAAAAGATTATAAAAATGCAAACATTGAGATCCGTATTCAGGCAGAAGATAAAACCGTTAGAACTGCTTCCAATATACAAATGGGGTATGATGAGGATCCGGCTACGGTACCGTCTTCACGTGATAACCGTGTTTTAAATGTGATTGGTGGATCAAACTGGAGCAGTTTAGGACATACTATTTCATGGAAATTTAAAGTAACACAGACAGGGTTATATAAATTATATATGCGTTCCCTTCAAAATTATAATGACGGTCTGTCAATATATAGACAAATTCGTATAGACGATCAGGTTCCATTTCAAGAATGGAATGCTTATGAGTTTAAATATCAGAACGGCTGGCAGATGGAAGAACTCAGTAATGAAAAAGGGGTTCCATATCTTCTTTACCTGAGAGAGGGGGAGCATACTTTATCGATGACCAGCGTTTTGGGCCCTGTTACAGAAATGGTAAACAATTTGGAATTGGACGCATTTGCCCTTTCTGAAATCATTCAAAATATTATTCTAATAACCGGTAATAACCCTGATTTGAATTTTGACTATGAAATTGGGAAAAATGCACCGCAAATTATCAAACAACTGAAGGATATCGGCGACAGAATTCCGAGCCAGATCGAACAAATTAAATCATTTTCGAGTTATAAACCATCCATTCTTAATAACCTCCTAATACTTAAGACACAAATTGAAGAGATGATAAATGACCCCTATTTAATTCCTCGTAAGTTAAATGACATCAATAATTTACAAATGGCAATTGGAGATTGGATCACCATTCTAAGATCCTCACCGCTTATGTTGGATTATATTGTTTTCGCTCCGGAAGACCAGACCATTGAAAATGGAAAATCCAGCATATGGCAGAGAATCGAAAAATTTATTCAAAATTTTATTAAGTCATTTTATGAGGATTATGACAGTGTAAATAAAACAGTAGCTTCTGATATGAAAATTGAAAAAGTAATTGATGTATGGGTCGCACGAGGAAAAGAATGGGTAGAACTTATGAAAGAGCTTACTGACGACAGCTTTACATCCAAAACAGGAATTGGAGTTCGGTATAATATCGTACCAGCCGGACAATTAAACGTAGGCGGGTTGAATACTTTGATGCTGGCTAATGCATCCGGAACTGCACCGGATGTAGCTTGCGGAGTGGAGTCAGGTTTACCGGTTGAATTTGGCATTCGTGGCGCTACGGCAGATTTGACTCAATTTAGTGATTATAAAGAAATAGAAAAATTCTTCGTGCCAAATGTGAATATTCCGTTTCAATATAATAATCGTATTTACGCTCTTCCTGAGACAATGAGCTTTATGGTTCAGTTTTATAGAACGGATATATTAAAGAAACTGGGAATTTCCCCCCCGGATACATGGGAAGAATTATGTACTGTTGTCCTTCCGCGTCTCAGGCAAAATAATATGAATTTTTATTACATGCCGGTTATTCAAAGTTTTACTCCAATTTTGTATCAGAACGACGGAAGTTATTACAAAGAAGATGGTTTGACGTGTACGCTTGATTCAGATGAAGCATATTCCGCGTTTATTAAGTGGACCGAGCTTTACAGCGTATATAAAATGCCGATGGCGGCAAATTTTTTCAACAGGTTCCGAAGCGGGGAAATGCCAATTGGTATATCAGACTTCAATTTATACACGCAATTAAGTGTTGCAGCTCCTGAACTTCAGGGCAGATATGCGATTGCACCAATGATCGGTACAAGAAAAAAAGATAATACGATAGATCGTACTGCGGGCGGGGGAGTTACCGGAATTCTGATTATGGAACAGTCCAAACATAAACAGGAAGCCTGGAAGTTTATGAAATGGTGGATGTCCAGGGATACTCAGGTACAATACGGCTATACTGTCGAATCATACTTCGGAGTGTCTGCGCGATGGGCTACTGCTAATTATGAAGCTTTTCAATTGATGCCGTGGGACAGCAAAGACCTTGAGGTAATAAAAAAGCAATATTCATACTACAAAGATATGCCCACAGTTTTAGGCGGTTATTTTACCAGCCGACATATGAATAATGCCTGGAACAGAATAGTCATGAATAAGATTAACCCCAGAGACTCGCTTGAAAAGGCAATAAAAGACATTAACGCAGAAATGCGAAGTAAACAGCGGCAGTATTTGTCCTGAGTAATGATTTAGGGGGAACTGGTTTTGAAGCAGCAGGTGTGGAAACATTTTTGGAATAAAACTGTCATTCCTCTATCTTTTATTTTACCTTTCCTTGTACTGTTTTTTATTTTTACAATCATTCCTGTTTTAGCAGCAGTTTTTTTGAGTTTTACGGATTATGACTTGATTTCCACGTTTGATTTCATTGGATTCGATAATTTCAAAAAGCTTTTTTTAGAAGACGATGTGTTTTTTATAGCATTAAAGAATACTTTTACATTTGCCGTAATAACCGGTCCTGTGGGCTTTTTCGCCTCATTTATTATGGCATGGCTCATTGATCAGCTGAAATTTCGAAATGCATTTTCATTAGCATTTTACGCACCGTCTATTACAAGCGGCATTGCTTTATCTGTTGTATGGCTCTACTTTTTTGCTAGTGATCATTACGGATTGATAAACTATACACTGCTTCGGATTGGAATACTGTCTGAGCCGATAGCCTGGACAATGGATACAAGAACGATATTACCGGTTATCATAATTATTTCTATCTGGATGAGTATGGGAACGGGATTTCTGGTTTTTTTGGCGGGATTCCAGAACCTGCCGACCGAGCAGTTTGAGTCTGGAAGAATTGATGGCATAAATAATATTTTTCAGGAATTGTTTTACATAACACTTCCCCTTATGAAACCTCAGCTACTTTTTGGCGCGATCAATTCCATAGTAGGATCATTTGCCGTGTTTGACGTTGCTGTTGCCGTAGCACCTCTGCCAAGTCCGGGCTATGCCGGCCATACAATTGTTACCCATTTGTATGATTATGCATTCATCCGGTTTGATATGGGCTATTCTGCTGCTGTTTCGGTTGTTCTCTTTGTCATTACCTTCGGCCTCGGCAGAATTTGTACACGGCTCCTGTCGTCTAAAGATTAAGGGGGGTAACGATATGGAATACAATTTTAGGCGGAGGATCAGAAACCTTTCGGCAGGCTGGATCACAGTTTACATATTGATGATTTTACTTGTGTGTTTTACTTCCCTACCATTAATTTATATGGTTAGTACAGCGTTCAAACCGTTTAACGAGTTGTTTTTATATCCTCCCAAATTTTTTGTGCAAAATCCGACATCAAAAAACATTAGAGATCTTTTTTCTTCAATGGACAGTTCTGTCGTTCCTTTTTCAAGATATCTGTTTAACAGTCTTTTTTCAACTGTTTCAACCATTTTAGGTACAGTTTTTGTTGCCAGTACCGGTGCATATGCATTGACGAAGCTGAATATTAAGGGCAAAAATCTGATATTTACATTAATAATAGCAGCCCTGATGTTTTCACCTCAGGTAACACAAATACCTAATTACATGGTAGTCAATAGTCTCGGAATGATAAACCAGTTCAGCTCATTGATCATCCCTAAAATCGCTACCGCATACAGCATATTTCTTATGAAACAATACATGGAGCAGATACCGGATACGATTCTTGAAGCATCACGGATAGACGGGGCTGGAGAATGGAGGATTTTTGGTTCAATTATCATGCCTATGGTTAAACCGGCTTGGGCGACTCTGGTGGTGTTAACCACGGTAGCAACCTGGAACGATTATTTTACACCGCTTATATTTATTCAGCGGCAGTCAATGAAAACCCTTCCGCTTGCATTACAGTCATTAGCGGGAACTGCTGGCTCATTTACAAGGTCAGGGGTCACGGCAGCCGCTATATTTTTAACGACTTTACCCGTGATAATGTTATATTTGAGTATGCAGTCAAGGGTTATAAAAACTATGGCTTTTTCCGGTATTAAATCATAACGAGGGTTGGAATATGAGAATAACAAAATCAGCATTTTATGTTCCATTTATCTGTTTGTTGACATGTCTTTTATGTGTTTTCGCAGATGCTGCACCAGCAGAGTTCTCCGGTTTGGTTCCAGAAAGCGACTACATTTTACAAGATGGTGAACGAGTACCGATACCTGCATTATATAAAATGGAACAGGCAATTATTAATATAGATGATGCAACTCCAACTTTCTTATCGCCTGAAGATATTTTTGTATCAAAATCAGGGGAAGTTTATGTAGCTGATACAGGTCATAATCGGGTGCTTCGTTTTAATAAGAACATGGATATGACCGGCAGCTTTTATCAGGCCGCCGGAATAAAATTTAAAAATCCTTCCGGTATCTTTGCGGATGAGAACGGTGATATCTACATAGCGGACACAGATAATGAGCGGGTGGTACATATAGACAGAGCGGGGGAGACAAAGGGGATACTGACCCAACCCAAATCATCTATGTATGAAAAGACTCTAAAGTTCCAGCCTAAAAAGGTTGCGGTTGACAGCCTGGGGTATATTTATATATTAAACAATACTGATTTTCACGGATTAATTACCATTGATGACAGAAACAACTTTAAAGGATATATAGCGCCAACTAGACTCGAATACAGTTTTTTAGATACTTTTATCCGGTTGTTTGCAAGTGAGGAGCAGAAGGAGCAGATATCGAAAAGAGTTCCCGCGTACCATTCAAACTTTATGATATCTAATACGGGGATGATATATGTTACTACTTTATGGTCGAAAAAGGAACAGTTGAAGAAAATCACTTTTTCTGGCGATAATGTATATCCGAAAAGAGATTTGTTCGGAGAGCGGCATAGCAATACAAAACTTTATGAAGGTTATCCAGGCTTTGTTGATGTTGCTGTTGACAGCTACGGCGTTTTAACTGCTATTGATTCTGTTTCAAAAAAACTTTATCAGTATGATACGGAGGGAAATCTGCTTGGCGTCTTCGGGGGAGAAGGCTCATGGAAAGGGAAATTTAAGTCTCCTGTCAGTATCGCGATAGATCAAAACCGTCGTATATTTGTTCTGGATTCGACCTTAAACAATATCCAGATTTTTAAAAGGACACAGTTTGCTGAAGAAGTGCATAACGGAATTAAATTATATCAGGAAGGCAAATACGATCAGGCATTTAAGCCATGGACTGAAGCCTTAAAAATTGATGCAAATTATCCACTGGCGTATTTGGGTATAGGTAAGGTCCTATATAAACAAGGCAGTTATCAGGAAGCAATGGACTATTTTAAAGCGATTAATGATAAGAGTTCTTATTCAACCGCATATCAGGATTACCGGTTAGAATTTTTCAGACAGTATTTTGGGTGGATTGTATTATTCATTACTGTAATGGTTTCCGGTAGTGTTATACTTCTCACTCGCATGAAAAAAATGGCTGATAAGTATGTGCTGACAGCAGCGTTAAATATTGGAAGGCTAGGAATAAAAGGGCTTGGACAGACAATTGTATTATATCTTTTTCATCCGATTGATACGTTCAACTTAATTAAGCGTGACAGGAAAAATATTAATCTTTTCAAGGTGTTTTTGATATTTTTGGCGTTGGCGGCGGCCATTCTTTTTAATGGTTTGGGAACACATTTTCCTTTGGAAACACAAGCGCCTGAGGATTTAAATGTTTGGCTTGAACTTGGAAAGGTATTTTTGCCGTTGCTGACATTTATTTTCGTGAATTATGCACTTACCTCAATTATGAACGGAAAGCAGCAACTTATGGAGTGTTTATTGGGGATCCTTTATTGCATGATACCATATATAATTTTCAGCCCAATGATCGTTTTAATTTCAAATATATTGTGTATCTCTGAGGCGGATATTTTTTATTTTCTGTGGACAATCATTTGGACCTGGGTAATTGTAATGTGTTTTGTTGAGGTTTATACCATGAATGAATATAGCATAAAACGAACCGCCGGGGTAATCATTCTAACTTTGATCGGCATGGTTTTTGTGTGGGCTGTAGCCGTTATATTTTTTGTTTTGATTACTCAGATGTATAGTTTCATAAAGGACATCATTGTAGAGATAAATTTGATGACATAGGAGGATAAGCATGAAAAAAATAATCGGTTTTATTACTGGCTTTTTGCTGTTTGTCGAATGTTTACCTCTGTTATCAGCGGCTGCGGATACAAATATACCCAATGGTTTTCAGGAGGCTGCAAAAAATGATTCAATAGCTTTATATTATAACGAAAGTAAAGCAAACATAGCGGTTCAGAATCTTAATGACGGTAAATGGTGGTATTCAAATTATCCTGATTCAAGCGTTTATGAAAGTGCTGCAGACACTGTAAAGATAAGGATGGAATCTCTATTGTCCCTCGATTATGTTGATATGGGTGGAAATAGCAGTAAGGTCGAGAGCGCTTCGTTACAGGAATTACCATATGACTTGTCAGTCCAGATAATTGATAATGGATTTATCTATACGATCACAATTACAAAACTTAATATTTCATTAGATATCGAATTTATTATAGAAGGGTCTTCTCTCAAAGTAAGGATACCGGACAAATCTTTTCTGGAGAATTCCGATGGACTTGAAAAATCAAGGGTTGCTTTGGACGATATCAAGAAAAATGTTAATTTGCTGGAAAAGGTTTTAAACAATATTCGAGGATCAATGAACTCTGCTTCAGTTGGTCAGGCGGAATATGAACTGTTTATGCTCATGTTTGATGCTTGTCAACAGGAGATCATAAAAATCAGAGATAATATTAAAGGAGAAGGCGTTGTTTTTACTGCTATTTCAAATATTCGATCAAATTTAGAGATAGTATTTACAAATTTGCAGGACACAAATGCTTATTCAAACGAAAGGGAAGACATTGAACGATATTTAAATATAATATCAGAGAAGTTTACAATTGTATCAAATAGTGCCACCTGTTTGGTGTCGTCGATCGAGATTCTGCCTTATTTCGGCAGCACGGTCGAGGAAGAAGACGGTTATGCGTTCTACCCGGATGGCCCGGGTGCAATATCTTATTTTTCTGAGACATATCCCGATTATATTGGTTATTACGATTCTTCCGTTTATTCTGAGCAGGAACAAAACATTGATCTTGTGAATCAAAATAAAATCTCAGGGAAAAAGATCGCGGGAATGCCGGTGTTTGGGATCCGTTCCATGGGTTCCGCTTTTATGGCGTATATTGATAAAGGAGATGCCGATGCAAAAATTTCATATTATCCAAAGACACAATTGCAGCCTTTATATTCGGTATATTCCACGCTAATTTACCGCAATTTTTACATTACAACTACCAGCAATGCTCAAAAACTAAAGGCACTTGAAAAAGAACGTATTTCAGGTGATCGAGTACTGGTATATTCCTTTCTTTCCGGAGACAATGCGAATTATTCAGGAATGGCCAAAACATATCGTCAACATTTATTGGATACCGGTATGTTAAAGCGGAACGCGGAAGTGAAAGATCCAAAAATGCAATTAGATCTACTAATGGGTATACGAAAGAAGTCGTTTCTATTTAACAAGTTTATTTCTATGACAAGCTTTGCTCAGGCGGAAGATATTCTTGCGGAATTAAAGAAACGAGGAGTTGCAAATCCTGACGTAGCTTTGCTTGGATGGAATGAGACAGGAATCATGAGGAATCCATATTCAACCAAACCGAGTAAAAAGCTTGGAGGAATCAATGGCATAGAAAAACTTACGTCAGCCGCACAGCAAAAGGGCTTTCCATTGTTCCTGTATATCAATCCGGTAGAGGCTCAAAAAGGGGTATCAGGTTTTTCACTGGCAAATGATGTCGTGCGGCAGAAAAGCAGTCTGGTTGTTAGTGATTCTGCTCAGAAAACTTATTGGTTGGATTCTCAGCATATATATGACAGGTTAATTGCTTTTTTACTCCCAAAAAACAAATGGCTTCATCGGACAGACGGGCTTTATCTTGATAATATCGGATCACTAATATACACAAATTATAAAAAGAATAGGGTTGTATCAAGAGGCGATACGATAGATATATACAACAATATGTGTAAAGAAATAAATCAGGATCTTGGCCAGGTAATGATAGGCGGATCAAACCTATACGCGGCGAAATATTCGACAGTTTTACGAGAAGTGCCAACATATGATACCGGATACTTTTTCACAAATGAAACCGTTCCGTTTATTCAAATGGTCTATCATGGATATGTATTATATTGTGACAAGCCATTCAACCTGTTTGCAAATCCAAAAGTCGATAAGCTTCGGGCGATCGAATATGGAAGCATGCCTTATTATAAATTGACTTACAAAAGTTCATCTAGACTTAAAGGTACATTATATAATGCCCTGTTTTCATCCGAGGTAAATCAGTGGTATGACGATATTCAGGTTACTAATAACATGTATAAAGAAATCTTTCATGGCATTTGCAACTGTACAATTGAGAAGCACGAGAAAGTTGCAGATAAAGTATACCAGACTAAGTATTCTGACGGAACGGCAGTTTATGTGAATTATCGATCTACAGATTTTGCAGATGGGAGTATAAATATTTCACCATATTCCTATTTTGTTAGCAGAAAAGGGTGATGTCATGAAAAAAGTATCCGCGAAATTCAGCCTTGAAAAACGCAAAGCAATTGCAGGCTGGGGATTTATTTCTCCGTGGATAATAGGATTTGCTTTATTTCTGGCTTATCCTTTCATTAAGTCGATTAGCATGAGCTTTTCAAAAATAACTGATATTTCAACACTCGATTCAGTATTTGTTGGATTCAACAATTTTTTATATGCATTTACAGTGGATATTAATTTCCTCCCAATGTTCTTAAAGACAGTTACTTCAACGCTTATATGGACTCCCGTGATCGTGATATTTTCACTGTTTATAGCCGTCTTAATTAACGGAAAAATAAGAGGGAAAGCAATATTTAAGAGTATATTCTTTCTTCCGGTTTTGCTTGGAAATGGGTTTGTATTAAAACAGCTGCTGGATATGGGCATTACCGGTACAAACGGAATTATCACCATACCGGAGTCCTTTTATCAGATTACCGGATCGCTGGTAGGCGATATCATTTTGAATTTTATAGGGCAACTTACAGTAATTCTGTGGAAATCCTGTATTCAGATTGTTTTATTTCTGGCTGCGCTCCAAAGTGTTCCGGAACCGCTCTATGAATCCGCAAGGGTAGACGCTGCTTCAGAATGGGTCATTTTTTGGAAAATAACCCTTCCGATGATATCGCCGATTGTCTTGTTAAATTGTATTTACACGCTTATTGATTTTTTCAGAGATATCAGCAATCCTATTGTCGGCTATATCATACAGAACGGCGTTAAAAGTCTAAATTATTCCTATGGTGCCGCAATGGGTTGGATTTATTTTCTATTTATTTTTGTGGTTGTTATAACAGTATTCGCAGGTATGAGAAAGCTTATATTTTACGGAGGAGAAAAATAGAAAGGATGGGTTGCATGAAAAAAATTTATTTGCAAAAACCGATACATCTCATACAATCCACTGCCGGCAGGCTTCCTGTTTATATTATGCTGGTCGGATTTGCTTTTATTTTTCTGTTACCGTTTTTGTATATGTTATCCAATTCACTGAAATCTCCGATTGATTTGTATGATACTACGGTAAAGTGGCTTCCACATCACATTACGTTTCAGAACTTTAAATCAGCAGTTTTTGTATTAGATTACTGGAATCGGTTAAAAACCAGTTTGATTGTAACTATATTGGCGGTTTTCGGGCAGGTTTTATCATGCTCATTTATTGCCTATGGTTTTGCAAGATTTCGTTTTAAGTTCAGGGATGTATTATTTTTGCTTGTGCTGTTTAGTGTTATAGTTCCGCCGCAGACATTGATCATTCCCAGCTATATCAATTTCTCAAAAATGAATATGTTAGGTACATTTTTGCCTGTAATTGTTCCTTGTTTCTTTGGAATGGGGCTCAACGGTGCCATATTTATTTTCATATTCAGGCAGTTTTATAAGGGGCTTCCTACCGACTTGGAGGATGCGGCAACAATTGATGGGTGCGGATTTTTAGAAACCTTTTGGAAAATTATTGTTCCGACTTCTCAAACATCGTTGCTCGTTGTTTTTATACTGTCCTTTATTTGGCATTGGAACGATTTCTTTGAACCATCCATGTATTTAATTGATGTCAGCAAGGGGACTCTTACCATGTATCTTGAAATTATGGAAACACCAATTGCCATGCAGAAATATATGGACCAGTATACGATTGCCGTTAAAATGGCCTGTACGTTGCTGACGATACTTCCGGTTATTATTATGTATATACTTCTAAATCGTCGCTTCATTCGGGGAATTGAGCATAGCGGTCTTGCGAACTGATTTTTCAGGGCACAACAACTACATATATACAACAATACTCACTATCAATTAACGAAGCTGGGTGTTTTTCGTTATAGTTTGTTGACATTCATTAAAAAGCATAATAACAAAAAAATGTAATATGATGATAGGAGAAAAAGTATGAAAAAAAAGAAAATGACAATGCATGTGATCAGTGGTACACACTGGGATCGAGAATGGAGGCATACCGCTGAACAGTCAAAGCTCAGGCTTTGTGATCTGATGGATAATATCATCAATATATTGGAAACCCGCGAGGATTATAAATGCTTTTGCGTTGACGGCGGTATGATCGTAATCGAGGATTACTTATCTGTCAGACCCGAAAATAAGGAACGCATTAAAAAATTAATATCACAAAAAAAGATGCTGGTAGTCAACTGGTATACGCTGCCCGAAACAAATACGGTCGCGCCCGAATCGCTTGTCCGCAATCTTCTGATGGGGCATAAGATGGCGAAAGAGATGGGTGGCGGCATGAAATCGGGATATACCGCCACCGCATATGGTCAGAATTCTCAAATGCCTCAGCTGTACAATGGATTCGGAATTGATACCGCCATCTTCTACCGCGGTACAAATAAATACGAAATGACCCCGCTGTTCATCTGGGAGGGTGCGGATGGTTCCACGCTCCATACCCTTCGGACTTTCGACGAGGTAACAAGAACGAACTGGTTCTTTTACGTCCACAATACGGTTGTTCTGGGCAAGCCGCCCAAGGACCTTTCCTATACATACGATAAAGCTGAAAAGCCGGTTCATATGGCTGATATGGGATTATATGAAAAAGCTTTTGTCCTGCTTAAGGAAGATTTTGATTTCAATCACGACAAAGACGTGCTGAAAAAGGGCCTGGACGCAATTGTCAGGCAATCAGAGCCTTACAGCATCGCGGGCAATCTTCTGGCGTTAAATATGGAGGATAACGACGAGCCTTACAGGTATCTGCCGCAGTTGATTAATGAAATGAACGCGGTATCAGAAGGGGTAGAAATTATTCAGGACTCTCTGGATAACTACATGGATACCATCCGCAGTCAGGTGGAGGAATCTGATCTGGCAAGACACAAGGGTGAACTGCGGTATACGACAGTCGAATATGATAATTTTAACGCGCTACTTGGAGCCACGCATTCTTCCAGAATTAAGATTAAGTTATATAACGACAAGGTCGAAACCAATCTGATCGGTATTGCCGAACCGCTTGCCTCGTTTGCCTCAGTATTCGGCAAAGAATATCCGCGCGCAAATTTTGAGCGCGCGTGGCAGGCGCTTCTGAAAAATCATGCCCATGACAGCATATGCGGCGCCGCGGTGGATCTTGCACATGAGGATATGATGTATAACTTCTCGCTGGCCAATACGGTTGCGGAAGAGGTTACGGCGAGAAGTGCTATTGCTCTTTATAGGAATATCAATACCGCAAAGGATTTCCGCGATACGGATCATATCATCACCCTGTTCAACACGCTGCCGTTCAAACGGGCTGGCATTATTCCGCTTGTCATTGACCTTCCCAAGTCGGGTGGAGGCAAAAAAGCGGATATTGGAGTCGACGGAGCCGCGAGCTGCGACGTATTTTATGATATCGTCGACAAAGATGGTAACAAACTGGAATATACCGAGCTTTCGAGCGAGGATATCAAAATCGGAGTGGAGCGGGAGCTGGATACCAAGGCGATTAAATTCCAGGCTAACCGCAGGCGTATCCTGCTGAAGGCGGAAATCCCTGCGATGGGGTATGTATCCGTCGCGCTTCGCTTCCGTGAACCCGATTTTAAATACCATCCGCAGCTTATGGAAGACAGAAAGCTAATCGCGAGAGACAGCGGAATTCTTGAAAATGAATTTGTGAAGGTTACGCTAAACCCTAACGGGACGTTCAATCTTCTGGATAAAACGACCGGACACGCGGTGGATAACATGCATTATTTCGCGGATAATGGGGAAACCGGAAGTGCCCATATCAGCACAAAGCCGAAACGGGATTTCGCGGTGACGTCAATCGGCTGCGAAGCTGTAATTACAATGACGGAAGCCAATCTGCTGCGCGGCGCATTCAAGGTTGAGCTATCTATGACTATACCTGCGGCTGCTACACTTGATGGTAAAGACAGACTGAGAGAAACAAAGAATTTAAAAATCACATATTTTATTACGCTCGAGAAGGATTCAAAATTTGTAAAGATCAGGACGAGGCTTAATAACGAGTGCCGCGATCATAAGCTGACGGTCAATTTCCCGACCGGAATCAGGACGGACGACGTCATGGTAGACAGCATCTGGGACGTTGTGAAGCGCAACATCAACTGGCGTGATGTCGGTGACAATTTTGATCCGTATGTTCCATTCCAGCCTATGCAGAATTTTATCGATCTTTCGGACGGTAAACACGGAATCGCATTTCTGAATAAGGGGCTTCGTGAGTATGAGGTATGTGACGATGTCGAACGCACCGTTAAGCTTACGCTTTTGAGAACGCACCGTGCTTACATGACCGCAAATCCTGATATGATTCCCGAGGAATACGACAAATACACCGGCTTGCAATCTTTCGGTAGCTTTGAATACAACTACGCTGTTTATCCTCATACGGGAAGCTGGAGTGAGGGTGACGTCATGAGCGCCGCCAATGATTACAAGGTGGATATAAAGGCAATTCAGGGCGTGACGATGGATGCTTCGCTCCCATCGACCGGCAGCTTCCTCGAACTTAACTGTGAAAACAAGGTCATGGTATCGGGTATCAAGCAGGCGGAAAACGGGGATGGCATTATTGTCAGACTATGGAACAACAGCGATGATGACCTGTCTGTTCATGCGAAGACGCGGCTTAATATCAGAGGAATAGAAGAATTAAGGCTAGATGAAACAGTTAAGATACGTGACGTCGGGCTGGAAGACGGGCACTTCAAAGTTGATATTGCGGCGCATAAGATCGTAACGCTCCGGATGTTTCAATAAGTATTAAAATAAAGAGGACAACAGATAATGAATATCGTTTTAAAAGACCTTGGTACTTTTGATGAGAATTCGGGGCTGAATAAACTTGAAAAATGCAGCGACGGATTTTATCAGGCAGATAAAGACGGCGTAACCGAAATCGCTGCGACCGGTGACCGAAAGGTTGAATTTATCGGCTTTGCTGACAGAACGATCGCTTATGTTAAATCATCGCTGGGCTACCCGGCTTATTATCCGATCGAGCCGGTGGAAATCAGGAAACCGGTTCAGGCAGTTTTAATGGATTTGGACGGCACAAGCGTCCGAAGCGAAGAATTCTGGATTTGGATCATTGAACAAACGACCGCCAGCCTGCTGGATAACCCGAAATTTCAACTGGAAGAAAGTGATCTTCCGTTTGTTTCGGGGCACAGTGTGTCGGAACATTTGAAATACTGTATTAGTAAATATGTGCCCGGGGTGTCCCTTGAACAGGCCAGGGAATATTACTTCATGCATACACATAAGGAAATGGAAGCGATCATGGCGGGCAGGGGAAGGAAAAACGCTTTTGTACCCACATATGGTTTGAAGGATTTTCTTCTTCAGTTGAAGGAAATGAAGATAAAAATCGGGCTGGTAACATCAGGCTTATATGAAAAAGCATATCCGGAGATTCTATCAGCGTTCAATACCCTAAAAATGGGTGATCCCAAAGAGTTTTACGACGCCATCATCACTGCCGGATACCCTCTTCGTAAAGGGGAGACGGGAACGCTTGGCGAGCTGTCTCCCAAGCCGCATCCGTGGCTTTATGCCGAAACGCTTTGCGTTGGTCTTGGGGTACCCTATAGTGAAAGGAATTCTGTGATCGGCATTGAGGACAGCGGTGCCGGTGTCTGTTCAATCAGACTAGCGAATATTCCGGTAGTGGGAATTGACGGCGGTAATATTGAGCAGAGCGGAACGAAAGGTCTTTGTGTAAATTACTGCAAATCACTGGGAGAAATTCTAAAGTTATTAAAAGATTGAATATCAGGGGAGATACAATATGCCAAATGAATTCTCATATTATGTCAAGTCATCTATTCCTCCTGCTGTGCTTTATGTATTTTTATTGCAGAAGCTGACGGATTATGAAAAGACGATACTCGGAACGCTTCAGGGGCTGCTTGCAGGGTCATCTGATCGGCAAATTTATTTTTTAGATGACCATCATCCTGACTATGGTGTCTGGCTTGAGGAATTGGAGAGCAAATGTGAACTTTATTATGACGCCGATATCTCTCAGCTGATTGGTCAATTCAGTGATAAAATTTACGGATTCATTACCTATTCGGATGAAGATTCCATCCTGCCCTCAGTGTCATTGGCCGGTATTAAAAATGCCATCGTGGTACATGAAAGTTTAAAATCAGATATGATCCGTCTGGGTTTGTCTGAATTATTCGACATGAGGGGCAAAGATGACCGGTTCGTTTTTAATCATTATTGGAAGAACAGCCTCAATCACCGTATGGTAATTGAACAGAAGCCGGAGAATACGCCCTACCTGTTTGACTATGCGGTTATGACGAACTCTCTTATTTTTAGCGCGTATGACGATTCATTAAGGGAAGAGATTATGTCAAAACTGGAACCGGATTCAGCGGTTCTCGGATGGGGGGATGCCCGCGACGGCGAGGATAAGTTTGTAGCTCCTTCATCCCAAAAAGGTTCATTTGTCATTCCGGCGGATTGGTCATTAAATTTGTCAGTTTTAAGTTCTAAAAAAAGCGAACCGGTTAAACAGAATAAGTTTCCATTGAAATACGAGGATCATGTGCATTACGTCTGTTTTATGATGAGCGACGGAGATAACATCCAGTGGGAAAAAGGAAGATTGATCAATGACAAAAAGCTGTGGGCCAGTTCACACCGCGGAAAATTCAGTATTGGCTGGGCACTGTCGCCGTCATTATACGACCTTGCGCCTTCTGTGGTAGCCAAATATTATGAAACAGCTTCGGAAGGAGAAGTGCGGGATGGCTTTGTGGCCGGCCCCTCGGGTAACGGGTATATGTATCCTTCCATGTATCCAGATGAAGTACTCTCCCTGCATACCATGCGGTTGAATGATTACATGGTAAAAATGGATTTAAGTGTCGTTGAAATTATTGATTTTGATTCGTTTTATAATTTAGATATATGGAAGAAGTATCTTGATCAACCGAATATCAGAGGACTTTTCTATCTGGAATACAGCTTACACAATGAGCATAAGGGCAGAATTCTGTGGTCAAACAACAAACCGATTATTAGTGTAAAAGAAATGCTGTGGGACGGCATCAAAGGATGCGATGTGAAATCGGTTTCCGATCATATTAATCAAGCTTCAAGAGACGTGAAAAGCGCTGACGCATATTCCCTTGTTCTGGTTCATGTATGGAGTAAAAAAAACGGTACGCTTGACGCGTTAAATAAACTTGTAAAAAGGTTTAATTCCGATGTGCGTATTGTTCCGCCCGACACGTTTGTTGATTTGATTAGTCATAATCTTAGGGGTTGTAATGATGTAATATTGAATGATATTTGCGTAAGTGAGTTAGAAAGCACCCATAAAACAGGCGTATCTGCTTTTTAAAAAATCGTGATATTTACAAAAGATATTTCTTCATAGTTGTTTAACTAGACAGAAGTTTATATAAGGAGGATAACTGTTTATGATGACAGGCAGAGAACGCTTATTAGCGGCTTTGAAGAACCAAAAGCCGGACCGCCTGCCTTGTCAGGTACATTCATGGATGCAGTATTACCTTGATACATATCTTAATGGTGCAGATCAGTTCGAGGCTTATGACTATTTCAATATGGATCCTGTTATTTATGTAAATCCTTTGTTTACATATGATTCTTATGCACTGCAAAACTGGCAAATTGAATATCGTGATTTGGGCTTTCTAGAAGACGGATACATTCATTTTGAATATCATATTACCACACCTGAGGGAAAGCTTGTTCATAAATGTGCAAAAAATGAATTTACACAATGGGATACGGAGCACATTATAAAGACTCAAGACGATTTCGTACTGTGGCAAAAATATTACCCTCGTCCAAATGGCGTCGATTGGAGTCCGGTTATAGAGGCTAAAAAGAAAATCGGAAGCAATGGTATAGTAAGAAGCCATTTTTATGATTTCGGGCAGTGCAGTCCAT
>DHOG01000158.1:31001-34048 GCA_002410715.1 Ruminococcaceae bacterium UBA5396 | reverse complement strand
AGTGCAGTCCATGGCAGTCTTTCGCAAGCATTTTATATGGAACCGAAAATGCAATCATGGCATGTTTCGACAATCCCGATTGGGTACATTATGTTTTAAACTGCCTATTGGAAAGAAAGCTGGATGTTATCGAGCTTGCCGGAAAACAGGAACTGGATTTAATAGAATGCGGGGGAGGGGGCGGTTCCAGTACAGTAATCAGCCCGGGTTTACATAAGGAGTTCTGTCTTCCATACGACAAAAGGCAAATAGAAGCTTATCACACTCATGGAGCTATGGTTGTTTATCATTTATGCGGAGGACTTATGCCATTGCTCGAGATAGTTACCGAAAACGGTGCGGATGCACTTGAAACAATGACTCCTCCTGAAATGGGGGGCGACTGTGATTTGAAAGAGGCAACAAAAATCGTTGGGAACAGGATTGCGTTTATCGGCGGCTTTGATCAGAATAACGGGTTTGAAAAAGGAACGCCTCAAGTTGTCCGTGAAATGGTTTTTAAGCTGCATGCGGCCTGTTCCGATGGCGGATATATCTGCAGCCCGTCCGACCACTTTTTTAAAGGAGATATAAAAAACCTGAAGGCTTTTGCTGAGGCATGTGCGGAATGTATCTATTAAATTATTTTAGAAGAGCGGAGGGAATCATATGAGTTATTTCAAATTTGGTGTGGACAGCTTTATTTGGACGGAAAATTTCTGCAGGAATAATGTTTGGATTATCGAGAAAGCGAAGGCTCTTGGATTTGAGGTAGTAGATTTAGCAATCGCCCATCCGGAAAGCTTTCCTTTGAATGGGGTGCTGACTGCTAAGGAAAAAACCGGCATTGAACTGGTAACAACCACTACACTTGGCGCTGATACAAATCTAATCTCACCGGACAGCGGTATTCGGCAAAAAGGAATTGATCATATGAAGATGCTGGTAGATATCAATAAGGCGCTGGGTTCCAAAATTCTTGGCGGCGTAAACTATGCAGGTTGGGGCTGCCTGACAAAAAAGCCCCGCACCGAACAGGAGTGGGAGTGGTCGGTGTCGGCTATGCGAGAGATTGCAGAGTATGCATATAACACCTGGGACGGAATTATCGCCGTTGAATGTATTAACAGGTTTGAAACTCATTTTCTGAATATAGCCGAGGATGCAATACGTTATTGCGATGATGTGGGCGCCGGTAATATGAGGGTTCATCTTGATTGCTTCCACATGATACGTGAAGAAAAAAGCTTTTCGGGAGCTGTGAAGGCTTGCGGTAAAAAATATCTTGGTTATATTCACGTGAATGAAAATGATCGGGGCATTCCCGGTACCGGTTTAGTCCCTTTTAAGGAGTTTTTTACTGCCATCAAGGGAATCGGATATGACGGTCCTCTGACAATAGAATCTTTTGACCCGAGCTTTGAAGAACTGGCAGGCAATTGTGCCATATGGCGTAAATTTGCCGAATCCGGTGAAGCGCTGGCAATTGAGGGACTAAAAAATCTTAAGGAAATTGCCGCTGCCGTATAGGAGGATAATCGTATGAATATCGTTATTGGTTGTGATGAGGCAGCCTTTTCACTCAAAGAAATAATAAAAGAACAACTTGAAGAATTGGGATACACTGTACTGGATAAGGGTACATATAATGCTGAACCTGTTAATTATCCGGATATTGCTGTGGATGTTGCAGAAACCATACTCAGAGGGGAAGCCGAACGCGGTATTCTAATGTGCGGCACCGGTATTGGTATGGCTATGGCAGCAAATAAGGTGCCTGGCATCAGAGCGGCGGTATGTCATGATCCGTTCTCTACCGAGCGTTCACGGAAATCAAATAATGCTCAAATTATGTGCATTGGAGCGCGGATTATTGCGCCAGAACTTGCAAAATATCTGGTAGGTCTTTGGCTTACCTGTAATTTTGCAGGTGGGGGGTCAACCGAAAAGGTAGCAAAAATAAATGATTATGATAAAAAGTATCGTAATATTGGGGGATAGAGTTATGCAAAGAATTATCAATGATCCTGATTTTGTTGTAGAAGATATGTTAAAGGGCTTTACCAAATGTCACTCTGATTTATTGACAAAAACGGATAATCCCAGGGTACTTAGATCACTGAAAGCAGGGCAGAAGGGCCGTGTTGGTATCGTTACCGGTGGGGGCAGCGGTCATAAACCGGCGTTTGTGGGCTATGTTGGGAAAAACATGGTGGACGCTGTTGCTGTGGGTGAAATTTTCACATCTCCTTCTGCTAAAAGCTTTTACGATGCAATCGTTGCAGCAAACGGCGGTGCAGGTGTGGCAGTATTGTATGGCAATTATGCCGGTGACAATATGAACGTTAAAATGGCTATGTCTATGGCGGAGGATGACGATATATTAGTAAAACGAGTTGTAGCAAATGATGATGTACCATCGGCTCCAAAAGATACACCCGAGAAACGTCGCGGTGTGGCTGGCGAAATTTTTATGTGGAAGGTTGCCGGCGCCAAGGCGGCTTTGGGGGCTGATCTTGACGGGGTTATTGCCGCAGCTGAAAAGGCGATCAACAATACCCGCAGTATGGGGGTAGGATTGACCCCTTGTACCATTCCGGCTGTGGGTCACCCTAATTTTGAAATCAGGGAAGGTACCATGGAGATTGGCATTGGCCATCATGGTGAACCCGGCATTGCTGTTACCGAGGTTAAGCCTGCCAATGAGATAGCAGAGCTTATGCTGGATACCGTTCTGCCTGATCTTCCCTTTAATTCCGGAGATGAGGTGGCGGTACTGATATCGGGTCTGGGAGCGACACCGGTAATGGAGCAGTACATACTTTTTAACTGGGTTGAAGAGTTGCTTTCTGAAAAAGGCATTCATGTTTATCGCTCTTATGTTGGTAACTACTTTACCAGTCTTGAAATGATGGGTGTTACATTGACCATGATGAAACTGGATGATGAATTAAAGCATCTCATTGACATGGAATGCGAATGCGTTGGCCTGAATCAATTTGGAAGGGATGATTAAGTCATGCAATTTGAAAATCAAAAGGGTTTATCAATAACCATGGCTGTGGTAT
>DHOG01000158.1:30045-30842 GCA_002410715.1 Ruminococcaceae bacterium UBA5396 | reverse complement strand
ATCAATAACCATGGCTGTGGTATCGGCCGTTCAGAATAATAAAAATTATCTCTCCGAGATTGATGGATTAATAGGCGACGGAGATCATGGGATCAACATGAATAAGGGGTTTACCCTGTTTGCCGAGAGTATAAAAGGGGAGGAGCTTGATTTTTCTGCTTCTTTGAAAAAGCTTGGTCGGGTTCTGCTAGGCGATATAGGAGGCTCCATGGGGCCCATTTACGGCCAGTTTTTCATTGAGATGTCAAAGGTTTGCAAAAACAGCGAGTACATTAACGGTATGATATTTGGTAATATGCTGAATGCGGCATTGTCCGGAATTAAGGAGTTGGGTTCCGCCAAAGTGGGAGATAAAACCCTGATCGACTGCCTTGAACCGGCTACAATTGCGTTTAATAAAGCTTTATCTGAAGGCAAGGATTTTGCAACCTGTCTTAATGAGATGAAGTCAGCAGCTGAGTCAGGAAGGGATTCTACACGAGATATGATAGCCAGAATCGGCCGTTCAAGTCGTTTGGGCGAACGTTCCCGAGGCGTACTGGATGCCGGTGCCGCATCCTGTTGCATCATCCTGTGCGCGATGGCTGATAGCATAAAGAAACTGCTTTAATAGCAGGGTGACCTTAAAAAAGGTAAACTATTTTAGATGCATACCATTATCTGTAAAGTTAGGAGGATCAGGCTTGAAAATAGGATACATACCAACCAGACGCACTGTCTTTTCTGTGTCTGAAGCAATACGTTATAAAAATGAAATCCTGTCATTTCTATATACAGTAAGTGACGCTGAACTGGTG
>DHOG01000158.1:25584-29869 GCA_002410715.1 Ruminococcaceae bacterium UBA5396 | reverse complement strand
TGATATCAATGAAGAAGGACTTTTGTTTGATGAGAAAGATTTAGATCCGATTATTCAAAAAATGAAAGATGTGGACGGCTTATTTTTCCCACATTGTAACTTCGGTTCGGAGGCGCTTGTGGCAAAAGTAGCCAAAACTTTGAATAAACCGGTATTGATATGGGGCCCGCGTGATGATGCCCCCCTTGAAAACGGGGTAAGAACACGTGATACGCAATGCGGCCTCTTTGCAACGGGAAAGATATTAAGACGGTTTGGGGTTCCTTTTACATATCTTACAAATACAAAATATACAGATTCGTATTTTATACAGGGGTTTAACCGTTGGATACAGGTATGCAATGTAGTAAAAGCGGCTAAAAATTTGCGAATTCTGCAGATTGCACCTCGTCCAGAAAGTTTTTGGACCATGATGGTCAATGAAGGAGAGTTGCTTGAAAAGTTCGGGGTTATGATTACGCCTGTGACGCTTTCAGAATTGAGCAGAAAAGCGAAAAAGGTAAGAGAAGAACGTTGGAAGTCATTCACCGAACAGATCGAATATTTAAAAAGCAAATATAATTGTGATAAGGTATCAGAATCAGAAATCGAGAACATTTCCGCTTTAAAGATTGCATTACAGGATTTATGCAAGTCTTTCAATTGCAAAGCGGTTGCAATACAATGCTGGAACGCCTTGCAGGATGATATTAAAATAATGCCTTGTCTTGCAAATGGGCTGCTTTCAGATGAAGGGATACCTGTAACTTGTGAAACAGATATCCACGGAGCTATTTCATCATTGCTTTTGCAGGCATCCTCATCAAATACAAATACTGTTTTTTTTGCTGATCTAACGGTAAGGCATCCTGAAAACGATAATGCTGAACTGTTGTGGCACTGCGGAAACTTCCCGCCGAGTTTGTCCAGACAGTGTGATAATCTTGCGGTTGATCGTCATTTTATTTTCGACAGCCATTGCGCCGGCACTGGAGAATTCGAGCTAAAGCGCGGTGAGATTACAATCTGCCGTTTTGATGGCGATAACGGAAAATACAGCCTCCTGATTGGGGAGGGAAAAGGTGTGGACGGTCCTGCTACCAAAGGTACATATGTTTGGTTTGAGGTCAAAAACTGGCCTGCCTGGGAGCATAAAATTGTCACAGGACCATATGTACACCACTGTGCCGGAATTTATGATTCCACAGCTGCTGTGTTAATGGAAGCATGCAAATATATTCCTTATCTGGAGCCTGATTTAGCAGACAGTAACGAGAAGGAAATGCAAAGGATTTGGATCACTGGGGAATAGTAAAGACAGAGATACGGATTGTATTCTTTGATCTTCGGAAGGCATATTTTTATGGTTGGTTTAAGTAGTTCGAGAGGAATGATCAAGATTGGATTCTCTATCAAATCAGCAACTATCTGTCATTGCTGCTAAAATACGCATGGCTGCTATTGATGGTACTTATCACGCAAGGAGCGGACATCCCGGTGGCTCGCTATCAATTGCGGATACGCTGGCCGTACTTTATTTTGTACATATGCGAGTCGATCCGGAAAATCCGAAATGGGAGGACCGTGACCGTCTGGTTTTATCAAAGGGACACACCGCTCCTGCTTTATACGGCACGCTGGCCATGCGCGGATTTTTTCCGATGGAGGATATTGCTACGCTCCGGCACATCGGTTCGCATCTTCAGGGACACCCGGATATGAAGGGAACGCCAGGCGTTGATATGTCGACCGGATCACTTGGGCAGGGCATATCTGCTGCCGTTGGAATGGCTCTTGCTGCAAAGATTGACGGTTCAGAACGACGGATTTATGCCATTTTAGGTGATGGTGAACTTGAAGAAGGTCAGGTATGGGAAGCGGCAATGTTTGCTGCTCATAAAAAACTGGACAACCTTTGCCTGATCATCGACAACAACAATCTTCAGATTGACGGTTCGATTGATGAAGTCAATTCCCCTTACCCGATTCCTGAAAAATTTGTTGCGTTTGGGTTCAATGTTGTAGAGATAAACGGACATAATTTTTATGAGATTGATATGGCATTAAACTCATCTAAAATATACAAAGGCAAACCAACGGCCATTATTCAGAAAAGCATCAAAGGAAAAGGCGTTTCGTTTATGGAAAATAAGGTTGACTGGCACGGCACTGCTCCGAATAAGGAGCAGCACGATCAAGCTATGCAGGAGCTTAGTGATCAACTTAAGCAGTTCGGGGAGTTGTAAATAATGGCCAATGTTATTAAAAGAGCCACACGAGACGCGTATGGTGAAAGTCTGGTTGCACTGGGCGCAGAGTATCCGGATTTGATTGTTCTGGATTCAGATCTTGCTGCGGCGACCAAAACAGGCATATTTAAAAAAGCATATCCCGACCGTTTTTTTGATTGCGGTATTGCTGAGCAGAATATGATGAGTATAGCAGCCGGACTGGCTGCTTCAGGGAAACAGGTTTTTGCGTCCACTTTCGCAATGTTTGCCGCGGGACGTGCTTTTGAACAGATACGTAACTCTATCGGTTATCCTCATCTGCCTGTAAAGATAGGCGCAACCCATGCGGGTATTTCGGTAGGCGAAGACGGCGCAACCCATCAGTGCTGTGAAGATATTTCACTAATGCGCACCATCCCGGGAATGACGATCATCAATCCCGCCGACGCAGTCGAAGCAGAAAAGGCAATGCGTGCTGTAATGATGCTGGATGGTCCGGTATATCTCAGGTTTGGGAGGTTGGCGGTTCCGGTCATATTTAATGATTCGTATCATTTTGAAATTGGCAAAGGGGTTCAGCTGACCGAAGGTAATGACGTAACAATTATTGCAACAGGCCTCATGGTTTCCGAAGCGTTGGCAGCAGCAGAGCAGCTTAAAAACGAAGGAATATCCGCCAGAGTAATTAATATCGCTACCGTTAAGCCTATTGATACCGAAATTATTTTGAAAGCTGCACAAGAAACGGGTGCCATTGTAACCGCAGAGGAACACAGTATAATTGGTGGTTTGGGCAGCGTGGTATCTGAAACAGTAAGTGAAACACTTCCAGTTACGGTCATCCGTGTAGGCGTAAATGATACTTTCGGTAAGTCTGGGCCGGCTGTGGAACTGCTAAAATTATTTGGTCTGTCTGCAGAGAATATAGTTGCCAAAGCAAAGCAAGCGATGTTTTTAAAACATATTTAAAGTATATTGTAAAAACCTAATTGTCTTTAAGGACTCTACAACGATGCCAAAATTCCGCGATTGCTCTTATCAGCATACATTGACATTTTTGTTTATGCACGTCATGCCTGTAAATCGAAAAAGAAATCCTTTTTGTAAACAAACCACTTTTTATAAAATAAGTAAAATATAATATTATATAACCATAATGTCAGCAAAACTGTCGAAAGGCAGTGACGCAAAGCTATAGGGCCTGTTCTGAAAAGATGGCAGCCAGTTGCATGAAACAGAGTGATATATTTGTTTTTAAAGCAGCTGATTTTCATCGGTTGCTTTTTTTACAGGTCAAGATTAGCGTTAAATTTTCGATAAAGGTATGGAGAAAATTGTTGCAAGGACACTCTAATGAAAAAGCTAAAGTATAAAAAACTAAAATTTATAAAAAACCAACACCGTACAGATTTCAGTAGTTGAACTGTACGGTGTTTTTTATGCGAATTTTGTCGAAAGCGGGGTTTTTGGAATGATAAACGAAGATACATTTCATTTAAAAAATGCTGCGATAGATGCAATTAACATAAAAATACTTGTTTGGCGTGGCAATTCTATCCGCGTTTAATTAGGCAACTCCACCGCATGGTAGGGTAGCCATGCGGTTGGAGTGACAATGAAACGTATCTTTAAAAGACTACGCTCATCCTTACTTGATTTAATAAGGATTAAGTCATACATATTGCGAATAGACAGGCTGTTTAAAAAACGCAAGGTAAAAAAGTTGTCTATAAATTATATTGACAACCCAATTCCTGTTTATATCTATATAACCAATCGCAAAGCCAAATTTGCTCCCTGTAAATTAAGGGGCAGGTTTGGCTTTTTTAATTCTGCGAATATTAAGGATCAGTCTATCGGTGGTACAGGCTGCCGCGGTCCACCAACATCCTTCGTTTTTGGATTTATAAAAAACGAAACGGAGGATATCAAATGTATAAAAAATCTAATGAGGCAAAATGCTTTATTAAATCAGAGGATGGATATGAAGAGATTACAAATAATGAACTTTTAAAACGGATTGATACTAATCCATCATACGCAGTAAAGAAATTTATACCTTTACACGGCATGCT
>DHOG01000158.1:22433-25454 GCA_002410715.1 Ruminococcaceae bacterium UBA5396 | reverse complement strand
GCATGCTGATGGAAGTATCAAAACAGGAATATGCGGAATTCTATCGGGACCGGCGCCGTCAGAAGTATTTACGTGAATTATCAGTAAAAAACGGCGAAATATCATTTGATATGTTAACCACCGATGATAGGTGCGGTGAGAATATTCTGATTGACCATGCGGACGTTGAGGCACAAGCAATAAACCAGATTATAGTGGACAAGCTTCATGAATGCCTTTCGCTTCTTTCGGCTGACGATCGAAAGCTCATTTATGCCATCTATTTCGATAAAGTGAGTGAACGTGAATATGCGGCTAAAACTGGTATTCCACAGCGAACAATCAATGACCGTAAACGGCGATTACTGGCCAGGTTAAAAAAATATCTTGAATAAGAAAGATTAATCCGCTCAACCCCTCACTTTTTCGGCATGGAAAGTGAGGGGTGTTTTTTTTATCCTTCGATGGACTTTGAAAACAGAATATCCAGTACACAAAATACATCCCTCCTACTGCTGGTGATATCGGTAAGCCACAAAGTGGAATGCTTGACTGTTGGGTGGCTCCCAGCAGACGGCGAAAACAGGTAGGAGGAACAATGGTACTTCCGTCCAGTCACAGCCCCGCTGAAGCGGGATCACGCAATGAGGGCGGCCGGGTGAGAACCACGCGGGGGTGAGATTCCCATGAAGGATAAAGCTGCTATCCGTTTTGTGTATTCCCGAAGAGGCTTTGCTTTTATGGCAGGTCGCTTCTATCAGGGGGAGCGAGGACAAATACTGACAAGAAAACAAAAACGATTGATATAGATAAGAAGCGGCCGGATTCAAAAAAGGATTCGGCCGCTTTACACATCAAAGAGGGACTTTACTTATGAAAGAAGTAAAACGCGGTGAAGTATATTATGCGGATTTGGATCCGGTTCGCGGCAGTGAACAGGGCGGAATACGTCCGGTTGTTATTATTCAAAATGATATCGGCAATCAATTCAGTCCGACTACAATTGTTACCTCTCTAACCAGTATTACAAAGAAGCATAGACTTCCAACTCATGTTACGGTTGACTGTGATTTCCTTGAAAAGGAATCCATTGTTCTGCTGGAACAAATACGTACCTTAGACAGAAGCCGGTTGAGTGATTATCTCGGAAATCTGGACATTGAAACAATGGATGAAATTAATCGGGCAATTGAAATCAGCTTCGGTCTGCATTATTTGAAGGGGCAATAAAACAGAAAATTAAAGGATATTAACATGCGGAGGAAGTGAATATGAGCGTTGTGAAACAAGAAGAAAATATTTGCGCTGATTTAACATCTATGATGTATCCGCCGCAAAGTACGGATTGTACAAATTTGCAGCCGTCGGAAAAGGATGAAATAAAATTATCGATGAACAATCTCAATGTCACTTTAAGATTTGCAGAACAGCCAAAAGATGAAGTTGAAGACAATGTTCTAAGAGTACTAATAAATTGTTATGAATCAAGAATAACAGCTGGATAGGCCAATAGTGAATTGTTTTGTTTCTGCGGAATTGCACTGAAACGACGCTAAATTGCTGGATATGCCGCCTCTTGTGTGATATGATGGTGTTGCCTGAAAAAGGTGTGTTCCTTGACAACCGAATAGAGGCAAACAGTGCAACTTCGCAATTATTATATGATTGCGAGGGAATAGAAATATGAAAAAGGCATATTGCTTATATAGAGTTTCAAGTATAGGTCAGGTGATTAAAGACGATATCCCCATGCAGAAGGAAGCCTGCCATCAATATGCGGAAGCACAAGGGTGGCAGATAGCCAAAGAATTCTTTGAAAAAGGGGTATCCGGATTCAAGGTCTCTGCCGACGACAGAGATCAAGTTCAGGAACTTCTTGCCGCAGCCAAGAACAAGGAATTCGACATCCTGCTCATTTATAAGCTGGACCGCCTCGGAAGAATAGAATCCGAAACGCCACTGGTGCTGAAGGCGTTCATTAATCTCGGAATAGAGGTCTGGAGTACCATCGAGGGGCAGCGACATCTGGACAACCATATTGACCATCTCATTAACTACCTTTATTTCTGGCAGGCATCCGGCGAGAGTAAAAACACATCCATCCGGGTGAAAACCAGAATGCGTCAACTGACCGAAGAAGGTATCTATACAGGTGGCACAGTGGCGTATGGGTACAGGCTGGTGGACAACGGCCGGCGAAACAAAAAGGATTTGCCCTGCTATGATCTGCAGATTGATGAGCAGGAAGCTGAGATGATAAAAACCATCTTCAACTTAACCGTACAGCTGGGCATGGGTTTCTTCAGGGTAGCGGAATTTCTGAACAAAAAAGGATACCGAACACAAAATGATACCAAGTTCCAATGCAATACAATCAACCGCATTTTGAAGAACGAAATGTATATCGGGTATCTGATTAAGGGTGATGCCCGATCCAAACATCTCCCGCATCTGCAGATTATAGATGACGAAACCTTTGCCAGGGCTCAAAAGATTCTTGAAAAGCGTACCAAGGTAAATGAGAAGAAGAATCAGTTAACTACAGTGACGAAAAGCCAGGCGCTACTTTCGGGACTTGTGTTTTGCGGGCATTGCGGAGGCCGGATGACACCGGAACGATATCAGGATAGATATATACGAAAAGACGGCACACAATACAGGGCTGCCGAGATGAAATACTGTTGTTATCATAAACGCCGGAAGCTCTGCGAATGTGATGGGCAGACGACTTACAAGGCTGCTGTGATCGACGCTGTGGTCGTAGATATTATCAGGAGTATTTTTATGAAAATTCGAATTACTCCGGATAAACACCAAATCGACAAGAGCATTAAACAGATGATGCAGTCGAATGTCGCTGTCCAGCAAAAACGGTGGCATGAAATTGAGAAGGTTAAAATGAAGGTTACCAAACTGGAAAGTGAGATCGCTGATGCCTTGATAGGGGAAAGCGTCTTTGAGCCGGACCAGTTAGCTACGTCAATCAAAAATGCTAAAGATCAGCTTCGGAGGATGATGGACGAATATCATAATCATGATGCG
>DHOG01000158.1:21901-22241 GCA_002410715.1 Ruminococcaceae bacterium UBA5396 | reverse complement strand
ATGCGGGTATGGAAAATCAGAGAAAGAATTATTCCGCATCTCTTCCGAATTTCGAACAATTTCAAGGCTGGGCCAAAGAGTTTGAACTGGCGGATATCGACCGTAAGAAGATGATCGTGAGCCAGCTGATTGAAAGCGTGGAAATCAGCAAGCAGGGGATAGCGATACAGTTTAATATAGACTATCGACAGTTTGTCAGTGAATGGCAGGGATCAATTATTCCTGTAGAATCGAGCAAAGCCGTGTGAAAAAGAACAAGAAGAAATACCATTTTTACCTCTGCCCAACGGGATTTTCCGGTGTGAAACCGTCCGCGTGGCAGAGCATGCGGCTGTTAACC
>DHOG01000158.1:17569-21724 GCA_002410715.1 Ruminococcaceae bacterium UBA5396 | reverse complement strand
CGCAGGGTCGTTGGTTCGAGTCCAACAGGGGGAGCCACACCTGCGGTGGGCACATCGTTCACCGCAGGTTTTTTGTGAAACAACAAGGTTCCCAGGTAGCCGTCCGCAATCTTTGATTGCGATGGCGGGTGGGGTTCTTATTTTACAAGTGACCTGTATTATGACGGGAAACTATATAGTTGGTGTTGATGGCGGTGAGGGTACACCCGTTCCCATTCCGAACACGGAAGTTAAGCTCATTTGCGCCGAAGATACTTGGCTGGAAACGGCCCGGGAAAATAGGTAAATGCCAACCCAAATAAAAATCGCAAAAGCCGAAATGCTTTTGCGATTTTTTTGATTGAATATGTTTTAAATGATATAGACATTCGTTTTGGATGCTTCCCTCCTACGGATAATCACATATTGAGCCCTATCGGTCTCCTTATGCTGAAAGGTTCTCACCATTCTCTCATATGTCGATATTTTACCCATTGATTATCACACCCAACTGTAGTATCCTTTATAAAGCCATTATATTGGCTTTATATCAATTTAACAATATATGTTTAAATGCTCAATGAAATAAACCAGATTAAGGAGAGAGATGTATGCGTAAAAACCATATTACTACGGATGTTTGCGTGGTTGGAGGTGGGATGTCTGGACTATGCGCTGCGATTGCGGCAGCTCGGCATGGCGCCAAGGTGGTGTTAATGCAGGACCGTCCTGTTTTGGGAGGGAATGCCTCCTCGGAAATACGGATGTGGATTTGCGGTGCCCACGGTTACCGGGAGACCGGGTTGCTGGAGGAAATTGAGCTAGAAAATTTGTATCGCAACCCAACGCCGAATTTTTCGATCTGGGACAGCGTATTATATGAAAAAGCTCGGTTTGAAAAGAATATTCAGCTGCTGCTAAACTGTTTTTGCTTACAGGCGGAGATGGACGGATCCGCCATACATACTGTTACAGGCTGGCAAATGACCAGCGAAACATGGCATACAATTGAGGCAAAAGTGTTTATCGACTGCTCCGGTGATGGGATTCTTGCACCGTTAACCGGTGCGGAATATCGCATAGGCAGGGAAGCGCGCAGTGAGTTTAATGAGTCGATTGAGCCGATAGATGCAGACAAGAAAACAATGGGGATGAGCTGCCTGTTTCAAATACGGGAAACCGATAAAAAGCAGACGTTTATCCCGCCGAAATGGGCAAACCGGTATGAGAGTGACGAGGATCTTCCATTCCGGAACCATAATCTGGACAATAACTTTTGGTGGATTGAGCTGGGCGGAGAAAATGATTCAATTCATGATACAGAAGAAATCCGAGACGAGCTGCTGAAAATTTCGTTTGGTGTATGGGATCATATAAAAAACCATGGGGATCACGGTGCTGACAACTGGGTGATAGACTGGATTGGATTTTTACCCGGAAAAAGGGAGAGCCGCCGCTATGTGGGAGATTATATTTTAACCCAAAACGATATTGAGTCCGGCGGAAAATTTGAAGATATAATTGCTTATGGGGGATGGAGCATGGATGACCATCACCCGGCGGGTTTTGACTACAAGGATGCATATCCCACAATCTTTCATCCTGCGCCTTCGCCGTACGGAATCCCCTACCGCTGCCTCTATTCCCGAAATATTGAAAATCTTATGTTTGCCGGGAGGAATATTAGTACAACCCATGCGGCACTAAGTTCAACCCGTATAATGGGGACCTGTTCCCTGCTGGGGCAGGCGGCAGGAACAGCTGCTGCAATTTCGGTTGAAAAGGGTATGACACCCCGTAACGTCGGGTCGTGTGAGATTTCAGCACTGCAGACCATGCTAATGGAGGACGATTGCTTCCTGCCGGGCATGCCCCGTCCTGTTTCTGCACTGACCAAACAGGCTGACAAGCTTGCCACGCAGGGCGATACCGGTTGTCTGGTAGACGGTATCGAACGGGCAATGGGTGGCGAATCACATCTTTGGGAAGGCAATGTTGGTGATTCGGTGGAATACCGTTGGGATTGCCCACAGCAGATATATCAGATGCGTTTTGTCTTTAACAGTCATTTAGAGCGCAAGTTCCACAACATGCCCTGCAATTTCAAACTGAATGAAACCAATTATCATGTGCCGGAAACCGTGATCCGAAGATTCAGGGTTGAATACCGAGACCAAAGCGGAGTATGGGCGGAGCTGTTTCAAGTGGATAATAACTACCAGCGGTTGGTGAGATTGGATTGTAATGTAGAAGCGGTTGCAGTACGATTTACTCCGTTGGAAACTTGGGGCGCTGAAAAGGCACAAGTCTTTTCTTGGGAAGTAAGATAAGGTTTTGGCGGTGAAGGCATTAGGATTACATTCCACGCCTATAGGTCAATTGTTGTTGGGCAAGAGCATGGACACGTTGGTGTCCATGCTCTTGCCCTATTCCTCATCAATGCAGCTAGCAGGGTTGTTTTGTGTCTTGGACAGACGGCAGTTCAATGGTATCCTGTGTTGTGAAATGATTTTTTCTTCTAAAGTGATGAAAGAATGACTTGTATTCGGATTCTTCCGAGACAATCTGAGATATAGCAATAGTTCGGGTGGTATAGAAAAGGGGGATCGCATAAAGAGACGGAATAATAAAAAGGCAGGCGGCGAACCAGCCCGAAAAGCCGGTTGTTAAATGGAACATTTCTATAATATGACCGCGCATTTTGTGTGCGGATGTTCTGTAAAGACGTTTTGGGTACTTTTTTTCAGGAGTATCAATTAACAGATAAGAAGCAGGCAGGCGGCGCAGCATCCATATTTCACAAATCAGCAGACCCGATACAAAAAAGAAGAATCCCAGCAACCAACAAAACAACATGGTAATATCGGCAGCAGTGCTTTGAGAGCCGCTTTGGCGGATTGCTTTGGCAATACCCGCTGTCACTGCGGTTGGTGTTAGGCAGACAACCATGACTAGGAGCCGATGAAAAGAAAGAGAAAACCGCCATCGAAGCGCATGAAAATACCGCTTGCCGAAGAATCTGAATATTAGATAAAACGGTGCTTCCTTGCCCAAAGTAAGATGCTGATAAAAAGCGAGCCTACCCAGCAGCAATGGCGAGAGCAAAAGCCAGTCCATCACCATAAAAGCGAAGGTAAGCAGGGCGTATAGCCAACTGCCGCTGCCAAGATCAGAGGCATGGATCACCGTTTCAGCGCTCAATCCCAGCAAACGAAGAGAGGCCAGTGACAAGATCGGGATTAGCATACCTGCCGATATACGGATACATTCAACCGTAATTGTTTGCGCCCAGTTACCTTTTAACCGTTCTCTTGCCTGCTGTGCCCTTGTCATTCATGCTTCTTCCTTTCGCACCCATCCCATCTATTGTATCATTATGCCTCGGGACGGCAGCGATTATGCGGTTGTTGCTTGGCAGGCAGAGCCGAAACAGACTACTTTTTTGTCCATACCACCTTTCGCCCGGTAATCGGAAGAGTATCTGCCTTATCAACAGGTGTTTTGTCAGGATCAAAAACCTGATAGCAAACCTCTGTGACAACTGTTTTTCTTTCTATTGGATCGCCGCCGATGTTATCGTAAAATTCCGGATCCTTGGCAAAATAAACCCATCTATCGACCGGCTCGTTTTTTTTCGATATAAATCTTGTCCACACGGTTCCAGCAAAATAGAATATTAAGCGAATTTCATGGGTGTTTGTCCCTAAGTCATAAGATAATTCCTGTTCACGATACTTAAATCCAGAAAAGGAAGTTCCATAAAGACCGATTGCTAACTGCTGGTCGGTTGTTTCAATAAATCTAAGATGATTGCCTATCGCATTGTAGGAAAGGGGCTGCTCATGAATTACAATTGCATAGAAAGCGCCCGATAGTACAGCAACCGCAGATATAAACGAAATCACAATGGTAATGATTTGTTTACGAATTAGTTTCTTTTTTATTTTACGAAACGGAGCTATATCCTTCTTTAGTTCGGGGCGGACTGCCTGTCTTAATTTGTCTAGCTCTTTTGTGCAATTATTGCACTGGGTTAAATGGGACTCTATCATACTTTTTGTTTCCTGACTTACTACATCATCTACATACAACGGAAGGATATCCTTGATAATATTACAGTGCATCATACTTTTCCCCTCTTTCTGATAATTTTAATTGCGCAATTAAAATTATCAG
>DHOG01000158.1:17120-17432 GCA_002410715.1 Ruminococcaceae bacterium UBA5396 | reverse complement strand
CTGATAATTTTAATTGCGCAATTATTTTTTTCTTTGAGCGGTGATAGGTTACACGAGCCCATGCCTCAGACTTTCCAAAAAGATTACCGATATGACGAAACGACAATTCACCGAACACGCGAAGCATAAACACTTCTTTATACGGCTCATCCATCGTATGAAGAATTTGATATATGTCTTTTGCCTGTTCTGTATCGTCCAGTCTTGACCATATGGATTGTTCCAAATTATCAGACTCAATGTTTTCGATTATGTCTGTCCGCTTTCTCTTTTTGCAGTATGTATAGAAAGTGTTTTTTGCTATTTGGCAAA
>DHOG01000158.1:16413-16964 GCA_002410715.1 Ruminococcaceae bacterium UBA5396 | reverse complement strand
AAGTGTTTTTTGCTATTTGGCAAAGCCATACCCGAATTTCGCAATCACCCTTAAAGCTTTTAAGTGATTTTAAGGCTTTGAAAAATGTTTCTTGGGCAATCTCTTCTGAAATGGCTTCATCATGTGATAATGACATTAGATACAGATATATGTCTAAAAAGTATAGATTATATATTTCTTCAAACTCATGCACCCTTTTCACCTCTCGTTTATATGACTTCGGAAAAAGCGTTTTGTTACAAAAACTTGATTTTTTATCATGAAACAAGCCAGCGCTAATGAAAGGCGCTGGCTTTTAATATTGCATCGAATCAGCAATCCGTAAACATTGACCTTAGCAGCTCTGCTGCATCATCTGCTGTAAACCCGCCCGGGGTACGGGCGAAGTTGGGGGTTTTATCCCAGCGCGGCTTGTATCCTTCAATCTGTTGGGCTGACATGGTTATAGCATAGCTTACCAGCCTATCCAGCATGGTTCTGATACGGTCACGACCGCCGCAAAGGGAATAAAGCAGCCCGGCACGCTCAGGTGAGTTGGTTTCAGCACGATC
>DHOG01000158.1:3580-16205 GCA_002410715.1 Ruminococcaceae bacterium UBA5396 | reverse complement strand
AATACAGCGCATGCCATGCCGTGGGGGACAGCGTATTCTTCTGTCAGGATATAACCGAGGGGGTGGGGGAATGCAGTTCCGGTGGCGTTTAGAACCATTCCTGCCCAAAGGGATCCGTAATACAAGCCTTCCCGACGGGAGGAATCGGGGAGCCCTTGATGCGCTGCAAGCCAGCACAGTCCATCCATTATCATGGGTAGCGCCTTTTCGCCGAATGCTGTAATGACATCTCCGCAGGAGGGGGCAAACCAGCCTTCAATGGCGTGAGACAGGGCATCGAGGGCGGTGGATACAGTCTGATCTCTGGGGGTGCTGTGGGTGTATCTCGGATCGGCAAAAGCCAGTTTGGCATAGCAGTGGGGATGAACAATACTTCGCTTGTGCCCGGTTTGGTCCATGGTCAGAACCGATGCGGCGCTGACCTCGCTTCCAGTTCCTGCTGTGGTTCCCGCAAGAATCAGCGGAAGCGGCGGTCTGCGCAGTTGGCACTCCATCAGACTTTTGATGTCTGCACTGCTATTGGAAGCAAGCCACGCTGCCGCCTTTGCGGCATCCATAACCGATCCCCCACCGATTCCGATAATAAAATCTGCTTTGCATATTTCTGCCGTATAGGCAGCATTTCGACACTGGGAAAGCAGTGGGTTGGCGGATATTTCAGGAAAAACAGTAGCTTCTATACCGGTTTCTCCGGAAACTTTCAGCACATCATCGAGCGCACCGCTTAACTTTGCGGCGTTTCGACCGGTCATAATAAGGCAGCGCCGTCCAAATTCGCGAAGCAAATTGCCATTTTTTAACACGCAGCCCTCCCCGCTGATTATCTTAACAGGCATGTGAAATGTAAAATCCATTGCGAACAAACCCTTTCTGATTGATGTGCATGGGAACATATTCCCAATGATACTTGACGTGTGTTTCCTCTTGTATTTTATCATAAAATGATATATTATTAAATACGGTGCCAAGGATTTTATGGTGAAATTGTTAAAAAATTATCACAGTATGGCTGTTGTACGATTTGGTCAATACATCCCAGCCCACCCGCGAAAGGATGAATCTATATGGATATCACAAATATTAAGGAATGGGTGTCCCTTAGGACAAAAGGAGGAGTGCATGCGCCTCATCGAAAACATACCGCGGATTGTGAGACCGTGGTGATGCCCCCTCCCGAACGCATTATACTTGCGATGTCGCAGCACATCGGTGTTCCCTGCAAACCGGTAGTAAAGGTAGGGGACTATGTTGAGGTTGGACAGGTTGTAGCAGACAGCGATCAGCCTGTTTCTGCACCGATTCACAGCGGTGTATCCGGTAAGGTGGCGGCGATGACAGAGCTGCTGCTTCCGGGTGGACTGAAAACCGCTGCGCTGATGATTGAATCGGACGGCGAGCAACGCATACATGAAAGCGTAAAGCCGCCGGTGGTTGAGAATTATGATGACTTTATCAAAGCTGTTCGGGCATCCGGACTGGTGGGACTCGGCGGCGCCGGCTTCCCCGCCCACATAAAGCTGCAGCCCCGCAATTTTGACGCCGTTGACACGGTGATTGTAAACGCTGCAGAATGTGAACCTTACATAACATCTGATTACCGCGAGTGTATGGAAAATTCGTGGGACATTGTGTCGGGCGTTCAGACACTGATGGAATTTCTTGATACAGCGCGTGTTATCATTGCGGTTGAAAAGAATAAACCCGCCGCGATTTCCGAGCTTTCCAGGATTGCCGCCGAAGTAACCCGTGCCGGGCATGAGGTGATCGTAAAGCCGTTGCCAGCAAGATACCCGCAGGGTGCCGAAAAGGTTTTGATTCAAGCGTGTACCGGACGACGTGTGCCCCCCGGAAAGCTGCCGTCTGATGTCGGATGTATTGTGATGAATGTTGCATCGGTCGCTTTCCTGTCGCGGTATCTCAAAACGGGAATGCCCCTGGTCGACAAGCGTGTTACGGTGGACGGGTCGGCGATTTCCCGTCCCAAAAATGTTCGCGTGATTATCGGCACCCCTATTCATGAGGTTATTTCATTTTGCGGCGGTACAAAGTTTAAGACACGCAAGCTGCTTATGGGAGGACCGATGATGGGGCTTGCCCTCATGAACGACGAGCTGCCGGTGCTTAAACAGAACAACGCCATTCTTGCGCTGTCAGAAGAGGATATCCAGCTGACAGAGCCCTCGACCTGCATCCGCTGCGGCAGATGTGTGAGCGCATGTCCTATGAACCTGGTACCGCCTTCGATTGCTGCAGCATATCAGAACAAGGACACCAATGCGATGGAGAAGCTGGGCGTTATGACCTGTATGGAATGCGGTTGCTGCACCTATTCATGTCCTGCCCATCGTCAAATTGTACAGACCATGCGTATGGGAAAGGGCGATGTTCGAAAAGCCGCTGCCGCAAAGGCAGAAGCGACAAGTACGGCGAAAGCCGAGAACCAACCTGCAAAACAAGCCGTAACGGCAGGTAAGTAATTGATCAGTTGAGAACAGGCGGTCATTGACCGCTGCTACATAAAGGAGTGACCGGGCAGATGGAGAACCCGTTGATTATTACCTCTTCGCCGCACCTGCACTGCGGTATGACAACCCGTGGGGTTATGTTGGACGTGCTTATTGCGCTGTCGCCGGCAGCTGCAGCTTCGATACTGCTGTTTGGCTGGCGGTCGGCGGCGGTGGTGCTGGTTTGTGTGGCGTCCTGCATTGCGGCAGAATATCTAAGCCGTATCATCCTCAAGCGCCCCCAAACTGTCGGTGACCTTTCAGCCGTAGTTACCGGTGTGCTGCTGGCATTTAACCTGCCGGCTTCGGTCCCGCTGTGGCAGGCGGCCATTGGCGGGGTTGTGGCAATTGTGGTAGCCAAGCAGATGTTCGGCGGATTGGGACAGAATTTTGTTAACCCCGCTTTGGTGGGCCGTATTGTATTGATGGCAAGCTTTCCCGAAGACATGAACAGGTGGGTAACACCGTTGCAGGGTGCATCAGGGGTTGACACCACGACTTCTGCAACCCCGCTGGAAGTAGTGATTCAGGGCGGCGAGATGAATTACAGTTTGCAGGAGCTGTTTGTAGGCATCCGCCCGGGCAGTCTGGGCGAAACCTGTGTGCTGGCGTTGATACTCGGCGGTCTGTACCTTGTAATCAGACGGGTTATCTCGCCAACCATCCCGCTTGTGTATATTGGAACAGTATTTGTTATGACATGGCTGCTGGGGCAGAACCCTTTCATCCACATCCTTTCCGGCGGCCTTATGCTGGGTGCAATCTTTATGGCAACCGACTACACCACAACCCCGATTAACAAGACGGGCAAAATCGTGTTTGCAGTGGGATGCGGACTTCTGACCGTGCTGATACGTGTGTTTGGTTCGCTGCCGGAAGGCGTATCCTTTGCAATCGTCATTATGAATATACTGGTTCCGCTGATTGAGCGGGCAACCCGTCCGCTGCCATTTGGTGAGAAACGGAGGCTGCGCAATGAGCGGTAAAATGAATATCAATATAAAAGAGATTGTTGTTTCCGCTTTGGCACTTGCGATTATTTCGGGCGTTGCCACCGCAGCCCTCGCAGGAACCAACGCCATGACCAAGGATACGATTGCCCAAGCCAACCAAAAGGCCGAAACCGAATCCCGCCGGCAGGTAATTGATGCTGACTCATTTGAGAAAGGTATCCTGAACAATGATGAGCAGCAAGTGGTTTATTACTCGGCAAAAAAAGACGATAATATTGTCGGCTATGTGTTCACGGTTTCCTCCACCGGTAAAAGCTCGGGTTTGGTGGTTATGACCGGTATTTCGGTTGATGGCGGCATTACCGGTGTCACGGTTACCGATGACAATGAAACTGCCGGTTATGTGGATATGATTCAAGAGGGCGGGTTGTTTGATGGTTTTATCGGAAAAAACACATCCCAAGAATTTAGTATCGGAAAAAACATTGACGCCGTATCCCAGGCAACCAAAACATCCAAGGGTGTGACACAAGGCGTCAATCAGGCTGTGGAATATTTTAATCGTATAAACAAGGGGGGACAATGATGAGGATGTTTCGAATGTTGGCAGCTTTTTACCGTATGCTTCCGAGCAGACATAAGAAGGCATTTACAAAAGGTCTTATCAAAGAAAACCCTGTTCTTCGTCTTGTCCTCGGCACCTGTCCGACGCTTGCCGTCACGACTGCGGCGGTGAACGGGCTGGGTATGGGAGCGGCTGCTACATTTGTTCTTGTCTGCTCCAATATTGCAATTTCACTGCTCAGAAAGCTGATTCCCGATAAGGTTCGTTTGCCCGCCTTTATCGTCATAATCGCGGCGTTTACCACCATTGTTCAAATGCTGGTCAAGGCGTACCTGCCGGCGATCGATAAGGCGCTGGGCATTTATCTGCCGCTGATTGTGGTAAACTGCATCATTCTGGGGCGTGCCGAAGCCTTCGCCAGCAAAAACAGCGTTGGGCTTTCGGCTCTGGACGGACTGGGAATGGGGGCAGGCTTTACGGGCGCGCTGATTCTGATGGGCGGCATCCGGGAGCTTTTGGGAAACGGAACGTTGTTCGGATTCCCCGACGGAGGCATCATTCCTCCGATTACAATTTTTGTACTTCCGGCAGGCGGTTTCTTTGTTTTTGGCATGCTGATTTGGTTTACCAATCAGCTTGTCGCCCGCTTTGACAAACAAGCTGCAAGAGGGGATACCGGTGAGCATGTCTGCGCGGCATGCCCCGGCGCATCCATTTGTCATTCCGCACCAGTGGTCGATTCGGTTGCGGTTCCGGCGATAGAGAAGGAATTGGCTGTGGCGGGAAGCAAGGAGGGCCGAGACCATGAGTAATACAAACCTAATTGCGATTTTGATTGGCAGCTTGTTGGTCAACAATTTTGTTTTGTCTCAATTCCTCGGCATTTGCCCGTTTCTGGGGGTTTCCAAGAAGCTGAATTCTGCGGTGGGGATGTCACTTGCTGTTATCTTTGTCATGCTGATGGCGACTGCAGTAACATGGCCGATTTATGCGCTTGTGCTGGTTCCCGCCGATCTTGCTTATTTGCAGACTATTGTATTTATTCTAATCATTGCCGCACTTGTACAGCTGGTTGAGGTGGTATTGAAACGATATGTACCGCCCCTGTATCAGTCACTCGGCATTTATCTTCCGCTGATCACCACCAACTGCGCGGTTTTGGGTGTCACCATACTGAACATAGATAGAAATTTAGGATTTGCAGAATCACTTGTAAACACACTGGGCGCGGGACTTGGCTTTCTCCTTGCAATGGTGATGTTTGCGGGGGTACGCGAACGGCTTGAAAGCGCCGATATCCCTGCCGGGTTAAAGGGACTGCCCATCACGCTGGTGGCGGCATCGCTGGTTTCGGTTTCGTTTATCGGTTTTCAGGGGTTGTTCGGGCTATAAAGGTTGAAACAGAAAGTAGGTTCAGATTATGACTGCGATATTACTGGCGGTAGGCATACTCGCTGCGTTGGGGCTGGGATTCGGACTGATACTTGCGATTGCATCGGCAGTGATGGCGGTGCCCCGTGACGAAAAGGTGGAGCAGCTGTGTGAGGTTCTTCCGGGCGCCAACTGCGGTGCGTGCGGATACTCAGGCTGTGACGGATATGCACAGGCGATGGTGCATGACGGAGCCAAGGTCGGACTTTGCTCCCCCGGGGGTACCGCGGTCGCCCAAGCTACTGCAGAGCTTCTCGGGGTATCGAGCGACGGCGTCCAAACCCTCACTGCAATGATACGCTGTGGAGGCTGTGAGCAGCACACCAAGCGGAAGCTGCAATATCACGGGCTGCAGTCCTGTGCCGCCGCAACTCAGTTTTACGGTGGCAACTGGCTATGCAATCACGGATGCTTGGGCTACGGCGACTGTGCAAACGCTTGTGAATACGGCGCGATAACCATAGAGGACGGACTTGCACGTATAGATGCATCCCTTTGCCGCGGATGCACCAAATGCGTTGCGGCATGTCCCAAATCCTTGATCGTTATGTATCCCGGAAGCGCCCGGGGGGTTGTGCGCTGTCAGAACACCGATAAAGGCGGCATTGTCCGCAAGGCGTGCAGTGTTGGCTGTATCGGGTGTATGAAATGCACAAAAGTATGTGAGCATGACGCCATCCACGTTACAAATTTTCTGGCTGAAATAGATATTGAGAAATGTATCGGATGCGGCGCATGTGCAGACAATTGTCCGGTGGACTGTATCACAATTTTCGGACATGAGGCGAAAAAGCCGGAAAAAGTGGCGGCTGCAAGCAAATGATAATTCGAACAATAATGTGAGGACAAAATCCAGAAACCCACTGAAAAAATTCTTTCAGTGGGTTTCTTTATAGCCTTCTGAAGAGGATTGATCTTTCCCACGCGAGAAAGGAGGTAAAAAAACCTCTCCAAGACTTTTCGGTGCATCTTAAGATATTGCCAGTCTTGCCTATGATATTCATTCAACTGATTTTCAATCAATTAAATTCGCCAAAGCGGCAAACTGCTCCAGCGTCAACTCTTCGGCTCGGGCTTGTGGGGATATTCCGACCGCAACAAGCATCGCGGTTGCCTGTTCCTTTAACAATCCGGCACCCATCAGGGAATTTGATAAGGTTTTGCGCCGCTGACCAAAGGCGGCTTTTATGAGATGGAACAAGGTTTTTTCGTTTTTAACCTCACAAGGGGGAGCGGAGCGAATGTCAAGCCGTATAACCGCGCTGTCGACATTGGGCGCCGGCATAAAACTGCCCCGGGATACAGAGAACAGCATGCGGGGCTGTGCATAATACCGGACAGCCAGTGTAACTGCCCCGCATTCCCTTGTTCCGGGGATAGCGCAAAGCCGAACGGCAGCTTCCTTTTGCACCATAACAGTGATGCTATCAATAGGCAAGCGGCTTTCAAGCAGCCGCATAATCAGCGGAGAAGTGATATAATAGGGAAGATTGGCGCATACCGACACCTTTTGTTCCTTGAATTCATTATGAATCAAATCACGCAGATTTATTTCCATGGCATCCCCATGTATGATGTGGATGTTGTGGAAGTCGGACAGAGTCTCCTTTAGTACAGGAAGCAAGCGGTTGTCAATTTCTATAGAAGCAACATGGGTCGCCCGCAGAGCAAGCTCTCTTGTCAGAACACCGATTCCCGGCCCAATTTCAAGTACACCGGTGTTTTGGTCAGCACCGCAGGCTTCTGCCATTCGGGGGCATACCGAGGGGTTAATGAGAAAATTCTGCCCTAGCGCTTTTGAAAATCGGAACCCATGACGGTGGAGAAGGGTGCGTATTTCTGAAATGTTGGTTAAATTCGGCATGATTTCATCCAATCTATACTATTAAAAATCTCGGTTATTAACCATTTCTTTGTGAATACATAAATTCGGTTATGCTTTTGCTTTTAAATAATAAAATGCAGCTTGCGAGGTTAATGGCCATAAGAATCAGCATTAACACAATATACTGAGGTGCATCTGAAAAATCAACCGTTCCGCCAAGAAGCAAAAATAAGAATTGTAAGATGCCAAGTGCGTAACCTGTTGCAAACAAATATCGTACCCATGTGATACCAGAAAACAAAGCAATGGATAAGGCTATTTCAACAATCAGAATAAATAGATTTAACCGGATTACTGCAGATATAATACCATCGGCAACATTTACTATTGCAATGGCTGCAACAATTACTTTTCCTTTTTGATAAAGCCGATTTTGCTTTCTTTCAAATTCCTCGAAAGCAACCTGTTGATCTGGTGCGGATTTGAGGTCTTGTTCATTGGTGTGCTTTTCAAACATCATTTATCCCCCGCTTATAATATAGTCATCGTATTATAATATGACGAGAAATAATAATTAAAACTCTGTAAAGGCGTCCGGCAGCAGGGCGGATAGTGACAAAATTTTATATTCCGTCCCTTCACCGGCGGCGCAGATGACCGTCATATCCCCGAACTCGGCGAGAAGTTGACGACAGATTCCGCAGGGTGTAACCGGATGCGCCCCCGCCGCCACTGCAATGGCCGTAAATTTGCGTTCCCCCGCAGTAATTGCTGCAGTAAGTGCAGCACGCTCCGCACAGATTGTCCCGCCGTAAGAGGCGTTTTCACAATTCGTTCCGACATAGACCGAACCGGATTCGGCAAGCAGCGCAGCGCCCACGGCAAAACCCGAATAAGGGCTGTAGGAATTTGCCCTTATACCCTGCGCCAGCTTTGTCAGCTCAAGCTTATCGTTATTTGTCAAAGGCATATTGATGACATCCTCCCCGCTATAAAAACCGGATATAGTTTGGTATCCCCAACCGCCACCAAATGGAACGCTGCCAATGAAGGTTGCGGTTGCACATATTTATAATTTGCGTTATTATATCAAAAGAACCCAGTCGATGTACAAGCGGCTGAAGCTTTTTAGAAAGGCATGATGAACGTGAGCAGACGTGACAAGGAAAATTATTATCTTGATATTGCCCAAGCGGTTTCGGAACGCGGCACCTGCCTTCGGCGCAACTTCGGCGCAATCATTGTCAAAAATGACCAGATACTTGCCACCGGATACTCCGGAGCGCCTCGAGGACGCAAGAACTGCTCCGATCTCGGCGTTTGCCTGAGAGAAAAAATGAACATACCGAGAGGGGAACGCTACGAGCTTTGCCGTTCGGTTCATGCCGAGGCAAACGCGATTATCAGCGCTTCCCGCAGTGAGATGATCGGCGCCGCTCTTTATCTTGTGGGGGTGGATAAAAAGTCAGGCGAGCTGGTAGAAAACGCCTGTTCCTGCTCCATGTGCAAGAGGCTGATCATCAATGCCGGCATAGCGCGCGTCATTATTCGAAACACACCCGACCGATTTACGGCGGTTTATGTGCAGGACTGGATAGAAAATGACGAATCGCTATACGGTGAGCTGGGATATTGACGGGAATAATATCAGCGGAATCGATTCAGTCTTTTCATACGGTTGCGTTTGAGCTTTCGGTTGTGAACAATATTCAAAATAATATAACCGATTAGCAGAATTGCCAGCAGCGCCAGTCCTGCGTAAAACCAGGGTGAGCGCAGGAATAGCTGGATTTGTGCCCATACCGCAAGAACCCGACTTTGGTCAATCGATTCAGATGCCACCAAATTCACTTCACCCAACTTTTGGTCGGTCTTAATGTACAGCTCTATTTTGCCTAGTACCTCTCCCTTTTTTACAGGCGCATCCACAGATTCGGAATTTCGAATAATCTTCTTTGTAATGGTTTCGGGTTGGAGGTCATTGATGACCGTGGCGGCGAAACTTTCTTCGGGAACCAGCGTTACGCTGTCCTTGTTCCAGGCGAGCGCAACCGGTATTTGGGTAATGGGCTCATTTTTATTCAGCAGCATTTTATAAGTGAAATTGTTGAATGCCCATCTGTACAGGGTTCGGGTGTCTCTGAAATAGGCGCCCTGCTTCCCATCGTTATCGATGTTTGGCTCTCCCATCACAATGCATAGATATTCATATCCGCTGTCCCTCGCAACCGATGCAAGACAGCGCCCCGCCGAACTGGTGTATCCGGTTTTGCCGAACGACACCGGAGAATAATAGTAAGGCGTAGTGGAACGAAGCATGTCGTTGGTGTTGACAAACGTTCTTTTTGTTCCTTCCTTAACCGGGGTGACCGTATACTGAACGGTAGAGAATAGCGGCTCAAACTCCGGATAATCCATGGAATATCGGATAATTTTATATAAATCCTTTGTTGTTGTATACTGACTGGCGCTGTCGGTGCCCGTAACATTGGCAAACGATGTGTTTTGGCAACCGATTTTGCCCGCCAGCTGATTCATTCTTGCGACAAACTGGGCGTGACTGCCTGACAAGGCAATCGAGAGGGTGGCGCATGCATCGGCAGCCGTGGTTATCATGGATACCGAAAGCAGATCCTTGATAGTCCATTCCTCACCGTAAACCATCTGAGCGCTGGCAAGGTCATGTCCTGCGATTACGTTAAAGGCTTCGGAGGAATATGTGCCGGTTACCTTTCCGGTATCGATTCCCTTTTCCCGGATAATTTCAATTGCTGTGATTCCCACCATAAGGCGTACCAAGGCCGCCGGAGACCGTTTTGAATCCGGTTTTAGCTCAAAGAGTATGGTGTCCTCTTCCGGGGTTGCGCCAAGGCTGGCAACAAGGGCAGATTTTGCAAGTATGGTTGTATCCGCAGGCAGCTCATATAATGTGCCGGCCGAAGCAGTCACGCCGGCTACATCATGCATACAAAAAACTGTCATCAGACCAAGACAGCAAATCAGTGACAGGATGCGTATTGTCATTGCTTTTTTAGACTTCTGCATAGTAAACTCCATGTCCTTTCCGAGTTTTATGCCCGAAAAGGACATAAAACTGATATTGAAAACGCCGCATTTTCTTACGGGTGCGTCCCTTTTACTTCATTCGTATCATCGTAATCTTGTAATTTAGCTGAAAGGCATGATTTTTAATGGTATATATAACCGGAGACACACACGGGGATTTTTCACGCTTCACCTGCCCCGCCGCCCGCCGAATCCGCAAAGGGAGTACGCTTATTGTTTTGGGAGATTTCGGTTTTATATGGGACGGAAGCAAAAAGGAGCGCAAGGTATTAAAAAAGCTGTCAAAGCTGAAATTCACCGTATTGTTTTTGGATGGTCCCCATGAAAATTACGATTTGCTTGATAAATTTCCCGTTACTGAATGGAACGGGGGGCGGGTGCAGGTAATCCAAGAGAATGTGATGCATTTGCTTAGGGGCGAAATATATACAATTGAAAATGAGAAGTATTTCGTTTTTGGAGGTGGGGAGAGTCTCGAACATGATATCCGTGCCGACAACAAAACCTGGTGGGAGCGGGAAATGCCGTCAGGTGAGGAAATGCTCCAAGGCCGCCGCCGTCTTCGGGAACATGGGAATAAGGTTAATTATATTCTCACCCACGAATATCCGGGAAAATCGGGCAGCTATTTGGACAAAAACGGACGCCACAACGGCGTCAACGCATATCTGGGATTGATTGAGAGTGAGGTAGACTATGTCCGCTGGTTTTTCGGCTCGCTTCATATTGATAAAATATTGAGCAAAAGCCTGCTCTCGGTCTTTCAGAATATCGTGCCTGTCCACAAGGTGGATAAAAAGGAGTAGGGCAAGGGCTCTGCTCTTGCCGAAAATGCGGGGCAGGTCAGGACGATACTCTTGACCGGCAACTAAGATTAGTTCGGGCTCGATTGAACGGCAAGGCATTGCCGTATACGACTAATAAACAAGCGTAGTATGCTCGCAAACCTCTTCAATCTTGTCACGCAACGCAAGAAAATCCGCAAAAGCAGTTGGCTTCTGATTGGGGTTGCGCAAAATGGCGGCAGGGTGGAAGGTGCCCATCATCAGGGTTTCCCCTTTTTCAATAAACTGACCATGTTGCCGCGTAACCTTAAAATCAGGAGAAATCATACGGCAGGCTGCTACCCTTCCTAAGCATACAATGATTTTGGGGCGTATGAGTAAAAACTGTTCCCTTAGCCATTGAATACAGGCCTCTTGTTCGTCGGGCAGAGGGTCTCTGTTTTTAGGCGGTCTGCACTTCACGATATTGGCGATATATATGTTATGTTTGCGAGACAGGCCGACAGCCGCCAGCATTTTGTCCAGAAGCTGACCCCCTCGTCCCACAAAGGGTTCCCCCTTCAAATCCTCTTGCTCCCCCGGGCCTTCGCCCACAAACATCACTTCGGCATTAGGGTTGCCCACACCCACAACCACATTATTGCGCGTCTGGGCAAGGCTGCATGCACTACAGCTTCTGCAATGCTCGGTCAGCGTGTCCCAGTCTTTATATTTCATTCAACCACAGCCTTTCTTCCAAAAGGTGTATAAATACAAGTAAATTATATTTTTACATATCATATCATACTTTTGCTTGAAATAATAGTCCCGCAGCGGTACAATATAATGTGAACGATAGGTTTTTGATATGGAAAGGAAGTATATTAAGCATGAAAAATCAGGTACTGGTGGAGACTTCGGCCCGCCATATCCACGTTTCTCGAAAGGATTTGGATATTCTTTTCGGAGAAGGGTACGAGCTTACCAATAAAAAGGATTTATCACAGCCCGGGCAGTTTGCATGCACCGAGCGTGTTGACATTGTAGGTCCCAAAAAGACGCTTACAGGTGTTAGTATTTTAGGGCCTGTCAGACCGGATACACAGGTGGAACTGTCAATGACAGATGCCCGTTCCATCGGTCTTGCCGCGCCAATCCGTGAATCAGGTGATGTTGAGGGTTCTGCGGGGTGCAGGATTGTGGGACCCAAAGGCGAGATAGAGCTGGCGCAGGGTGTGATTGCGGCGAAACGCCATATTCATATGACACCTGAGGATGCGGCTAAATTTGATGTAAAGGATAAGGATGTTGTTAGCGTAAAGGTGGATTCAGACGGGCGTTCGCTTGTTTTCGGTGATGTCGTTGTGCGTGTCAGCAGCAAGTTTGCCCTTGCCATGCATATTGACACAGATGAATCAAATGCGGCAGGCGTGAAATGTGGTATGATGGGTACGGTTATCAAGTAATTATTATTTGAAATAGCGCAGTCGCCAATGGCTGCGCTTTATTCATTAAAA
>DHOG01000158.1:2555-3321 GCA_002410715.1 Ruminococcaceae bacterium UBA5396 | reverse complement strand
ACTTTTAACATCAATTCCGGAGGTTATGCAGCCGAAGGCACAGTGTACCCCCACGGACAAATTTCCCGCAGAATGTCAAAATCTCAGTGTACACAAATTTACAACAGTCCTTTTGCCGAAGTGGCAGTCCATGCCTTGACACATGCGTTCTTGAACTCTATCACACCGGCAATGGTGATGAAAGAAATCATACAGGATCGGGAAAATCTTGAAAACCAGTTCGGGAAAATTATACGCGGCATGGCATATCCTTACGGCACATACAACGATATGGTGGTACAGGTGCTTGACCAAGCGGGGATTGCTTATGCACGTACCGTCCATTCGCATTTATCGTTTGACATGCCTTCGGATTGGCTGCGTATGGGTGCTACCTGTCACCATAAGAATCCGCAGCTGATGCAGCTGGCAGAGAAATTCCTGAACGAGACACCCGAAAGAGACCCGTATTTGTTTTACCTATGGGGACACAGTTTTGAATTTGATAAGGATAACAACTGGAATGTTATTGAAGAATTTCTGAAAACCGCAGGCGGCAGGGATGATATCTGGTACGCGACAAATATAGAGATTTATGATTATAACAAAGCATTTGAAAACCTGCAGTATTCGGTAGACGGACGCTTCATACACAATCCTTCTGCAATCAGCGTGTGGGTTCAGATAGACAAAGATACGATTGAAATACCCGCCGGACAAAACGTGAAGCTAAAATAATAGAGTCATACGGCTGAGTGATTTTATGCCCTCGGCCGTATGAGATTTA
>DHOG01000158.1:2093-2435 GCA_002410715.1 Ruminococcaceae bacterium UBA5396 | reverse complement strand
CAGATTTTATGCCCTCTGCCGTATGAGATTTAGATGAATGCAATGCGGATAAGCGTGGATACACCAACGTGAATTGTTTTTAGAAAAAATCTCACTGCACCCCTTGACCGGACAAATCTTCTGTGTTATAGTGTATATTACCTCAAAAGGGGGTTCTTTTTTTGTGCGCTCATTTTCAGCTTGGTGCGCATATACCTCGGAGGGAGGCCGTGCGCGGCCAGTACAGGGTATTGCATGCCGCACACAACATATTTCCGACCATCGGGAGGTGCCGTTATGAGAGTCAAAATCACACTTGCTTGCACAGACTGCAAGCAACGCAACTACAACACAATGAAAAAC
>DHOG01000158.1:0-1928 GCA_002410715.1 Ruminococcaceae bacterium UBA5396 | reverse complement strand
GTGCAAACAGCGCAACTACAACACAATGAAAAACAAGAAGAACGACCCTGACAGACTGGAAATGAATAAATATTGCCGGTTCTGTCGCAAACACACCGTCCATCGCGAAACCAAGTAAGATACTTCTTACAACAATTCCGTATGCGATTTTCTGCATGCGGTTCTGAGAGGAAGGGTTCAAATGGCTGACGAAAAGAATACTGTCACCAAAAGCGAAGAGGCCAAAGTGACAAAACAAAAGTCGGGCAAGCCTGCCAAGAAAAAGGAACCCCGTTTCCGCCCGGCGGTCATAAAGTTCTTCCGTGACTTCAAGGGCGAGTTTAAGAAGATCAACTGGCCGACAAGACAGACCGTACTTCGCAACACACTTGCTACGCTGGCAATGTGTGCTGTGGTCGGAACTTTTGTCATACTGTTCGATCTGGGGCTCTCAGCTCTGGTTAAGCTGATGTTATCGCTTTAACCCCTTGGTGATATCCGCAAATCCGCAAGGAGGATGCAACATGTCCGATGAGGCAAAATGGTATGTAGTTCATACCTATTCAGGCTATGAAAATAAAGTAGCCACAAATTTAGAAACGATTGTCGAAAACCGCGAGCTTCAGGATTGGATTCATGAAATCCGCGTGCCGACTGAAACCGTTATTGAAATCAAAGACAATAAAAAGCGCGAGGTGGAGCGTAAAATCTTCCCCGGCTATGTTCTTGTCAAGATGATTATGACGGATGAGTCGTGGTATGTAGTGCGCAACACACGCGGCTGTACCGGCTTTGTGGGTCCCAACGGCAAGCCGATCCCCCTCACTGAGGAGGAGGTTACGGCACTCGGCGTTGAAAAGCGTCAGGTCGAAGTCAACTACACTGTGGGTGACACGGTGAACATTGTGGACGGCCCGCTTGAAAACTTTACAGGTATTGTTGATGAAGTCGATCTTGACAAGAACAAGGTTCGCCTTACCATTTCAATGTTTGGCCGTGAAACACCGGTTGAGCTTGAACTGGATCAGGCGGAACGTATGGATTAACATTGACAAACAAACATTTTCGCTGGGCGGATGCTCAGCACCCGGGGTGAACCCCGGTAGTGGGAGGAGCGGCATTCCCGCCGTTCCGCAATCCACCACGATTTTTGGAGGTGCAAGTAGAAATGGCTCAGAAGGTAACCGGTTATATTAAATTGCAGATCCCCGCGGGTAAGGCAACTCCGGCGCCCCCTGTTGGTCCGGCTCTCGGTCAGCATGGCGTCAACATCATGTCCTTCACCAAGGAGTTTAATGAACGCACAAAGAATGATGCAGGATTGGTTATCCCGGTGGTTATTACGGTGTATGCCGATCGTTCATTCACGTTCGTAACCAAGACGCCGCCGGCGGCAGTCCTAATCAAAAAAGCATGCGGAATTGAAACCGCATCAGGCGTGCCGAACAAAAACAAGGTCGCCAAGATTACAAAGGAACAGATTCAGAAAATCGCCGAGACCAAGATGCCCGACCTCAACGCCGCCAGCATTGATGCTGCTATGAGCATGATCGCAGGTACTGCGAGAAGCATGGGCGTTACAGTAGTCGATTAATTCAGCGGTTCGGACAGTGAATGCAGTCTGGACTTTACTGATTTGACCCAGACAAGGACGCTTTCGCTATTTCATTTCGTAAAGGATGAGGTACGATGGCGGACGGGTGGGAGGAAAACCGCTGTCTATTTAGACGGCAAGGATTGCATAGTTCCGATTTTACCACTCATACAGGGAGGATATTAACGATGAAACATGGAAAAAAGTATGTCGACAGCGCAAAGCTTGTCGATCGCAACACACTTTATGAAGTCAAGGATGCGCTTGATATAGCCGTTCAGACCGGCAAGGCAAAGTTTGACGAAACAGTTGAGGTTCACGTTCGCCTGGGGGTTGACAGCCGCCACGCAGATCA
>DHOG01000133.1:45778-46063 GCA_002410715.1 Ruminococcaceae bacterium UBA5396 | reverse complement strand
AACCATAACCAATGATGGAAACGGGAACCGCCGTCTACCGTCAGCCAGTTGTTGCCTTGCTTGCGTTCGGTATAGGCTGCTGACTCCACCGGATTTCCCCAGTCGTCTCCGGAGATGCCGTCGCCCGCTGTCGCTTGTGTTCCGGCAACCGTATCGTCAAAATCCTGCAACATGTTGTAGCTATCTGCAGATACCGAATCCGGAATGCCGGGTATCGGTGCAAAGCCTGCGCTGAATGCCGCAACATCATGAACAATTCCCACATCATCAATTGCGTAGCTGCTG
>DHOG01000133.1:44928-45707 GCA_002410715.1 Ruminococcaceae bacterium UBA5396 | reverse complement strand
CTGTAAAACAGTAAATACACTGCTGTCACCTGTGGGGGCACTTGCGGCTGTCAGCAGAACCGATGTAAGCATTGTAAATGCCAGCATGACGGCACTCACACCCGCTATAACAGAGGACTTGAACCTAAGTTTCACTGAAACCCCTCCTATTCAAATTTTCACAACTGCAAAATTATATTGGTGTCTTGATTTAGGCCAATGCTCGAAAGCCGTGAAGCATTACTTTTTGGCGGTCAGCACCTTGAGAAGGCTTTCCACCTGCGGATTCACCTGCGGATATACCTGAGACCACTGCTTACCTTGCACAACCTGATCAAGTCCCGGAACCGCACCTGTATTAAGCCAGCTTTGCCATACCTGAGTCACGGTGGGGCAGGAGAGGAGCGAACGAGTATATTCCTGCTCGGCTTTTGTCAAGGTTTTATTGGGTTCGGGCTTGACATCATAGGTTTTGTACTTGATATCCGCCGCATTCTGCTTTTCCTTGGGCAGAAGATCGGTGAACGGGCTGCCGAGTGAAAACCACTTTTCATATTCGATATACAGTGCAGCCGCCTCCGGGTTTTTTGAGCCCTGCGCTATGCCATAGCCGGGAGAGATTGCTGTTTGCAGGTAGTTTTTAGATTTCTTGTCCTGCTTTGGCATGGGAACCCATCCTAGATTTCCCGCCAGCCTTAGATCATTGAATTCGACCGTGGCGGAATAACTCTGGGTAACAATCATAGCCACCTTGCTGCTTGCAAAGCCAGTGCGCTGGTCGCCAACATAGAGTGTATCGC
>DHOG01000133.1:14122-44756 GCA_002410715.1 Ruminococcaceae bacterium UBA5396 | reverse complement strand
GCCAACATAGAGTGTATCGCGCAGGTCATACATCAGATTCATAAACTTTGTCACATTGGTATGTCCGAGATTATTGACTGCGCCGCCCTTGCCGTCACCTGCAATAAGCTCCAGCCCGGTAGAAGCGATTAGATCCCCGGTCTGCAAAACAAGCCCTGCCTGTGTCACCTTTCCGGTAGCTCTGTCCTTAATGGTTGTCTTTTTTGCAATATCCGCAAACGTGGCATATGTCCAGTTGCCATCTTTATAAAGCTGTTCGGGATTTTTTGAAACACCGGCATCACGCATCATTTTCTTGTTGAAAAAGACCCATGCGTCAAGATTTACACTGTTGACTGGTATGTAGGTTTTTCCCTTCCAGATGTATTGCTCACGCACCGACTTGCTGCTGTCGTTCCAAATCGGATTGCCAAAATCAATGAAGGAGTCAAGGGGCTGAACAAGCCCATCCACAATGGGTTGGGGATAGTATTTCCAGTTGGGCATTTTCACAAGATCAGGCATGTTTCCGGCTGCCTTGCGTGTTTTCAGCTCGTTCCAGTAGTTGTTGTGATCCACTACTTCTTCCTTAATGGTTACTTTAAATTCTTTTTTATACATGTTTGGCATGGATTTGGGCTTGCTGTATTTGGCGCTTAGCGGTTCCCAGCTAAACATTGTAACCGTTTTATTTTTTAGATTTCGCGTGGGCATGGCGGCTGTAGTAATATCCAGTTTTGCACCGGATGTGGGCTTGGTGGTATTGGAAGCCGGTTTCTTGGTGCTTGTCGCCTTTGAATTGGTTGATTCATCATTTGTCTGGCTGCCGCTTGCCTCCGTTTCGCTGGTTTCGGATGCCCCTGTTTCATCGGTAGTGGTGATAACCGTAGATTCGTAAGTTGATTGCGTGGATTCCTCCGGATCTTTGCCGCAGCCGGACATGAGCGCCACCGCCAGCAACAAGCTGGTAGTCAGGGCGAGCAAACGGCTCCATACGGATTGCTTTTTCATAGTATTTGTCCCCTTTCTATAATCTTTACAAAAATATGTGATAAACTCAAATGATTATTGTCCAATTTAATTATAAACAGCTTGCTGAAATAATTCTATATAACTTTCTTTCAAAAAGTTTAGCCTGTAAAGCCAAAACATATATGTCTTAATTTATCCTACAATGCCGGCAGTAACAATGCTTCTTATGAAAAACCGTTGCAAAGCGATGTACAGCAACAAAACCGGCGCAATGAAAAGCAGTGCCGCCACCTGTACGTATACCCCCATCAACGAGCGGGATATTGCCGAGCCATCCGGCAATTTTTGATGGTTTAAGTAGTTCCAAAAATTAGATAATTCGATTGACATGGGGCGTGATTTATTGAAAAACAGCGAAACATTGAGATAATCATTCCAATACCACACAAAGCTAAATAAAAATGAAATAAGCAGAATTGGTCCCGCATTCACAAGCATGATTCGGAAATACGCACTGATAGGCCCGCATCCGTCGAGATATGCTGCCTCCTCAAGCTCCGAAGGCATATTTCTGTAAAACTGGCGGAAAAGATAGACAAACAATCCGGCGCGGATTCCGGTGCCTAGCAGAGCGGGCAATGCCATAGGGGTTAATGTGTTAATAATCTGGATTCCCTCTCCACCCAAAATCTCCGACGTAAATTTGGTAAACCCGACATAGTTCACATATAGCGGCATGTTGATGCTTTGGGGGGGCACAATCAGAGTAAACAGTGCAACTGCAAATAATGCACCGCGTCCGACGAATCGGAAGCGTGCAAAGCCATATCCCGCCAGAGAGCAGGTAAACACCTGCAACACGGTGCAGATAAGTGAAAGCATAAACGAACGTAGCAGTGCACCCGCCTCAAAACCACCTAGAATTTTGGGCAAAAAAGCAATGCCGGACTCAAAAAATACATAATGAAAGTTTTTCAGCGTCAGGGTCCGCGGTATCCATACAACAGTGAGGTCGTAAAGCTCGGCTGGCTCACGAAAGCTTACGCTTAGCATATAAAGGATGGGGTAAAGGATGACAAATGACAGTCCTACAAGCAGGAAAGTCCGTACCGCCGCAATGAAAAAGTTTGCCGTACGCGAAGCAGCCTGGCGGACCTTGGGTCCCGCAGCAATCTGATCGCGATTAATATGGGCTGCTGCATGAAGGATTCCCCGTAAATCCATTCCTTTCCCTCCTTTCTTAATCTACCGCGTAATAGACCCAGCGGTTCAAAATAAAATACACAATCCCGATAATCAGAAATATCGCAGCGAAGCTGAACACCGACATGGCAGCGACATAGTCAAATTCGAGAGAAACGCTGTCGATTAGCTTGAAAAGCGGGTTTGAGGAATTGATATAACTGTCAATCACAGTATAAATCAGATTTACCAGCAGCATGGGAGACAGCATGGGAAGTGTTATCTTCCAGAATGCAACCCATGCATTGGCTCCTTCCACTTTCGCCACCTCATAAAGAGAAGCCGATATCGACTGAAGTCCCGCCAAGAAAATCAAAATTTGGATGCCGGAATGCCAAACCAAGTAAAACAGCCGGTTGACGGTATCGATTATATAATCAACAAATACGGGATTCACTCCCGCCTGGTATAATAAATCCTGGGTGGATGTCACCTCAAACATCATACCTGCTCGCTGACCACTCATTATCATATTTAAAAACTGGTCGCCGTTTACAATATCCATTACCACACCGGACGCAATGATTACCGGCAAAAAGAAGATTGCACGCGCCGCCGTTCGTCCCCTGAATCTTTGATTTAACAGAATCGCAAGAAAAAGGGAAAATATGCAGATGAGAGGCGTCTCAACGATGGTGGAGCGGACCGTCTCGGTAAATGCCGGCAGAAACTGTGCATCTCCCAAAAACAGACGACGATAGTTCTCAAGGCCCACCCATTTTTCGTTGAGGTTACCGGGTTCCATATCCGCTAATGAATTAAAGCTAAACCAAATGGTACGAACAAACGGAACGGCGAAGAAAAACACAATCCCGATAAGCCAAAGAGAAATGAATACGTAACCGTAAATTCCGCGTGACCGCTCATAGGAACGAAGCTTACCTTTTTTCATGACGCTCCTCCTTTCACCGCATAGGACTTCGCGTCAACAACCGTGCCGTCAGCCGCCTGATAGCTGTCGTAGGTGTAGTTTACATAAACCCTTGCTCCATTTTCATAGATACTCACAAATACTCCTGAAGTTACCTGTTGGTGGTCATAAAGACGTGAGCCGCCTGTTGCCCTTTCAATCTGAGCCGCCGCCTTGTATTCCTCTGTCGCTTGATCGAGTGTCAGTGTGTAATGGCAACCCGAAAGTCCGCTGAGACCGGTGTCGCGCAGTGCTTCGGCAGGCTCATATATCCAGGTGTATGCAGGGCATCCACCGGCTTCAATGGTTTTCAGCAAGGCGTCGCTTCCTGCGTTGCTGTTGTTAAGCGGCTGTCCGGAATAGCGAATCAACCCGCTGATTGCTATCTGATAAAACGGCACGCTTCGATCGATAATGTCATGATCGCTGGTCTTTGACGGCAGACCGAATATGTCGGAAGCAAACTGCAGGGCATACTCGTTGGGGTAATACAGCATGGTACGAAGGTCACCGCTGACAGTCTTCATTGCTGCTGTGATCTCGGTTTGTGTGTGTCCTCTCTTTGCTCCGTCACCACGATAATCGTTGTAAAGGAGCTGGCCGATGTCTGAAAATGCAGCGGTTTTAAAATCTGCATTTGAAATACTGGATTTCAGCCTTCTGATATAATCTCCGATTTTGCCCACGGTTAGAAAATAGTATACCTCTCCTTCGGCGGAACCCAGCCCGGGCAGATAGCGACGCGGACGGACTGTCACGCCGGATAAATTGCAGACAGTATCGACGTTTCTGCCTATAAACCCAATATTCGAGAAGCTCAGCACATCAGAAAATAGTGGATAAAACAGAAAGTCTTGCGACTGCGTCAGTCTCCGCACATCTATATCACCTGATTGCAGCGTGGGTTGCATCGCGGCAGAGGTCTGGGGCTTTCCAGACAGCTCATGCTTGCTCCAGCTACGGTAGCTGAATACCACATTATCGACACCGCGCTCTGACAGAGCATTCGCAATCGTTTCAACCCGTCCCGTATCCGTAAGTGGAATAACCGTGTCGCTTTGGACGCCGAGGTTAGATACCTGCTTTCTGACACCGGCATACAGCTCTACAAACAGCGCTGCCGGTTCTGCTTTTTCCATTAATGTATACTTTTCAATTAGGTGTTCGCGATACGCCCGCGCCATGCCACCGTAACCTGCATCAGACCCTGATAAAAATTCATAGCTAACGCCGATTTTTGGAATTCGGGGCGAGCCTTTTTCAAGAATCGATGTGTTGACGTTTCCGATTGAATAATCCATTTTTTCACGGATTGCAAAATCTGCATAGACGTTGGAATAGGAAGTGACCTGCATATTTCCCCATGCATTGACTGTGGATTCTTGGCAGCCTTCTTCAATCACGGCAAGGTATGCAGCGCCGTTTACTTTTACGCCGAACACAGGAAGACGAATATCCTGTTGCTCAACCGTCAGATCGTATCCGTTGCGCAAAATCGTAGGCTCCGCACCATATACCGGGCGTGAAAAGCCGGAGGCGAAATCCCGCCCTTGGTTAAATTCAATTAGGGCACCTGAGCCATCCGGCACCATAAGGTATCCTTCATCCTGCGAACCGCCCGCGCCAAAAAACGGCAGTAGACTGATGTTGTAAAGAAACATGTCCGGATGCCCGTTTTCAATCTGGGAAACACCAACCTCGGCTTTAAGCCTGCCGTCACTGATATAAACATACAGCGGTATGGTGATTTCATAAACCGAGGGTTCATCTGCACCTTCCTCGGTTTTGAAGAACCGAAAACTGTATTTGGTGCAAAAACCGTCCGGAACGGCTAATATCTCAAAAAGTTGATCATACACACTATCCGACATGGTGGATAGGCTACTGTTTTCGCCGGTGACCGGATTGAAATATCGAATCACAAGCTGAGATGACAGTTCCGAGCGGTAGGTACCGGAGGCAACCGTATCCTCCCCACGTTCCGGGGGATTGCTGTACCAGCGCATGCCATCAGCAGTTTCGACATAAAACTCTGCGTTTGAAGGCTTGACATACAATGACAGATCTCCCTTTTGAGCACAAGGGATGAAGTGATCAACCGTCTTATTGTTCAAATCCTGGTTTGCAGATGCCTCCGGGAAGGAGACTTTTGCCGATTTTGCTTGAAAGCCTGTTGATGAGCAACCCGAAAGCAAGAGTATTCCTGAAAGCAGCACACACAGCAATCTTAACTGCAGTTTCAACCGTATCACCTCTTTTTGTAAGTTATTTAACGTGAATATCAACCCATTCGTACCCTGAAGGAAATTTCATTCATCAGCGTCATGATTGTGGACGTAAGTTGCTGAAACAGGCTGTAGAGCAAAAAGACCAAGAATATAATAAGCAGCATTCCAATCAAGGTAATTATCAGCGAAAGAATGGTTTTGCCTAACTCGTATTCGTGGAAAATCATTATGCCCGACAACAGCATTGTCAGACTCCAGAGTATGCCGACAATCATGATGAACTGTAAATAGGCGGCCTCCTCCTTGATAATGAAGTTGCTGACCAATACCCGTAGAAAACCGCAGTAAATATACGGCTGCAGCGAATAAAGGGTAATAATCCAGATATCGATAAAGGTCGCCTTTCCGTCTGCCAGTGCACTCAACGCCCAGTTGGAAAGCACAAATAAAAAGAGAATAATCAACCGTGAAAAAAACACGCCTGTCAGATTAACAGAATTCGGATCCCGCATATTGATTTGCGGTCCTATAAACTGTTGCTCAAAAGCACCCATCAGCACCAGAGCAGCAAAATAAAGAATCGACATTCTCAGGGAATTCTTGCGCCTGTAATGCAGCTCGTCAAAGCCACCACCCGGATGTAATACGGTGTAAAATGCCAACTTATACCTGCTTATGTCCCTGGATTGAAGGCCGGATGTTAACACAATCCCCCTTCGGCGCTTACGCAAAATGTACCGCACCAGCATCACTGCGGCAAACACAGCAATCAGCCCTGCAAAAATATATACAAAATTGCTTCGCATAGATATGATGCGGTATTCCTTGTAGGCATCGCTGTAGCGTTCACTGTCACGACCTTTAAGGAAATACTCCATAGCCGATTGGTGTTCCTGCCGATTGTATAACGCACTGCCTATACCGATATAGGCAAGCTCATAATTGGGGTTATGCTCCAAAACACGCTGCCACGGCTCGATTGCTTCCTCGTAATTCCCTTGATTGTAAAAGCCCACCGCTTGATGCACAGCGCGACCCATATCAGTAAGCCTGAACACCGTCACGGTTGCCTTTTTGCTGTCCAGCACCAGCAAATCCTCACCGCACATATCAATTGCAACCGGCCCCAAAAATGTTCCGTCGTAATCACCCAGCGAGCCAAACGCCGCAATCAGCTGCAAATTACGATCAAAATGGTAAATCCGACCTTTTTGATCGTCAATTATGTTTAGGAATCCATTTTCATCATATGTAAGGTCAATAAAGTTAAGCCGTCTGGCATCCTGTGCCATTGATTGGTAAGCCGACTTCGACATTTTATTCACCGTGGTGTCGGTGGCTTTGGGATTTAAACGGCGGATACCATCCATCTCGGTTTTCATGTTTTGCCATGGCATGTTCTGTCCCGGAGAAATTGAAAATATAAACCCGTCATCAGCAATATCAAAATTTGTTATTTCGGTTGGAACATAGTCTGCCATGGCATCCTTTTGTTCCTCCGTCATAAATTGCTTCCAGAAAAAATCACTCAGTGCTTTTGCGGTGGTAACCACCTTTTCACTGCCGAAAAAACCCTCAAAGCCAAGCTCTTTATCAAAGAGAACAGCACCTTGGTAAATATTACGGCATTTGACGTATAAATTTCCTGCACGGTCGATGACAAGCTTCTCCGGCAGGAACTCCACGCTCTCGTTAAAATAGGCGGATTCGGGCTTGTCAATCACTGCGGTAATTACCCCATCCGTTCCGGTGCGGATAACACGACGATTCCCTGTGTCGGCGACAAATATCCGGTTCTGATTGTCCACAAAGAGACCGGATGCGTCCGTAATTGGTGAATCCTCTCCGTTGAGGGTAAAGTGATCAATAATCGATTTTGCTTTGTAATTCCCGTCTAAAACCAGTATTCGCCCGGGGCCGGAATCCAAAATATATATATCCCCGGATTGGGAGACAAACAAGTCGGTTGGCGTGCCCATGGTTTGCACACCCATGTCCTGCCCATTCAGAATCAGTGCCGGCTCGTATACGTCCGGAATAGTCACCGCATTGCCGTATGAATCATAGGTATAAGAACGATATGGCGCAGCCGCCGCAGGAAGGCAGAATAGTACTGAAAATATGAGGATACATATACAAACGCTTTTCCGACGCACACTCTCCCCCCCTAACCTTTAATTCCGGAAAATGCCATGGTCTCGATAATACGGCTCTGGAGCAAAACGAAAATCAAAAATGACGGAATCATCATCAAAACCGCGGCTGCCGCACCTGGGCCTACACGTGACATTCCCGCCGTTGCTATCTGATTCAGTATGGTAGGCAGGAGTTTTAATTCCTCCTCGTAGACATAGGCTCCCCCCGTACTGTTCCACAGAGACTGAAAAGAAAAAATCACGAGTGTAAACGAAGCAGGTTTTACAAGCGGCATGCATATACTCACAAACACACGAAATATCCCCGCTCCGTCAATTCTTGCCGCCTCCAGCATTGCGTCATTGATTTGGGTCATGAAGTTTTTCATCAAAAACAGTCCAAGCGGTAGGGCTACCGTAGGCAAAATTACTGCCCATGGGGTGTTAATAAGCTGGGTTTTTGCCACCACAATATACTGGGGCAGGGCGGTCACCGGTCCGGTAAAGAGCAGTGCCATAACTACGATATGAAAAAGAAATCCCGAGCCGGGGAATTTGTATTTCGCCAGCGGAAACGCCGCCATGGAAGCCACTATTAGGTTTAGAAGCGTACCCACAACCGTAACAAAGATGCTGTTGGCGGCATAACGCGAAAAGGGAATCCAAAGGCTGTCTGTGAGCTGCGAGAGCATACGATAGTTTTCGGTTGTTGGATGGTTTGCTAAAAATCGAGGCGGAAACACAAATATTTCTTCAATAGGCTTTACCGACTGGGCAATCGCATAAATAAAAGGCAAAAGCATGAACGCACCAAAGCATGCGAGTACCGCAAAAATCAAAATATCACCCGCCAGTGACCGATTTACCCCTAAATGCCGACCTCCCTGTTGTTTAGGCATATTTGGTTTCCCTCCTTCCCCTTATGGTAATATTCAAACGTCAGCTACTCTGGTGATGATGCGCTGGATAACATGGTTTACCGAAAGAATAAGAACAAACAGCACCATAGACACTGCGCAGGCATAGCCCATTTCAAAGCGAACATTGCCGTAATCGTAAATATGGGTCACAATTGTAAGCGCGGCATTGTCTGTGGAAGGGAAACCTGCCAGCGTCATACAAATAGAGCTTACTGAAAATGCCGCGCCGATTTGCATAACCGCACCGAACAGGAGCTGTGGTCCCATGGAGGGCAGCGTCACATACAATAGCTCCTGCAAGCGATTTCTTACACCGTCCACTGCCGCCGCTTCATATAGCTGCCGATCCACGTTTTGGAGACCGGCGATGAAGGATAAAAATGAAGTGCCCAGACTCATCCATATCTGCACTACGATAACTACACCCAGCACGGTTTCTGAATTGGTAAGCCACTGAACCGGCTGGTTAATGAATCCTAAAGACATCAAGAAATAATTAAGATATCCGTACATGTCTCCGGAAAAGATAAATCCCCACATTACGAACAGCATACCCGAAATGGAAGGGGCGTAAAAAACAAAGGTCAAGATTGCCCGTAGCTTTGGATTCAGCTCGTTAATCAGCCATGCAAAGATTAGGCAGGCGAAATAGCTGATGGGTCCGGTGATAACTGCAAAAATAAATGTGTTGTTTGCGGCAATCAAAAATACGTCATCATCGAAAAACAGCCTTGCATAATTTTCGAGTCCAACAAAGGCAGGAATCTCAAGCATATTAAAGTCAGTAAAGCTTAAAAATGCCGCACCTAGTATCGGAAGTATAATAAACATAAAGAAAAGAATATAAAAGGGGGCAAGCATGGCATAGCAGCCCCTCGCGCGTATAATGCGCGAAAGCAGACTCCATTCCCGCCGCTGCCGTTTCCGTGAAGCAGACATCATCTGTTAGCCTCCCTCCACTTACGTGCGATCTCCTTGTTGACCTGCAAATTATATCGGTTCAGCGTATCAACGGAGTTCTCATACTGGTAAATCACCCGCCGAAACGCATTGTTGATGCCTCGGGCGATATAGTATCCGCCGGGGATCTCCGGGATTACGACTACCCTCTCCCACTGCTCAAGCAGGACAGACTGTACATCCTCCCAAGGCAAGCGTTTGAAAGCGTTAATGTTTGCCGGCGTGTAACGGGCGATTGGTCCAAGCAATGCTTCAACCGACATACCAAACATTGCCTGCGCCTGATCAGAAGTAAACCAGTCAAGCAGCTGCCATGCGTCTTCTTTTTTACTGCTTTTTGAAAAAATTACGGCACTGGTCAGCCCTTGGTTCAGTCCGGGATTGATGCCGGTTCCGTCTGCGTTTGAGATGCTTACCGATCGGTCTATTTTGCCATTTTTTAATACGCCCGGCAAAGGAATCATCTGCCAACGTCCGGCAATCTCGGGGGCCGCTACTTCAAACATGGTATAGATGGAATACGGGGCGATGCCAAGAGGCATCTCGCCGCTGCGAAAACGATTATAAAAATCATAAGCGATCGGGAAACCGTATTGTGAGAAAAGCCCGGTCCAAAGAGTAAAAGCGTCAATCGCCGCCTGGCTGTCAAAACCAGTTCGACTTTGATCCTCTGCATAAAAGCTGCCGCCGTTTTGGAACAGAAGGGTGGCGAACATTCCCAGAGAGGCGGGGATGCCGATCTCCATGTTTTTTCGTTGCAGCACTGCAGCGGTCTCGAGCATTTCATCCCAGGTGTTCGGAGGGGATAGTCCCAGCTCATGGAGTATATCGGTGCGGGCAAACATCATTGGAAATGTCTCGGTGATGGGAAGGGCATAGCACCCGTCTTTATAAAAGAATGAGTTGAGCGCATCCTGAGAGAAACGCATCCTGACCTCATCAAAACCTGCCATCGGCGTAAGGTTTTCGAGTGCACCGCGGGATGCAAGATTAAAGGGCTCGTCACTGCTTAAAAACAAGGCAGCATCCGGAGCCTTTCCTGCCAGCACTGCTTCTCGGATACCGGTTGGAACCAGTGATGCGTTTACACGAATGCCGTATTCTCGAGTAAATTCGTTGTCTACCAGCTTTTTAAACGCATCCAGCTGGTCTCGACCAAGCGTCAGCCACACATTCACAGCAGTTTTTTCATCGTAAATCTCGCCAACCGTACCGTAATCCTTCATATAGGAAGCAAGCAGACGCTTGATGCTGAAAAATAACCCATCAAAAAAGCCTGCCCGCTCACGCGGCAACTCCCCTTCGGGAGAGTGGACAGCAATATAATCAATATCCAGCGGTTGGTTTTTTGCATCCATGTTCCAGGTTGACAGCGCCTCAATGTCAGCTTTAAAGCTGCCGAGGGTACGTGCCAATTCATCCGGATCTTTTTCAATCCGTTTCAACCGATTCAACAAGGATCGAATTATGGTCAGCTCGCTGCCCGAGCGGCCGCGGTTAACCTTTAAAATCGTACTTTCCTGCTTTTTTAAAAGGGCTGACAAATCCTTGATGGAATCAATAACGCCGGGAATCTCGGTCTTTAAATTATAGTCACGGTATTTGTCGGGATTGGTGCCCGCCACCATCACAACTCCGCGGTACAGCGAATTTAACCGATAGACTGCATCATCAAGGGCAAGTGTAACATCGGAAAGCGGACCCGGCACTGCTTCCAGAGAAAGGGTGTACTCCCTTCCTTGCTCAAAAAAGAATAGGTAGTCCTCATGGCCGTTGCCAAGTGTTTTTTGATACCATGAGCCCGAGGACTCAAAGGTAAGGATATCAGCTTCCCTGAAAGGCACCTGACCGTCAATCATTAGCCTGCGACTGGAGGAAAAACCGCTTTTGATATTCTGCCTCACCCGCAAGGTGATATTATACAATCCGCTTTTGGGCACTGTTAGCTTCCATTTAATCCACTGCCCCGATGAGGAAAAACGATTGCCGGGGATGTAGTTGAACACAAGCCTTACAGGATCAGAAGGCTGGGTAGCAGCATCGCTTTTATCAAAATCAGGCAGAATGGTGGTGTCGGATTTTGAAGCGTAGTTTTCGGCTTCCAATAGATTGCTTGCATCCGAGGGCGCATTTTGCGCATTGTAACTTCGGCGGATTTTGGCATACTCAGGTAGGGGTTCACCCGCAAAAACACAGATGCCTGCCAAAGCAAGCCGTCCGATTCGGGAAGTAAGACGAATTATATTTTCTCCTTGGTTGAAATAAAACCGTAGAGGCTGGTTATATCTCCCCTCGGGGTCTAAAATCGGACGAGTAATCCACTCGCCCGACAGTTCCTGACCGGGTAATATCTGATTTCCGCGAGAATCAGTTGCGATTTCACCGTTGTTCTGCCATTCCTGACTGAGGGTGATATGCTGCATTGAATCAAATCCGACCTTGCCGTTCAATGCAAGGCTTATCTTATTCTGTCCGATGCTTTCCTCCGGCAACGGGACATAGGTGAGCTGAATATGATACAGTCCGGGGGTGCGCACAGAAATCGGAAAGGAAGCCTCTCCGCCGGGATCCAGCATCAAAACTCGGCTTTTACCTTTGTATTCCGATAACGTGCATTTAACACGCTGCAACGATTTATCAGCAGCGACGGAATATTCTCCTGCCGCCGCATCGGTATTTGCAGCGGCAAGATAGGCTGCGTAAGAACCCGGATTGGCTGATTGAGGTGACACCGATACAGAGTCTGCAACGGAAGCTTCTATCGCATGACAGGGCATAACTGTCGACAGAAGCGTCAGCGCTAATGTGACCGCCATCAATTTACGTGCCAACATATCAGTTCCTCCTCCGTTAAGGTTATTCTGCTTTGATATTTCCGGGTATCTCTCAACCAATTAATATGCGTCAAATTCAATTTTACAAAACGTTCCGCGCTGTTCTGATTCTCTTGCCTGCAAGCACATTAACGCGCTAACCAAGCCATCACGCAATGTGGCGGTGGGCGGTTCTCCCTTGCTGATAAGATTGATGAATTCATTCACCAGTGACTCATCGCCGCCGAAATGCCCTCCACCCTCCTCAAAGCGTATAGTCTCTTCGACATCCATCAGGTGTTGGAAAATGCGAATTTCTGATTTGTAGAAGTCAAATTCAAGCGTTCCCTCATAGCCGGAAAAGATGGCGCCCCGCTTTTGAGCCTTTTTGCGTGCAAAAAAGTTTTGGGTATAACCGACATGCATTCCTGTTTCATAGCGAACAAGGGCACTTGCCGAATCATGGTTACCGGTATCGGTAGCAAAGCAGCACATTCTATTACTGTTGGGATCGTGCTCTCCCTTTCTGACAAGGGGACTTTCGGGACATTCCAAATATTTCTGACAGTCGACACATTTCAGCCCGGCTGGTTCATTCCCTTTAAAAATCTGCTTCGAGCCCATAGCCGCCACAGATACAGGCGAAGTGCCCAGTATATAATTGATGTAATCAAAATCATGTGTCGCCTTTTGCAGGAACAGGCCACCGGTCTCTTCCTCGTTCCGATACCAATTGTTGAAATATGTGCCGCCGTAAGGCACATAATTGAGCGCCTGTACATGCTCAATGCGTCCAAGCTTGCCGGAATCCACAATTTCCTTAACACGCCGAACAATCCCGGAAACCCGCAGCGGAAAGGATACCACCGTACGCCCGTTGCTCTGCTCATAGCCACGCCGCAACATGATCCAGTCCTCCATATTTGTGCAGACCGGCTTTTCTAGAAACAGCGGAATGCCTTTGTCCATAACAAGCCGTGCAAGCCGCGCATGCGTAGAGCAGCGAGTGCCGATGAATACACCGTCTAAATGCTCTTTTTCCAGCATTTCCTGTGCATCGGTATAAAACACCGCTTCATTCACCGCATCCTGAATCGACTCCGGCCAGATATGACCAAACGCTTCCTTGGGCTTAAGGTCGGCAACAGCCGCCAGTTTAAAGTTATTTAGAGATTGCTTTTGAGTGAGATTTACAATATGGGCAATTCTTGTGCCAAGCCCTATAACACCGTAGTGATACATGGTCCTACTCCTTACTGTTCGCTATTCGAAAACGGTCGTAAACAAAGCTTAAAGGCAAACTGATTCGGAAGACAATATTTTTTGGCTATCTCCGGTCCGCAGCTTCCTGATCCAATACCGATTTGCATATAATCCGCACACAATACCGTATGCCTGGGTGAAGAAAGCAGATGACGATGGGTTGTGGCTTCCAGCTCTTCCGCTGAATAGGGTAGCGCTGTAAAATCATACCCGTTTTCGGCCTTTATCAATATCCCTGCGCCGTCTGCATTTTGAAGCGACGCCCAAGAGGTTTTATAGTGATTTCCGCAGTCCTGAGGACGAATATAGGGAAACATCATATCCTTTACCTTGGCCTTAAATTCTCCCCGGCGGCATGCGTGGTGCGAATCCACATAGGACTCGCCCGGGCCATACCCGTGCCAGCTCACTTGATCAAAATCGGTGTCCAAAAACATCCGAATGCCAAATCGGGGAATAAACACAACACCTTGCTTTAGGCAGACATCGGCAGTAAGATGGATTTCTCCGTCACCATCGATTTGCCAACAAACATTCATGTGCAATACAGGCTTTAGGCTTGTGGAAGAAAAGGATGCCTCCTGTCTAATGGTAAGTCTATCTGATTCGTTGCTGATTTCACATGTATATGTACGCACTGCTGAGCGGTCATACCCGCGCGCACGCCATTGCCACTGAATATTCCGATCGTTGTCTATTGGCGCGCGCCAGATGTTGAACGCCATTGGCTGCTTTAAAAGCTGTCTGTCTCCCGCCGACATCTCGGTAAACGCGGCGGAGTGGGTGTCATAGCGGTAAAGAAAATCCTTGCCTCGTATTTCAATAATGTTTCCCGATTTTAAATACTCAGGGCAGGCACCTGCCTTTGCGGGTGCTGTCTCCGGCTTTTTACAGGGCAAGTCAAAGGATGCAAATGCGATCTCATGCCCGTTAGAGATAAAGCTCAGGTACACCGCCGCTTCGCCGGATATCGGAAGGTTATTATAGGGCAGTATTATCTGCTCCTTTTCCCCAGCCTTAGCAGACAGAGAGCCTTTTCCGCTCATGATTGCTTTGCCGCCGGCAGTTACCTCCCACAAGCACTCGACATGGCGTAGGTCAATGAAATCATATCGGTTCTCAATCTCAAATACTCCTCGGCTGAGATCCACCCCACGTACAAAAACGGGTTGTATCACCGCCTTATACTCAAGCAGTCCCGGTGAAGGTATGCGCTCGGGCAAAACCAACCCATCGACGCAAAAGTTACCGTCATTGGGATGATCATCGAAATCACCGCCGTAGGCATACACCGGTTGGCCTTCTGCTGTACAGCCGGTCTGCACGACATGGTCGCACCATTCCCAAATGAAGCCTCCCGCAAATTTGGGGTATTGCTCCATTAAATCCACATAATCCTGAATGTCGCCGGGTCCGTTGCCCATGGCATGACTGTATTCACAAAGAATAAGCGGGCGTGTATCAGCTGATTTGGTGAGATATTCCTCACACCACTGTGGAGATGGATACATTCTGCTGACCACATCGGTTCCGGGTTGGGAATCCGGATATCCCTCCGGCACATCTGCCGCTCCCGGGTATGACGTCGACGCCCCCTCATAATGCACCGGACGCGTACCGTCTAAAGTATGGAGCAGATCCACCGCCGCTTTCATACACACACCCCAGCCGCTTTCGTTGCCCGATGACCACATAATTACGCAAGGGCGGTTTTTATCGCGCTCAACAAGATATTTCATGCGGTTTTCATAAAGTGACATAAACCGCGCATCATCTGAAATCTCGTTAAAATTATCATTCCACTCGGCACCGACACCATTGGTGACCACGCCGTGTGTCTCCAGATCAGCCTCGTCAATCAGATAAAAACCAATCCTATCGCAGTACTGGTAAAAGCGCGGATCGTTGGGATAATGCGAGGTGCGGATTGCGTTGATGTTGTGAAGCTTCATGAGTTCTAAATCCGCCAGCATCATTTCAGGTGTAACGGCATAGCCCGCAGTCGGATGACTGTCATGCCGATTGACACCCCGCAATCTTATTGGGCGGTGGTTGAGCATTAATACACCGTCAGTAATCGTGATTTCACGAACGCCAATTAATTCAGCTATATATTCGCCGTTTGCCTCGATTAAAAGCTGATACAAATCAGGGGTCTCGGCTGTCCATAGTGAGGGGTGGTTTATCTCAAATACGGTCTTTTGGCAACTTGTCTTGATAATTTGTGCTGTACCGTCCGGTGCCGTCAAAGTAAGTGAGGCTTCTCCCGCAAAGCCTATCAGCTCGACCGAAACCTCGGCTTTAGATAGGTCTGCCGACACGCTGGTTTGAATACGATAGTCCTGTATATGTCCGACAGGGCGATTCAGCAGATAAACATCACGAAATATGCCCGACAGGCGGAACTTATCCTGATCATTCAGATAAGAGCCCTTTGAATACTTCAAAACTGCAGCGACAATGCGGTTATTACCTTCATTTATGTACGCCGTCACGTCGAACTCGGTCATGGCGTGAGGAACCTCACCATATCCGACAAACTGTCCATTCACCCATAGATAAAAGGCGCAGTCCACACCTTCAAATACAAGATATTGTTGATTGCCCGATGTGCCCTGAACTTCAAAATCTCTTGCATATACGCCGGTGGGGTTTTCTCTGGGAACATAAGGCGGGTCAAACGGAAACGGATATTTAACATTCACATAATTCGGCTTGTCTATCGCCGGATCACTAAGCTTTTCAATCTGCCAGTTGGCAGGAACCTGAATCGTATCATTAAACACGATATTGTCGGATTCTTCAAGAAAATGTTCAAACGAATTATAGTATGCAAAATCCCATTTGCCCGACAGTAAGGTGAGCTGTTTTGACTCCCGGCGCTCCGCATAAGCGTTAACCTGCCTGTCAAAAGGGATGTAATAGGCGCGCGGAGGCATGGTTCCAAGCTCTGCAACTGAAAAATTTTCATGACAATATAAAAATTCCATAGAAAACATCCTTTCAACTATAGTTAACCATGTTTCTCTATGGAATTCTATATAGTTTTTATGCTGATTGTTTAGTTTATCTTTTCACTGCTGACTGCTTTTACTTTCGATAAACGGATCGGCTGTATTCCCGAGGTGTCATGCCAAATCGATCCTTGAATTTTGTTGAGAAGTATGTGGGTGAGCAGAAATCGAGCCGCGCGGAGATTTGAGAGATATTCATGCTGCCAAGCGCTATCATTTCTTTAGCGAGGGAAAAACGCTCATTAATAATAAAGGTCTGCACGCTGTCTCCGGTAAATTCCTTAAAAATCCGATAAAGATGGGAGGTGCTGATATTAAGCTGTCGAGCAATTTCGGCAACACTGCAATCGCCATGTGACAAGCCCTGTGTAATAAGCTGTTTGGCACGATGTACGATTTCCTTTCGATTTATAACAAACTCCTCTGAAGGAACTGCAGCATTCTCCTGCGGCGCAACTTCACCGCGAATTAGCCGAAGAAGCAGGAGCTTAAGATTGGCCTCCATAAAATCCACTGAATATTCATCCTGCCGCTGGGATTCTGAGATCATAATCCGCAGCAGATCACGCACATCCTTATCAATGTGATAGATACGGCGTTTAATCACATCCCCTTCCGCTTGCAAGTCAAACGCAATATTTAAAAATGATACCATGCTTTTTTTGTTGGCGTGAATTGCGTGGAATTCGTTAGGCCTATAAATAATCATCTCGCCTTGCTTGAGCTGGTACTTCTCCCCGCTCACAACAGCGGTAAGCTCCCCGATGTCCACATACATCAATTCCCAGTAAGGGTGACGCTCACCCTTAAATACAAAATTTTTATTTTCTTCCATATAAAGAAAGGTGTATATCCGATTTATCGAAAGCCTTGTGCGGTTAGAACGAACCAAGGCATGTGCATTAAACGGTCTTTCCGCGTGGATACCACTGCTATATATGTAGTAGGAAAAATCGCAGTCGTAGGGCAGAACACAAAATTCAACATCCGGATTAATACAAACCGGGCGGGCAAACAAGAAGATTTCCGGGCTGTCATCATATAAAACAACCAGAACACCGATTCCGCTGGCGGGCTCAATATATACCGGGTTTTCATAGGCAAAAACTACATCTTCCGTACCATCCCTGCAGTTAATTAAGGCATAATCATAGCTGTAAAGTTGTGTAAGATTGTCGGTGCTGCGAATCGTATGCCCATATTTTTTAAACGACTGATAGCGAATTGGCCGTATATACACAAGATACCCCTCCATAACCAGATTGTTTTGAGCATAATATACAATATTTTATCATAGGATTGGAGATAAAACAAGTAACAAGCAGGGGATTAATGTCAACAGCGTTGTAAATATCCCTTTATAATAAGTTTTGTCGGATTGGCAAAACCAATAAGGATGTTGCCGAGCAGGATTCCATTAATCGGTGGTTTGCTGCATCTAATAAACTTTCTGTAGTCGGGATGCCTGTATTTGATTATGCAAACAGGTGTGAAATTATTTCCTCAATTTTGCTGAGACATATTCCTACAAAATGTCACATATTGTATTGACAACAGGCTATTGGTATGATATGGTATGCTCACCAACCTAAAGGAAGGTGGTTTGATGAACGAAATGGAAAGATTGGAATATATTGCAAAAATGGCGGAAAATTTGCCCACCTTGCGTACAAAACTGAATATGACGCAAGAGGAACTTGCCAATTTGATTGGTGTTAGTCGAAGTACTGTAATTCTCTTTGAAAAAGGACAACGAAGTATGACCTGGAATACGTTTTTGTCGCTTATTCTTATATTCAGCAAAAACTCTGACACCAACAAGCTTATGAAGGCACTTGACATCTACACGGATGAACTTGAAGAAATATTAGGGGGTAACCAATAATGGCAATCGTTGAGATAGTAAAATATAATGGCACACCTGATGTGTTCGCATGGAAATTTCCAAGCGAGGAACTCGGCACTTGGACACAACTAATTGTAAACGAAAGTCAAGAAGCTATCCTATATAAGGGCGGCCAGGCACTTGATTTGTTTACAGCTGGAAGGCATACGCTTCAAACAGCCAATATTCCATTACTTAACAAGATCATAAATATGCCTTTTGGTGGAAGAAGCCCATTTACGGCAGAGGTATGGTACATAAACAAGGTATATTCGCTTGATGTTAAATGGGGAACCGCAACGCCCATTCAACTGCAAGACCCGAAATACAAGGTGTTTATACCCTTGCGTTCATTTGGTCAGTTTGGAATTCAAATTGATGACAGCCGCAAGTTTATGACAAAGCTTGTTGGAACACTGGGAACATTTAATAAGAACGATATTTTAAAATATTTTAGAGGACTATTTCTCACAAAGGCAAAAGATGCAATATCTTCATACTTAATTAAAGAAGAAATCAGTGCTCTCGAAATAAATGCTTATCTTGACGAGCTTTCCGAATTTTTATGCCAACGTATAAAACCTACTATGGATGATTACGGTATAAAGCTTTTAAACTTTTATGTAAATGATATCAATGTAATACTGTATTTATTGGAAGAGCTAACAGCTGTGAGTATTGTGGCTCGCCGATAGAGATATAAAAAATAATGGAGGAGAACAATCATGAAATGTCCAAGTTGTGGATCGGAAAGCAATGGTAAATTTTGTGAACACTGTGGTACAGCCCTTCAAATGGCAAGTGAACAACCTGATGTTGCTCAGCAAACACCTGTGGCACCTATAATGCAAAAACCAATTAAAAAGCCTATATTTCAAAAGTGGTGGTTTTGGGTAATTATTGCGGTGATAGCGATTGGTGTAATCAGTAATCTCGGAAACCAAGGAAACACAGATGATTCTTCCGATAAAACTAATTCCAGCAGTAATGTTAGCACCACAAGCGTCACTTCAAAAAAAGCAAGTGAAAAAGCTAAAGTAACCATTGTGGACTTTAGCTCAATGAGTAAAGCAGATATACAAGCATGGGCGGATACCAATAAGATTACTTGTAAATTTGATGAAGAATATTCTAACACCGTAGCAAGCGGCGCTTTCATCAGTCAAAGCAAAAAAGCAAACCAAGTTGTTACAGAAGGAGACACGATTAAAATTGTGTATTCTTTAGGTAAAAAGCCTTCAGTCGAGTTTCAAAACGCTTTACGCAAAGCTGAATCATATTCCAAAACAATGCACATGTCCAAAAAAGGTATTTATGATCAATTAACATCTGAATATGGAGAGAAATTTCCGGCAGATGCCGCGCAGTATGCAATTGATAACATGAAAGCTGATTGGAAAGCAAATGCATTGGAAAAAGCAAAATCTTATCAAAAGACCATGAGCATGTCTAAAAGTGCAATCTATGACCAGCTGATTTCTGACTACGGTGAAAAATTCACAAAAGAAGAAGCACAGTACGCCATTGATCATTTGGACGACTAAAAAGTTAATAACACCATCCATAAAGAATCTCGCGCCAAATTGACACGAGGTTCTTTGTTTTAGATGGCTTTAATTATGATTAAGATGCTGAAAAGAACGTCTCATTAGAACTAATGAGACGTTCTTTTACGTTCTCATGTCTTTTACCGGGTTGCAGAAATCCTATTTCTCCCATAAGCTGAAATAAAGAAACTCTGAAAGGGAGGTGGTGCGCTGATGTCATGGATTGATAAGATCCGCATGAAAAAAAGTCGGCTTGGGCAACCAAATCTTTATGAAAATAATGGAGCTTATCAACAAAGGCTTTCCCTGCTTACTACACTGGAGTATAAGATTTTTATGTTTTTGCGCGAAGGATTTTCAACAGAAGAGTGTTCCCAAAGACTAAATATGAAACGGAGTGATGTAAAAGCCCATGTAAACAGTATATACAGCAAGTTAAACGTAATATCTTCGGCGGAGTTGATTGTCAAGTATCGTGAAGATAGTTAAATCTACACGTATCAAGGCAAAAATTAGAAATGAGGTGTTTTGGATTGAAGTTAATGAGGGTAATTTTTTGTATGCTGCTGGTGCTTATACTGGCGATTTCGCTGGCGGGCTGCTTTTTAGGTGGAAATGTTAAGGTGGATAAGGACGGGAATATCATTATTAAAGACAAGGATAACCATGGCAATGATGTTGTAATCGGTGAGAAAAAATGGGAAAAATCAAAAATGCATGGGTTGGACTCGCCCAAAGCAAAGCTGGAAACTTCTCTGATTTCCGAGGACGGCGCAATGTATGGCTTTAGTGGAATGAAAGAAAAGGATGCGAAAGAGTATATAGAAAAAATAAAATCCGCGGGTTTCACCTACAATGCAGCCACTTTGGATGATTATATATTCAACGGCACAAACAAAGAGGGCTTAACAGTCGCTTTTGCGTATGATAAGGAAGATGGATCAGGAAGCATTATGTCCAGCAAGGGGGAGCCACCCTCTGACGAAGATGAAGGTGAAGGCGCTGTTATTGGAGGCACCGATAAAAAATGGGACAGCGAAAAAATGGGCGGCTTGCCTGATCCCGGCGTCAAGGTCGTTGCCTATTGGACGGCAGGTAGCGCCACCAATTATAGCCTTGAAGTGATACCCTCCTTTACGGAATATGTTGAAAAAATTAAAGACCATGGCTTTACGGAAGATGTTAACGAAGCCGAAATCAATGACCTCTATGTTTACGCCGCGTCAAATAGTGGGGGAGATCGAATCACCTTATCTGTTGGCGCAGATGTGAGTACGATTACTTTTGAAAAGCAGGAATAAGCTGCAAATGATTGAATTGGCAGTCTACCTATGGAGAATATAATATTACAATATTTGGAGGTATTATTATGAATTGTATAAACTGCGGAAAAAAACTGATGGACAATGCAAAATTTTGCGATGGGTGCGGCTCTCCAATTGTTGCTGCATCCGCACCGATGAATGAGCAACCACCTGCCCAGGCTGTGCCTGTTAATAATGAAGCACAGGAAAACAAGGTGATATTCATACTGTCCTACATACTGTTTTTTCTCCCCCTCGTTTCCTGTCCAAGCTCAAAAATGGGACGTTTCCATGCAAATCAAGGGCTTTTGCTGCTGCTCACGTCGATTGCGGGCCAAATTGTAGTGACCGTCCTTTCATCCGTGCTTCTGTCGATTTCATTGAGGCTATGGGCAATCACATCGCTTATAGGTTGGGGCTGGGCTATTGCTGTTCTGGCGCTTGTCATCATCGGTATGGTGAACGCAAATAAAGGCGTGCAAAAGCCACTTCCCGTCATCGGAGCCATTACAATTATTAAATAAAGGGGAAACAAGAATAATGAAAAAATTACTTTTTTTCGTGCTTGTGATGCTGTTATCTTTCTATTTTGTATCATGTACTTCTGACAATGCAGAAAAGGAAAACAGCCGTCATTCCACAAGCGATACCAGCAGTCCAACCAATGAAAATAATACGAGCTCTGCAATCGCTCAAGGTGAGCCGGTACCGACTTTTACAATCGACTGGCCTTCGGAGATGTTGCCCTCTGATTTTCCCAACTTGGGAAAGGTAACCAAGGTGTATGATTCCCGGTCCTTTGTTAAAAAAGTAACGATTAACTGGAATATTGTAAGTGAAGATCAAGTCAAAGAGATCATTGATAAATTAAACGCTTATCTTGATTATAATCATGCGTGGCAGGACTACTTCTACAGCGATGGAATCAAATACAAACCGGGTACGCAAGATGAATCTATCAGAATTGTAGTTCGGTACATGCAATCCGCATCGGGCGAGATAGAGCCGGAGTTTGAGCCGCAGTTTTTCTTGGAAATCACCGGGGACGGGATACCCGATAAAAATAATAAATAGTAATTATATAATTACACATCCGCAGTCGGCAAACGCATATCTAGAACATCTATGCACCGACGCGGGGAGAATGCGAAGAAAAGCTCGCTGAGCTGAATGTTCAGATGAAAGCGGAGATTGCAGAGGAAAAAGCAAAAGGATAGATCGAGCGAGGATTATCATAAGATTAATAGCAACCACAATAATATGGGAATATACAGAACTGGATAGAATGAGATTCTAGTCGCTGTATGTAGGATATGAATAACTAATTGTCATTATAACCTTTTTTATGGTGTTAAAGCACGCTTTCCAGTATTGCTCTCTTTCAATGATCTTATCGTGATCGCACGACAATCCAAAGTATTCAATAGAGTGAAGGTGAAATTGTCTTTATATTGATTTTATACCTCGAAAACATGACATTATCCCTTAAGACCGTTAATGAGTATTTCAAAGTGTTCTACCGCCTGAGTTTTTAAATCAAATTCAGGATAGCGTATGCACCACTCATAGGTAATTCCCCTGATTGCGAGCATAAAATGGCGAGCAAGAAGATCAGGGAATAGCCCGGATTTGAATTCTCCCTTTCGTATACCCCTCTCCAACACGTCGCTGAACATTTTATAAAGTGCTCGGTTGTAGCCCATAACAGCGCCTGTGTCCACATCTTTTGCTATTTGCGCCTTATAAACAGCTTTCATTTTGCCGTAGCCGATCTTATCTATAAGCTCATCGGAAATTGTCCCAATGAGCGAAAGAATAATTGTCTCTGCCGAAGCGTCTTCATGAAAAGTGTCTAAAAAGGCTTTGTAATCAGTGTCCGCTTTTTCAACATGATCGTTTATAAGCATAGCAATTAAAGCATCCTTTGATGCAAAGTGCACATAAAAAGAGCCCTTCGCTACACCCGCTGCTTCTACAATGGCATCTACAGATACTTTATTGTAATCGTTCTGAGAAAATAGCTTCTCTGCACTTTTATATATTTTTTCTCTGGTAGCCTTAGCCTTTAGCTTTCTGTTTTTTCCGTTATAATTCATTTGTTCCTCTTTCATTATTAGTTGATTAATATAGTATACTTATTTCTCAGAATAAAACAAATAGCGTTTATATCATAAACTTAACATGTTTAAAAATACCCGCCCTTGAAACAAATAATTTCAAAGGCGGGTGGAACAATTTTATAATTTTATCTTTTAAACCAAATATAGATATACGCAGAGTTAGCAACACCCTTATTTAAGTCATATTTATCGTTACTGTTAAAACGCAAAGAAGGAATCCAACCAGTGCCCACCGTCCCAAACGAATACACTCCATCTACTTCGATTCCGATTTCGCGTATGGGCTCACCCTTTGTTTTATCTTTTGAATAATAAAGATAGATGTATGACGCCACGCTTGCAGAATACCTTGATGAATTTTTATTCAAGTCTGAATCTATAAATGAATAACCGGATTTCGTTTTGTTTGCACTACCGCTGGTGAATGCCTCAATTTTAATATCCCGTATTGCCTCGTCGGGGTTAGTTGTCATTGTATAGCCGATATAGATATAATCCCCGCCTGCACTTTTATTTAAATCAATAGGTATAATAACCTTTTTAAGATAATCTGGTTCCTTTAACGCAATCTGCGTATCAACATCACTTTTTGCGAGTGCGGATTGGGGATTAGAGCCTATATAAATATTTTTAATATAGAGAGGCATGGCTTCCTTACCAATACTCTTGTCAAGGTCGGCAAAAAACTTTCCGGCTTTGCTCACATAATTTTGATACGCCAAAATGATTTCGGTCCGCTTTTCTTCGCTATCTGCAAATTCCCATATAGGCAGCAGGGAATCTTGACAATTATTCCCCACATCGAAAAACTCGAGCGATATACCATCCTGTATGCTTTGTGACCAATCCTTATAGGTGTCCAATGCCTTCTCATATGTATTGATGTCAGGTGAAACCGAGCCGCCGACGCGGGATGCCTTAAAGGTTGAATTTTTGGCAAAGCTTTCGGACTTGGTTGAAATGTCTGTGCTGACGCTGCCTGAAACCTTAGCGGCAAATGTTTTATATGTCGCATCTAATTCCATCTTGATGTCCTGCATAGATTTTTTAGAGGTGTTATTATAGACATAATTCAAATCCATTCTGCCGCCCAGCATAATGTCCATCAGCACATGGGTTCCGTATCTGTCAAATATCTCCTCATCATAATATTTTTGTTTTTCCTCATCTGTTTTACCGGAAATATCAGCGTTAATCCTTTTAAGGACAGACTTATACACATATTCTTTAATCTCATCCATTTCAAGGTCGCCATATTTGATGAATTGTCTTTCCTTTTGTATTTTAATTTGATTTTTAATAAATACGCTTTTGCTCATTCCGGATGTGTTTGTGTCTGCCGAAAGTGAGAAATCTCCCTTTACCTTTGAGAAAAGTCCATATGAAAAAGATAGACCCAGATTTGTTGAAACGTCTTTTTGATACGACTCCATAGTTTCACCCATATACAGCGCCGTATCGGTTTGGGAAAGTGCAATCTTACGCAGCCTTTTGTCTTCAAGAAGTAGATCGGTATCGAATATTTCTGCGCGAGAACTTACGTCATTCGAGTTAAAATATGCACTTGTAACAACATTATAACCGTATCCGAGATATCCACCGTATTCGCCTTTAATTGTCTCGCCCATTGCTCCTGCAAGTCCGAGCTGATCCGCCTGTGCCGCCTGCTTTTGATTGATGCCGACACTAACATTCCCGCTGCTGCCTTGGCATGATGTAATCAGTGGTATCATCATACATATCGCCAAAATCATCGTCAAAATCTTTTTGCTCATTAACAAAATCCTCCATTTCACTTTCGTCTACTGTTTTTAATGTCACTTCATTTTTAATACGAAATATCCTTTTTAACAGCCGTATACCATATTCCCTCTGTCTTATGAAAGTTATAACTGTTGCGGTAAGCATTGGCATAATCCAGCCTATATGCTTAATTTTTGTCGGGGCCGTAACCAGCATATTATAAATTGAGTGATATGTAATCACAGCACCAAGCAGAGCGAAAGTGAAAACAGCATCCGGCTTTTTGTCATAGGCATGGCACATTCCAAAGCCGACTACCGCTGTGTTAACCGCGTGCATGATACCGGATGCAAACCCTCGCAGTACAGCAAAAAGCAAATCAGCGTTGCTATATGCACTAATGTATGTGCAGTTTTCCAGCGTAGCAAAGCCGATACCTATTGCTAATGCCGCTACAATGATATCATTCTTCTCCGGCTTGAAAATCAAAACATATATAAATATCGGAAGTGCCTTAATAACTTCCTCACTTATCGGTGCTATATAAATTGCCGTATCAAGGCTACCATAATGAGCAAGCTTCATAATAAGTGGATTGATAGAACTTGCCAAAAGCGCAATTGCCATACCTATGATAAAAAATAGATTGAAGCGCCTTGCACTATCCTTGAGTATAAACAGTGTCAACAGCAGGGGAGCAACTATGCAGATAAATATATTCACTATAGGGGACAATTCCGCACCCCCTTATATACTGCCGAAGTGATTGGCAGCAAAAGCAACGCAAAACAGAATTTAAAAATGTATGCCATATACTCAAAGCCAAGATTCCATGTAAGGCAGGTCAAATTATCAATCAAAAGAATCAATCCGATAATTATGTGATATGAACCGAAGCCTTTTAGCTTTTTATTTTTGAAGGATGTGAGGAATAACCGCAAGGTGCAATAAGAAAGAAATGCAGTCGGAACAGTATAGATAATTGTATAAAATAAGCTATCACCCGTAAGATACAAAACCGAATTAATACCAATAATAAAAATTGGAGCGAATAGAGAAACAATATTAATCTTCCTGTATTTATCCTTAAAATCAATAACCGGGTGAAATACATTTCGGCAGGCTGTGAGAAGAAAAAGGTAAAACCCGATCCATGAAATATCAGATATGGAGAAAACGCCGACTTGTTCATAGCCTCTTATGTAGACATGAAGTACCCAGTAAAGTTCACCCAATACAAAGCAGATAAGTGACTGAACAACGATTTTCGGCAGTAGCAAATCCTTATATATCAGAATACAGCTTATCATTCCGGTCAATGCAACAAGTGAATTGAAAAGCTGAATTATCTCAATCGCTAAACTTATTTGATTTTTAGAGTTAATAGAAACCAAAATCAAGGCAGCTAAGGATAACACCGCTGTAACCGTTGCAATTACAACATAAATCAAAGCACTTTTGGCGGGCATATTACGAAACATATCAAATTACTCCAGACTCATAGGGCTTGTCTGCTATGCAATAATATTTGCTGACTACAGTCATTGTATAAAATCGCCAATATATTGTCAATACTGTTAAGTCGAAAAAAAGAAAAGATTTGTTGATAAGCAGTTATTTTCAGAGAAGAGTGAAACAAAAAATGAGAAGAGAAGAACACAAAAACAAACGACAATTTCCGATAGAAAATTGTCGTTTGTTTTTGTAAAGATGCAACGAAAAAGATGCAAGGTGATTTAAGGGGATTATGCTCATAGCCAATGGTTTTGGCTCGTGTGTTTTTTCTTTTACGAACATGCCAAATAACAAAGATAATAATTGCCAATCCTATTAAAATAAACCGAGAAAACAACATAAGAGTCATAGATAGATACGGACTTATAATACTGATGAAAATATTTTGATACCAGTTTTCGTCAATAACTATTTCTAGTTTTTTCCGGGAAGTATGTCTGAAACATATTGATATGTGCGTGTGCCAACTTTTTCAAGCTCCAAATTACTGCTTTTGATAATTGGCATATCTTCATCAAGATATAGATTGATAGTTAAATTCGAAAAATCCTTCCACATAACAGCAGGTCCAAGATAATATTCAATAGTACCTCTTTTAGCATCAAAATTATAATCAGGGTAAACAAACGCATTCAACATTTCAGACTTTCCAAGTAATGCATCTACTACTATCAACTTCTTATCAAATGGCCTTTTTCATCATATATCAATTGTTTTATAGAACAGATAGCGCTGAAACATTAACAATAGAGTCATCCATTTGAAGATCCATAATAACATTATCAAGTGTTATATTGCGTGGCAGCATTAAAGAAAATTCATATGTAAATAATCGCTGTATTCTTGCATCTTCGTCTTTTTCATCTGATAGTTCCATATATTCAATGTTTTTAATAATGATGTTGCGGAAAATACAATAATCATTTATAAAATTCATACCGTCTTTTTTGTTCAATAGTGTAACTTCCACTTTTTTTATTCCAATACTTTTTTGAACGGCTTTTTGAATAAAATTTAGACTCACCAATACCAAAATAGTAAATGCCAGTGAAATTAAGCTAATGTAATAATAGCCCATTCCGATCGCCAATCCGACACAGGCTGAAAGCCATACTGTTGAAGCTGTAGTTAGTCCTTGGATAGACCCTTTTGTTTTCATTATAGTTCCGGCTCCGAGGAATCCGATACCGCTGATTACCTGTGCACCCATACGTCCGTAGTCACTTTTCAGCACAGATGCCAAATTCGGGTCAAGTGAAATTTGTGTAAGTACCTCATTAATCATATAGACTTGGATTAATGATACTAGAGCCGCACCCATGCAAACAAGAATGTGCGTTTTTATACCTGCAGGGCGATGGCGTCGCTCTCTCTCCAATCCGATGATAAACCCGCAGGTAACAGAAAGCATCAAACGCAAAGGTACTTCATACCACAACAAACGACACACCTCCAGTAAACTTGTATTAAATGATATAAAAAGAATATCACGTAAATTGGAACGTGTCAATAGAGTCACAAAAAACACAGGAACGATTTTCATTCCTGTGTTTTTACTCAGCTATTGTTTGTTATTTTTTCAAATAAGGTGCCATGAATGCATCAATACTGGATTTAGCCTGATGAAGTGTTTGTTTTTCATCAATTATGTTCAGAAGGTAGTTTTTAATCGCAACTCCTAAGATAGTATCTATCTTTTTCTCTTCAACAACAGTATTTGTGTGCTCCAAAAAACGCTTGACCGAGCCGTTTATTATACCCTCTTTAGCAGCAGTAAGCCAAGGATATAGTGATAATAGCCGGTTGTTTGAAAAAATACTTTCATACGGGGCAATACCTCCTAAAAAAGTAAATGCGGTTGCAATTTCTTCATTGGAAACCCACTTTAAAAACTCAACGCTTTCCTCTGCATTCTGTGAATATTTCGATATGCCTAAAGTGCCGCCGCCGATAGCAGGATGATTGCCGGGCACGGTTCCGCAACCGATATTGCCTAATACTTTTGATGTGCGTGAATTGATAATATCTGTGGCGTAATTGGTGAATATTATGATTTGCGCCGCATCACCCTCTGCGAAATGCTGTGCAGAAATATTCCACCAGGAATCTCCGGTTGTGGCAGGGGAATATTGAAAGGCCTCTTTATAATATGTAAGTGCCTTGGAAGCTTCGTTGCTGTCCAAAGTACAAAGACCAGTGTTGCCAAATACATCTCCGTTCAAATCGTGAAGCCGTGACAGATATTCAACAGTTATTATACTTGAGTTGCCAAGAGGCATCACTGTGCCGTATTGCACCGGTGACATTCCGTTGTAGCTTTTTGTAAAAAAAGCAGAGATGTCATTAAATTCACGGTAACTTTGTGGCACTTGGAGTGAGGATTTGGTGTGCTCGTAGTACATACGTTTAATTTTTGGGTCTTCGTAAAGATCTTTTCTATAAAAAAGCAACTGTATACTTAAATCTAACGGCAAGGCGTAGCATTTACCGTTAATTATAGAATAGTTATCAAGTACATTGGGAATGACCCTCTCTTTTATGCGATCAAATCCCAAACCGTCGAAATCCAGCTCTTTTAGTACTTTTTCTGCAAACCATGGCAACCATATTACATCAAGCCTTATAATGTCATAAAAGCTGTAGTTTTCAATATCGCTAATGATATTATACAATTCTTCGTACGAAAACACCGCAAAGTTCACAGAAATGCCGGTTTTTTTTGTGAAAGTGGGCGCAAGCTGCATAAGTGCACGGGTAGAGGGGCTCGCCAGTGTAAGAACGTTAATTGTTTTATTTTTTGGAGCAAGATTAAAATTGAACTTTCGGGAAAAACCGTCCATTTGCAGCAACAAATCTTTTTTTGATGCATCGGGCGTTAAAAGCTGTGAGAATACGTTTTTCCCTAAATGCCCGTAATTTAGCCGATAACTATTAATATTATGGCCAGAGTTTAAATTTGAGGGTGCAAGACTGATTATTACAGGTGGACATTCCAAGTCCAAGGTGTTATATGCTCTTTTTAATTCTTCGGCAAGCTGATAATGAGTGGTGACTATTACCCCAGGATATGCGTTTTCAAAAAAAGCGAAAGCGTGTGTAAATGCAAGATTCATATCGGTTTTTATGTGGAGTATTTCAGCATTCTGCAATGATGAAATACCGCGGATAAAGTTGTTCTCAGAGGAATAGGCTGCACTTAAAGTAAATAGTCCGACGGTCTTGATATTGGGAAGGTGATCGGAAATATACCTTGCTATATCGACGCCAGCCTGTTTAAAATCAAATCCGGTATAAAAACAATCTATATTCTTGGGTTTGCGTTCGGCAAAAATGACTCGGATTGATTTTTTCTCCAGTTGAGCGTAAATTTCTGCCTGGTTATTTCTGAGACAAGAAATTACAGCGATACCGCGAACTCGCTGCATATCCAGGTTTCTTAGAACTTCCAGTTCCTTCGTTGGGATATTGTCGGTAAGGTATAATTGCAGCTTATAACCTAAGCTTTCAGCACTTAGCCTAATTGCATCATAAAACTCAACATATTCAGGTGTTTGGAGATATGGGAGAATCACAACAAAAATGTCCGCCATCGATTTGCGCAGGTTTTTGGCCTGACGGTTCATACTGTAACCCAGCTGCTCTGCTGCGTCCTCAACCAGCTTTATTTTTTCAAGACAGACATTACCTTTTCCGTTTAACACATTTGAAACAGTGCCATGGGAAACGCCGGCAAGTTGTGCTATGTCTTTTATTGTTGGCATAATGACTTCATTCCTTTTTATATCGTTCCAATATCTATTGCTGAAACACAATTATTATAGCACAAATTATCATACAATGTAAAGAAAAATAGGGTTGTTATTGCCTGCTTAAACACATTAATTTAATAAATACCCTTTCACCTCTAATAATTAAGATACATTTATTAGTAATTAACAAAACACATTGACACGTTCAAATTTTATGTGTTATAATCTTTTTAAAAGACTTACCCTTGTCTTATATAGTTTTGTTGTTGATTAATATCACAAGGATAATATATTTATACTGGTTTTAATTAAAACTAAATATTACCTTCACAAAT